>CAZPKI010000174.1:0-3530 GCA_964587015.1 uncultured Limnohabitans sp.
TGTAACTATTTTTTCAATGCCACCCGAATAGATAATTCCGCCAGTTGTGCCTCGTCTAGGGTGCTTGGAGAATCAATCATCACGTCTCTGCCCGAATTGTTTTTAGGGAAGGCGATGTAATCTCGGATGGAATCAGAGCCTCCGAAAATGGCACATAGTCGGTCAAATCCAAAGGCAATGCCTCCGTGTGGAGGAGCACCAAATTCAAAGGCCTCCAACAAAAAGCCAAATTGCTTTTGCGCCTCTTCTTCGGTAAATCCAAGGTGAGTAAACATCAACTGCTGGGTAGCACGATCGTGGATACGGATGGATCCCCCTCCCACTTCTACCCCATTGATGACTAAATCATAGGCATTGGCTCGCACTGCTCCTGGATCAGACTCCAACAATGGGATATCTTCTCGCTTTGGAGAAGTGAAGGGGTGATGCATGGCGTGGAAGCGCTGAGATTCCTCATCCCATTCCAGTAGCGGAAAGTCAACCACCCAAAGCGGCACAAACACGGATCTATCTCTTAATCCTAGCTCCTCACCCATTTTAAGTCGAAGTTCTGAGAGCTGCTTACGCGTAGATTTTTCATCTCCACTCAGCACTAAAATCAAATCCCCAGGAACTGCTCCAAGGGCATCAGCCCAAGCCTTCAACTGCTCTTGAGAATAGAATTTATCCACACTGGACTTGAGGATGCCATCTTGCTGGTAGCGTACATAGATCAATCCTTTGGCTCCTATTTGTGGTCGCTTCACCCATTCGGTCAGCTCATCCAATTGCTTTCTCGTGTATTCTCCTGCCCCTTTGGCACAGATACCCAAGACAATTTCCGCTTGATCGATTACGGCAAAGCCAGTTCCTTTGGCAAGGGAAGTCAAGTCCACAAATTTCATGTCGAAGCGCAGGTCCGGCTTATCGTTGCCATAGTACTTCATGGCATCGGCATAGGTCAAATGAGGAACATGACCCAAATCCACTCCTTTTACGGATTGGAATAGGTGTTTAACCAGGCCTTCAAAAGTATTGAGGATATCCTCCTGATTAACAAAAGCCATTTCACAGTCAATCTGCGTAAACTCTGGCTGCCTATCTGCACGCAAATCTTCGTCGCGGAAGCATTTTACAATTTGAAAATAACGGTCAAAGCCGCTGACCATCAAGAGCTGTTTGAAGGTTTGTGGGGATTGAGGCAAGGCGTAAAATTCACCTGGATTCACTCGGCTAGGCACGACAAAGTCCCGCGCTCCCTCTGGGGTTGATTTGATGAGTACAGGAGTCTCTACTTCAATAAACTGTTGCTTATCCATGTAGCTTCTAGTTTCCTGCATCATTCGGTGACGGAGCTGTAGTTTTTCGCGGATCACATTTCTACGAAGATCTAGGTAGCGGTACCGCATACGGAGTTCATCCCCACCGTCTGTATCATCTTCAATAATAAAAGGAGGGACTTTGGCGGAATTCAATACGGTGAGTTCCTCCACCTTGATTTCAATATCTCCTGTCGGCATTTTATCATTCTTGGAAGTTCGCTCCACCACCGTGCCTGTGGCTTGCACCACAAATTCTCTTCCTAGCTGGGCTGCTTTTTCGAGCAAGCTTTTGTCTGTAGAGCCCTCTTCAAAAATCAACTGGGTAAGCCCATAGCGGTCCCTCAAGTCTACCCAAATCAAGCCTCCTTTATTTCTAACGCGCTGTACCCAGCCGGCCAAAGTGATTTGTTGATGGACATGATGAAGGCGAAGTTCGCCACAGGTATGCGTTCTTAACATGACTTATTCCTAATTTTTGGGAGCCCAAAGATAAATAAATGCGACACAGAACGATAGCTCTATGCTAAGATTCACCTACTGAAGTCTATTTTTCTTTTATTTTTTGGCATTGAAACCTAAAATCTCTGGCCTTATCATCCCTTCAGTCAATCGATTTCTGTATTCGAAAAATGTCAATTATGGTTAAAAAAGAGCCTTTGGTGTCTAATTTGTGTCTGTTTTCTAGGAAAAAAGACATCTTTTGGCTTGCTTGGAGGCCCAAAAAAATTGTGGCCTGATAGGCTTGGTTAGTTGCTGATGAAAAAAAATTGGATTGGATCGATCGCTTTGCTGTTGTCTATACTCCTAATCGGAGTGTATCAAGCCGATTTGGGGCTATTCCCAAAATGGTTTTCAGCGCAAAAGGAATCCAATACGGATAGTCTTTCTACTCCCAAGGAACAGTTTCTCTACGGCATCAATGTTACCGGATTGAATATTGTGGAAGGGACAGTCGCAAAAAATCAAACCCTTGCCACCTTACTGACACCCTTCAATGTGCCCTACCAGATCATTGATGAGCTAGCCAAAAAATCTGCTGAAGTATTCGATGTTCGTAGGATTGCGGCAGATAAAAAATTCACTGTCATTACCCCGCCCAATTCTTCCAAGGCACATTTTTTAATTTACGAACCCAACCCCGCCGAATACGTGGTGTTTAACCTCGATTCTGCCACCATTCACAAAGCGGAAAAGCCAGCGGTGACTCGAAAAAGAGAAGTGGGAGGTATTATTACCAGCTCCTTGTACAATGCCATGGTTGACAAGGGCATCTCTCCCGAACTAATTGATGAGTTTGCAGATCTTTACGGATGGTCGGTGGATTTTCAGGCCTTACAAAAAGGAGATGTGTTCAAAGTAGTTTTTGAAGAAAAAGTGATCGAAGAGCAAGTCGTCTCCATCTCTGGAATTCATTTCGCTTATTTCAACCACAAAGGAGAGGAGATGCATGCCATCCCATTCGAACAAAATGGCCAACTTACCTTCTTCAACCAGGCCGGTGAAAGTTTCAAAAAAGCCTTTCTTCGGGACCCCTTGAAATATACTCGGATCAGCTCTCGATACAATTTAAACCGATTTCATCCGGTACAAAAAAGGTACAAAGCACATTTAGGCACAGACTATGCCGCTCCCACAGGAACAGAGATACGATCAGTGGGAGATGGAACCGTTCAAGATGCAAGCTACTCCGCTGCAAACGGGAACTATGTAAAGATCAAACACAACGAAACTTATACCACCCAGTACTTACACCTCTCTAAAATCAGCAGAAATCTTAGAAGAGGAGACCGGGTGAAGCAAGGGCAAGTCATTGGCTATGTCGGTAGCACAGGACTAGCGACAGGACCTCACCTCTGCTTTCGTTTTTGGAAAAATGGAAAGCAAGAAGATTGGCTAAAGGAAACCATCCCTCCAACTGAGCCCGTTTCTCAGGCCAACCTAACCGCTTTTACTCAAAAAAAGGCCGAAGTAATGAAGCTCTTGGCAGCAATAGATCCAACAGTGGATGATCGCTTGTTGGCAAGTGCAAGCAAAGCGAAAAAATAAGCCTTGGCCCTTCGAGCATACACCTTGCTCGTTTAATTGAATCCTACGAGCCTAGTTTTATGAGTCAAGAATCCTCCATTCGAATCAATAAATACCTCAGCGAAGTAGGCTTTTGCTCTCGTAGAGCTGCGGATGGACTGTTGGAACAAAAACGGATCACCATCAATGGGAAGATTCCCGAAT
>CAZPKI010000175.1:0-3527 GCA_964587015.1 uncultured Limnohabitans sp.
GCTCTTGCGTACTTTCAAGAAAAGTCTCAAAATTGCGCATCACAGGATCCAAGAAGTGGCCCTCGTGGAGATGGTTTCCGTAAAACTCGGCTACTTGCTTTTTCCAATATGCTTGCCATTTGGTCAAGGTATGCTTTTCAAGCAACTGATGCGCTTTGATTAAAATTACAGGAGCAGCTGCTTCAAAGCCTACGCGACCTTTGATTCCGATGATGGTATCGCCCACATGGATATCACGTCCAATGCCAAATGGTACCGCAAGGGATTGCAGTTTCAAGATGGCATCGACTGAACTGGAATAGGATACTCCATCCACCCCTTTGATTTCCCCTTGAACGAAAGTCAATTTCACTTCCTTTGGCTCATTTTCGGTTACTTGAGTAGGCCAGGCTTCTTCAGGTAGGAATTCAGAGGAAGTCAAGGTTTCCTTTCCACCTACAGAGGTGCCCCAAATTCCTTTGTTGACCGAATAGGCTGCTTTCTCAAAATTCATGGATACTCCATGGGTTTTGAGGTAGTCAATTTCGGCTTTTCTACTGAGCTTTAGATCGCGGATAGGAGTGATGATTTCCACGTCGGGAGCAAGAATTTGAAAAATCATATCAAATCGAACTTGATCATTTCCTGCACCAGTAGAACCATGGGCTACGGCCTGCGCTCCAATGGACTTCGCATATTCCGCGATGGATTTGGCTTGTACGATGCGCTCTGCGGAAACTGAGAGGGGATAGGTGTCATTTTTGAGCACATTTCCATAGACAAGGAAGCGGATCACCGACTGGTAATAGTCTTGAACCACATCTAAAATCCGAAAGGAAGCGACTCCTAAAGCGTGCGAACGCTGTTCAATGTCTTGGAGTTCTTTGGCAGAAAATCCACCTGTATTCACTAAAACAGCATGAATTTCATGCCCCAAATCTTTGGAGAGGTGAAGTGCACAATAGGTGGTATCTAATCCTCCGCTATAGGCTAAAACTACTTTTTTCATGAGGTCAACAGTTGAGTTGAATTGTTGAATTTGAGTGTGCAATGAATTATTCAGTTCCGAGACCAATCCAAGATCATTGGGTAAATCTATTTCTTTTTATCAGCTGGATCGTAAAGCATAGCCGTACACAAGCAGTTTTGTCTTTTTTTGGACATTAATATTTCAAAATTGACACAACTTTGACATCCTTTCCAAAACTCTTCGTCGTCCGTCAGGGCAGCGTAAGATACGGGGATGTATCCCAATTCTGAATTAATTTTCATCACAGCAGCACCAGTAGTCAATCCAAATATCTTGGATTCTGGATATTTTTCCTGGCTCAGTTTAAACACTTCCTGCTTAATCTTTCGTGCTAAGCCATACTGCCGGTAGTCAGGAGCCACAATTAAACCTGAGTTGGCCACAAACTTGCCATGTCCCCATGCTTCAATGTAGCAGAACCCTGCCCATTTCCCTTCATTGGTCAATGCAATTACTGCTTTTCCCTCGTCCATTTTGGCTTCCAAATAGGCGGGACTTCGTTTGGCAATCCCTGTTCCTCTCGCTTTTGCAGAGTCTTCCATCTCTGCTGCGATTTGGTTGGCATAAACTTTATGTGAGCTGTCGGCTACTTGAATACGGAATGTTAATTCTTCCATTGTTTAGGTTTTTAATTGCATTCCTGTTGGGGACGGTGCAAGTAAATTGATTTAAATAGGATAGGGGTGTGCTGGGTGTGCTTTCCACATAGGAATGCAAGATGTACATAGGGTTAAACCCTAAGGGACTGCCTCAAGCGTGCAGCTGAAAAAGTAGTGGACACCAACGAACCTCCTGCCTTTGTCGAAGACAACAGGAACAAATAGGCCGTGTGCGTTTGATTATCCATAATTTGAGGCTGCAAATGTTGTATCTCCTGCAATGAATTGCAAGTGTTTATATTAATAATTTATGCAAAACCCTATTTTTTTTAGCAATTCATAAAAAAAGGGGGCTAATCCACTCGTGATTAGCCCCCTTTTTCAATTTTTCTCGAATTTATTGCGCCATTTCTCTCAAAGCTGCTACCAGCACATCGCAGTCTGCTGTACTGGTGTAAATGTTTGGACTGACACGCACACCTTGTACTCCGGCACCATCAATCGGAGCGGTAAATATCTTGTATTTGTCCATCAGTATTTTTCCCATAGCTGTAGGACTGTATTTTTCTACCCAGACATTTCCAATACCACAGCATCGAGCAGGATCTTCGGGAGTGTTTACACGAATGCCTGGGACATTTCGTACTTGATCAGACCAGTACTTTTGGATAAAGCGAAGTCGATCTTCTTTTCGCTTGGAACCGATTTTCTCTTGGAAAGCAATGGAATCCAGTACCGTCAAATCCGTAGCCGCAGGGTGAGTACCAATGTGGTTGAGGTAGGCAATGCTGGTCAAGTTCAAGTTACCAGGCGCCAGAAGGGGTTGGATTTTAGAAATCTTTTCTTTTTTCACAAAAAGTAAGCCTGCGCCTAAGGGGACACTTAGCCACTTGTGCAAACTGGATCCATAATAATCGCAATCCAGATCTTTCATGCTAAAGGTAAAATGTCCCACTGCATGCGCGCCGTCCAACATGATTTCTACTCCTTGAGCATGCGCCATGTCGGCAATTTTCCGCACGGGAAGGATATGACCCGTGATATTGACGATATGTGGCACCATCAACAGCTTGGTTTTGGGCGTAATTGCCTTTCGATAAACCTCCACTACTTCTTCATCCGATTTGGGATGCATGGGAATGTCCACTTTCACGGTTTTGATTCCCCATCGTTTGGATGCCAGTTCAAACATGGTTTGCATGGTCCCATAGTCCTGGTTGGCAAAGACCGCTTCGTCACCGGCCTGCCAAGGATAGCCAGAAATAATCAAGTCTAAGGACTCGGTCGTATTTCGAGTCAATACCACCTCTTCGGGCGAAGCACCTACCAAAGTGGCTAATGCGGCAGCAGATTTAGCTTTATTTTCAAACTGAACTCCACGCATGTAATGGGAGGCTTGATAGTTGATCTCACGAACATGTGCAATGTATTTTTCAAGCAGTTCTTCTGGGAGAAAGCAATAGTAGCCATTCTCAAAGTTCAGGTAATCGGGTTTGAGCCGATAGCCAGCCCGCAGTTGATCCCAAATATCCTCCCGCTCCCAATCCAAGGCATCGAAATCAAAGGCTTTTAGTTCAGAAGGAAGTAAGGATCCTCCAAGGCCTAGGGCAGCAAAATATTTTAAAAAGGAACGTTTTTTCATGAGGTTGGTATTAAAGGAGGTAGGAAAGTAACCAAACTATAAGTAAAAAGATAGCCATTCCTGTAATCCAAGGTGCACGTTTTGGAAATTCAAATTGACAGATAGGACAAATGGAAATCGAATTTTCGACTTCCATAGCACAGGAGGGGCATTCTTTTGTTTTCAAAATTTTGGGAACTCTTTGTGACTGATGCTGTTTACCACATGAAGAAACAAAAAATCAGATGAAAATTGAAATTTGGTCCGATATCGCTTGCCCATTTTGCTACATCGGCAA
>CAZPKI010000176.1:0-3526 GCA_964587015.1 uncultured Limnohabitans sp.
ACTAACTTACATTTTGAAACTCTCCAACTGCATGCGGGGCAAGAACCTGACGCAGTCACTGGCTCTCGAGCAGTACCTATCCACCAGACGACGTCCTACGTTTTTAAAAACACGGACCATGCCGCCAACCTATTTGGCTTGAAGGAATTTGGGAATATCTACACCCGAATCATGAATCCTACCACCGATGTTTTTGAAAAAAGGGTAGCGGCTTTGGAAGGAGGGGTGGCCGCCTTGGCTACTGCATCGGGACAAGCCGCCCAGTTTATAGCCTTAAACAATCTGTTGCAAGCTGGAGACAACTTTATCAGTAGTTCCTTTATCTATGGCGGTACCTACAATCAATTTAAAGTTGCCTTCAAGCGACTGGGAGTAGAAGTACGATTTGCAAGCGGCGATGAACCTTCGGCTTTTGAAACCTTAATTGATTCGAAAACCAAAGCGATTTACCTTGAAACGATTGGAAATCCACGATTGAATATTCCCGACTTTGAAAAATTCGCAGCCTTAGCTCGGAAACACGATCTCCCACTTGTAGTGGACAACACCTTTGGTGCTGGGGGCTACCTTGCCCAACCCATCAAGCATGGAGCCAATATTGTGGTGGAGTCCGCGACCAAATGGATTGGCGGGCACGGCACAAGCATTGGTGGGGTGATTGTGGATGGAGGAAACTACAACTGGGGCAATGGAAAGTTTCCTCAGTTTACAGAACCTTCGGAAGGATACCATGGACTCAAGTTCTGGGATGTCTTTGGCGAAGGAAATCCACTGGGGCTTCCAAATGTTGCTTTCATTATTCGTGCTCGAGTGGAGGGATTGCGGGACTTTGGGCCCTCGCTGAGCCCATTTAATTCATTTTTGCTGCTTCAAGGACTTGAGACCCTATCACTTCGGGTGCATCGGCATGCAGAAAATGCCCTTACCCTTGCTACTTGGCTTGAAAGCCACCCTTCCGTGGACTTTGTCTATTATCCAGGCTTAGCCTCTAGTCCCTATCACCTGCTCGCCAAAAAGTATTTGCAAAATGGATTTGGAGGGGTTTTGCAATTTGGCATCAAAGGAGGCGCTGAGAATGGAAAGAAATTTATCAACTCCCTTGAATTGGTAAGTCATTTGGCCAATGTAGGAGATGCCAAAACGCTGGCCATTCATCCCGCTTCTACTACGCATGAGCAACTTTCGGAAGCGGAACAAAAACAAGCTGGCGTACTTCCAAATTTGATTCGGATTAGTGTGGGTCTCGAGCATATTGAAGACATCAAAAATGACTTTGAGCAAGCCTTCTCCAAATTGAATTAAGGCCAAGAGAGCATTGAACATTTTCTTGTAACTTGTACTCGTTATTCAGAAAATAGTTCAATGCTCAATAAAAAAACCCAATACGCTTTGCAGGCGCTTCAATACCTTATTGAACACAAGACGGAAGGGCCTATACTCATTGCACAGATTGCGAGCGAGAAGCAAATACCTTTAAAGTTTTTGGAAAATATTCTTCTTGAACTCAAGAAGATGGAGGTTTTAAGCAGCAAAAAGGGAAAAGGCGGAGGCTATTTTATCAACCAAGAGGCAGTTCACACGCCGTTGGCAAAGATCATCCGAAATATCGAGGGACCCATTGCCATGTTGCCTTGTGCCAGCCTGAATTTTTACGAGCGCTGCGAAAATTGCGATGAGAAAAATTGTGGATTACACGCCACCATGGTGGCGGTGCGAGATGCCACCCTAAAAGTCTTAGGATCCAAAACGGTGAATGATCTTGCTAATCTAGTTTAGGCTGTCCCATATGATGTGCCCCCAAAAAGTTAGACACTTGTTGGGGGCACTTCAAATTCAGGAGGTTTTTTTATATTACTAGATATTTTCATAAATGAGCCTTCTTATGAGCAAAATCACGCGCCGAGATTTTTTCCAACACGCAGGCATAGTCACAGTCGGAGGCATCGCCCTCAGTGGCACCTTACCTGAACTTGTATCGACTCCCGCCCAAGCACAAACGAATCCATCCGCACCCACCGCATTCGAAAATGTACTCGGGGAGTATGGTCCTTGGGCCGATAAAATGCTGGGGGATGCCCCCGCGAAACTTTCTTTTTTGCGAGATGAATTCAACCGTAGCGAAATTGACAGCTGGCGAAAAAAAGCAAGGTTGCGACTGCTAGACTGTCTTGCGATGCCCGACTCAGGTGGAGTCCCCAAAGCTCAGGTCTTGCAAGAGGTAGAATTCGAAGGATTGACCATCCAACACTTGCAGTGGGACTTGCCTTACGGCCCACCGACCAACGCGATGTTTCTCAAGCCTTCCAATGCCAAAGGTAAACTACCGGCGATCCTTGCGATGCACGATCACTCAGGAAAAAAGTATTATGGGCACCAGAAGATTAGCCGTGCTGGCAGGGATGTGGATCCACTCCACAAGCAACACGTAGATGAATACTATGGAGGCGTCTGGTGGGCTAATCAGCTGGCACGTCGCGGTTATGCCGTTCTTGTACCAGATGCTTTTCTTTTTGGCAGCAGGAGAATTGGCCTGGCACAGGTTCCAAAAGCCTTGCGGGGGGCTGCGGAAGAAGGAGCCCCAGACAACGAACGAGATATCCTGGCTTACAACCGCTGGTCGAGCCAGTATGAACATAGTGTCGCGAAGAGTCTCCTGTGCGCTGGGACCACAGTGCCGGGAGTGGTGGTGGGTGACGATCAGCGAGCCCTCGACTACCTTTGCTCACGTGAGGATGTGGATGTCAGCCGGATCGGTTGCTGTGGGCTGTCGGGTGGTGGCTTACGTACGCTTTATTTAGCTGGCTTGGACGACCGCATCGCTGCTGCTTGTTGTGTCGGAATGATGACCACCTGGCGAGACCTTTGTCTCAACAAAAGCCATACACATACTTGGATGATCTACCCGCCAGGATTTACGAGGGACCTAGACTACCCCGAAATTCTCGGCCTTCGGGTGCCGCTACCCATCTTTGTGCAGAATGCCGAGCACGATCAACTCTTCACGCTGTCTGAAATGCAACGAGCAGACCGCATGCTTGCAGCTATCTATAAAAAAGCTGGTGCGGAATCCCAATACAAATCCGCCTTCTATCCTGGGGGGCATCGGTTTGACCTGAAGATGCAAGAGGATGCCTTCAACTGGTTTGATTCAAAGCTGTCAAACCCGGGAGGCTAGTACATTAGCTGAAGCTATAATCCCGCTTTTGCAGGGAGGATTTCTCGGGATTAGCTAGGCTTAGGCTGTAAAACTTTTGATAGTTCAAGTTGAAATTTGTCTTCAGCTTCCCGAATGTTTTTTGTTGGTTAACAGCTTAGAAAACGGGACTAGGGAAGGGGTGGAACGGATGTATTCTTGATAACTTTCTAAATGCCCCCATTTTTCCATACCCGATGCTTCCAGAATCCGTACACCACTGATGTAAACTAGTAGGAAGTACGTGAAGAGCGGAGAGATTAAGGTGACATACTGCCAATTGGATAAGGAGGAAAAAGACATCAAAGCAATCCCGGTCCATAAGACGATTTC
>CAZPKI010000177.1:0-3475 GCA_964587015.1 uncultured Limnohabitans sp.
TTTCGCCTTCGTAGACCACTTCATGTGCTCCGTTGAGTAAAAAGATAGCCAAATCTCCTTCTTTTGCTTGAAGTGGGACATAGCGCGTTTTTTCCTCTGTCTCCATCCAAGGCTCCTGATCTTCCATAGGCAGGGGAATAGGATATCCTGGACCTGCCTTGATGATGTATCCCTGCTGCACTTTTTCTTTTTCCTGCACCCCAGGAGGGAGGTAGAGTCCAGAGCCAGTTTTTTCGTTTGGCTTTTTCAATCGGATCAATACCCGATCTCCCACGATGATTAGCTTTTTCAATTTATTGTCGGCGGTCAATTGCATGCGCTTCTGGTTGAATGAAAGAAAAGGCCAAGAGTCACGACGAAAAGATCTTGATTCTTGGCCCTCAAACTGAGGCAGCACCTGTATCAAACAGGTGCTGCTTTAGGTACTTATTTTTTGTCTTCGCTGACTTCTTCGTAGTCCACATCAGACACCCCATCACCTGTGGTGCTATTGCTTTCTCCGGCTTCTGGTCCTGCACCAGCACCCTGGCTTGCAGCATACATTTCTGTAGAAGCTGCTTCCCATGCACTGTTTAGGTTGGCCATGGCCGCGTCGATTCCTTCTAGATTTTTGGATCCATGCGCTGACTTTAGGGCATCCACAGCAGCGCTGATGTTCGCTTTGTTTCCTTCGGAAAGCTTGTCGCCGTATTCTTTCAGCTGCTTTTCGGTTTGGAAAATTAAGCTGTCTGCTTGGTTTAGTTTTTCGATGGACTCTTTCTCAAGCTTGTCCGCAGAGGCATTTACTTCTGCCTCACGCTTCATGCGCTCGATATCCTCTGCTGAAAGGCCAGAAGAAGCTTCGATTTTGATCTTCTGCTCCTTGCCAGTACCCTTGTCCTTGGCAGATACATTCAAGATTCCGTTTGCATCAATGTCGAAGGTTACCTCAATTTGTGGCACACCTCGTGGTGCTGGTGGAATATCGGAAAGCTGGAATCTACCAATGGAACGGTTGTCCTTTGCCATTGGGCGCTCGCCCTGAAGGATGTGCAAATCTACAGCTGGCTGATTGTCTGCAGCGGTAGAGAATACTTCCGACTTCTTAGTAGGAATGGTGGTATTGGATTCGATCAACTTGGTGAATACCCCGCCCATGGTTTCGATTCCAAGAGAAAGAGGAGTCACGTCTAGAAGAAGGACATCCTTCACCTCACCTGTCAATACCCCACCTTGGATAGCAGCTCCGATAGCTACCACCTCGTCAGGATTCACTCCTTTGGAAGGCTTTTTTCCGAAGAACTTCTCTACTTCTTCCTGGATTTTAGGGATACGGGTAGAACCGCCAACCAAGATCACTTCGTCAATGTCTGCCGCAGTCATGCCAGCATCTTTCAATGCCTTGATGCAAGGATCCATAGATCGCCTTACCAAGGTTTCGGAAAGCTGCTCAAACTTCGATCTGCTCAAGTTTCGAACCAAGTGCTTTGGACCTGTTTGCGTAGCAGTGATGTAGGGCAAGTTGATTTCGGTAGAGGCCGAACTGGAAAGCTCAATTTTTGCTTTTTCAGCCGCCTCCTTCAGGCGCTGAAGTGCCATTGGATCTTGTCTAAGGTCGATTTGTTCTTCAGCTTGGAACTCAGAAGCCAACCAGTCGATAACCACCTGATCGAAATCATCTCCACCCAAGTGTACGTCACCGTTGGTAGACTTCACTTCGAATACGCCGTCTCCAAGTTCAAGGATGGAAATATCAAATGTTCCTCCGCCCAAGTCATAGACCGCAATCTTCATGTCTTGGTTTTTCTTGTCCATGCCATAAGCAAGGGCAGCAGCAGTAGGCTCGTTGATGATTCGCTTTACTTCTAAGCCTGCGATTTGTCCAGCTTCCTTAGTTGCTTGACGCTCCGCATCGTTGAAGTAAGCAGGTACGGTGATGACTGCTTCGGTCACTGTCTGGCCCAAGAAATCCTCTGCAGTGCTCTTCATTTTTTGAAGAATCATTGCGGAAAGTTCCTGTGGGGTATAAGAGCGGTCGCCGATTTTGACAGTCACTGTATCGTTTGTGCCTTGCTCTACTTTGTAGGAGGCGTGTTTTTTATCTGCAGAAACTTCTGAGAATTTCTTCCCCATAAATCGCTTTACGGAAGAGATGGTGTTGGCAGGGTTGGTAATCGCCTGACGTTTGGCAGGATCACCTACTTTTCGCTCGCCATTTCCATTGTCAAGAAAAGCAACGATAGAAGGAGTTGTTCTTCTTCCTTCGCTGTTTTGAATGACTACGGGCTCGTTACCTTCCATTACAGCTACGCAGGAGTTGGTAGTACCCAAATCAATGCCTATAATTTTTCCCATGTGTATGTTGGTTTTGTATGTTTTCTTTTTGAAAGACAAAGCACCTTATTCAAGGGTTATGCCATCTTGCCTTTTCGACTTTTTGGTGTCAGTTTGTCATAATAATGACTGCAACAGTCCCTTTGGGGGCTAAAATTTGTCACGAAATGGGACTTGATGCCTGTCTTTTCTGTCATACTTCGCTCTTCCCCGTCCTTCAACTGCTTAAGAATTGGCATGACTCCAATTTTTCCTGTAGTTTTAAGTCATGAGCAGTGCCTTTGTCCTTCAAGAAATTTACCTCTATCCCATCAAATCCTTGGGGGGAATTTCTGTTCGCCAAGCTTTGGTGGAGGAAAGGGGCTTTCGATACGATCGAAGGTGGATGCTGGTGGACAAAAAGGGGGAGTTTGTGACCCAGAGGACCTATCCTCAATTGGCACTTTTGCAAGTGGTACTTGGAGATACGCAATTGGAGGTTTATTCTAAGGTTGACCCCTCTCAACGAATTGCCTTTGACTTGGATTTGATTTCCCCCCAAGAGCTGTCGGTTCAGATCTGGGGAGATGAAGTACTTGCCAGGCTGGTATCCGATGAGGTGAGTCGTTGGTTTAGTGATTTTTTAGGGATGGAATTGGATCTGGTGGTGATGCCAGAAAGTTCCGAGCGAAAGATGGATTCCCGCTATGCAGTGCATGAGGAGTCGGTGAGCTTTGCAGATGGGATGCCCTATGTCCTAATTGGGCAGTCTTCTCTTAATGACCTGAATCAAAGATTGAATGAACCTGTGGGGATGGATCGGTTTCGGCCCAATATGGTTTTTTCAGGAGGAGAGGCCAATGCAGAGGATCAGTTTAAGGAACTCCAAATTGGCGAGGTGGGATTCCAGGTGGTCAAGCCCTGTGGGCGTTGTGTCCTAATCACGGTCAATCAGCAGACGGCAGAGAAGGGAAAAGAGCCGCTTGCTACCTTGGCTACCTACCGAACGGTAAACAATAAGGTGTACTTTGGACAAAATGCCGTCGCCTTAACTCCCGGTATCGTCAGAGTAGGAGATGAGTTAATCCAAAAGGATTGAGCTAGGATATGATTATCCGCAATCTCAGCTGTAGCTTAAAATTTCTTTGAATTACTGCGGATAATCCTCGACAGACGACAAACC
>CAZPKI010000178.1:0-3456 GCA_964587015.1 uncultured Limnohabitans sp.
AGCTACCGACTCAAAAAAGTAAAATTACCTGGTGTGGTGCTTACCGAATGTTTGGATTTTAAAACCTATGCCTGCTGGTTGCGACTCAAGGAGCTGAGCTACACCAAGGTTCCAATTTTTGATTTTTAATCTAAGCCTACTTGCTTTCGCTTGGCTTCAAAGTAACTTTTTAGCTGTGGGTACCAGTCGCTTTCGGTTTCTGGAAAGCCATCGAGCACCAATTCCATATTGCCTTCGATTCCATCTTGGTTGAGCTGCATCCCTTCAATCAGGTAGATTACTTCCTCCAAGCTTAAGGGCTCTTCGCTTGAACTCGGGTACAGGAGGTAGTCATTGCCGTAAAAGTCCACTGCTTCGTACTGAATTTTTTGATCTATTGCATGTCCATAGATGCTGATCTGCTCCCCCCACGTACTTTCTGGGTAATGCAATCGCAGCAGGAGCACAGAAGTGATGCCTTCAGAAAAATAGGTTGCAGGTCGAAATAAAAAATCCATAACTCCTTGAATTAGCCTTTAAAGTACTGCATTTCTCTTCAATAATGGAAAAGGGGATTGGTTTTTTAGCCACTAAAGAGAAATTTCAATTTAAGTAAGTTACAAGTGGACCATTGGATTGGATAATCAGGACTTTAAGGCTATTTTTGAATTTCCAAATTCACCCACGGTTTTACATTTCCCGACTGATTTTATTTCGTTTAGCTATACTCGATTATGAAAAGAGATACACTAATTTTTGACCTTATTTCCAAGGAAGAGGACAGACAAAAGAGAGGCATCGAACTGATTGCTTCAGAGAACTTTACTTCCAAGCAAGTGATGGAGGCTGCGGGTAGCGTGCTGACCAACAAGTATGCGGAAGGACTTCCGAACAAACGTTATTATGGCGGTTGTGAAGTGGTGGATGAGATTGAGCAGCTGGCGATTGACCGAGCTAAGAAATTATTTGGAGCTGCTTGGGCTAACGTGCAGCCGCACTCTGGTGCGCAGGCAAATGCTGCTGTTTTCTTAGCTTGCTTGAATGCAGGCGATGCAATATTAGGTTTTGACCTAGCACATGGTGGACACTTGACTCATGGTTCACCTGTCAATTTCTCTGGAAAGCTGTATCAGGCTAATTTTTACGGAGTAGAAGAAGCTACAGGAGTAATCGATTACGATAAAGTGGCTGAGAAGGCGAATGCTGTGCAGCCAAAAATGATCATTTGCGGTGCTTCTGCCTATTCGAGAGACTGGGATTATGCCCGTCTTCGCGAAATCGCCGACGAAGTAGATGCCTTACTCCTTGCAGATATTTCCCACCCATCCGGCTTGATAGCTAGAGGACTTCTCAACGATCCTTTGGAGCATTGCCACATCGTCACTACCACGACACACAAGACACTTCGTGGTCCTAGAGGTGGTTTGATTATGATGCGAGAAGACTTCGATAATCCTTGGGGACTGACTACGCCAAAGGGAGAAATCAGAAAAATGTCCTCCCTTTTGGACATGGGTGTTTTCCCAGGCACCCAAGGCGGTCCTTTGGAACACATCATTGCTGCCAAGGCTATCGCTTTTGAGGAGGCCCTTTCAGATGAGTACATGGACTATGTAGTTCAAGTCAAATTGAATGCTTCTGTGATGGCAGAAGAGTTTGTATCTCGTGGATACAAGCTTATTTCAGGAGGAACAGACAATCACCTGATGCTAATTGACCTTAGAAACAAGGATTTGACTGGAAAGCTCGCTGAGGAAACGCTCGGAAAAGTGGACATCACCATCAACAAAAACATGGTTCCTTTCGATACCAAGTCTCCTTTTGTAACTTCTGGGATGCGCGTAGGAACTGCTGCAGTGACTACCCGTGGACTGAAGGAAGCGGACATGAGAAAAATCGTGGACCTTATCGATAGAGCCCTTCAACATCATGCTGACGATGCTGCGCTTGCACAAATCAAGTCGGAAGTCAATGCTTGGATGGTTAAATTCCCGTTGTACTAATTTTCCTCAACCCACGTGGCACTAGATCAATACCAAGAAGAAGAAGAAGGAATGTCCTTTTTGGACCATTTGGAAGCCTTAAGATGGCATTTATTCAGAGCTGTCTCTGCCGTACTAATTTTTACGGTCGCTGCCTTCATTGCCAAAGATTTTGTTTTTGGAGTGTTGATTCTAGGCCCTTCTAAGGTTGATTTTTGGACCTATCGGGTACTTTGTGATCTTGGAAATTACGTGGGCATTCCCGCACTTTGCATCAATGATTTGCCCTTTACCATCCAAAGCCGTCAGATGACTGGGCAATTTTCCATGCACATGACTTCTAGTTTGGTCGTAGGCTTAATTGCAGCGTTTCCCTACTTGTTCTATGAAGTGTGGCGGTTTATTAGCCCAGGTCTTTATGCAAAGGAGCGAAATGCTGCCCGAGGAGCGGTATTCTTTGTCAGCTTTCTTTTTCTTTCAGGAGCATTATTCGGCTACTATGTGCTTACCCCAATGTCGATCAACTTTCTAGCCAACTACCAGTTGGATCCTAGCATTGCAAACGAGTTTGACATAACCTCCTACGTATCTACGCTATCCATGTTGGTTTTGGCATCGGCTATCATGTTTCAGTTGCCTGTAGTTGTCTACTTTTTGTCGATGTCTGGCTTGGTGACCTCCAAGATGTTGAAATCCTACAGAAAACATTCCGTGGTGGTAATTTTGATACTTTCGGCTGTTATCACCCCGCCAGATGTGATTAGCCAATTGTTGATTGCCATGCCGATACTTGTACTGTATGAACTTGGGATTTTGATTGCGAAGCGTTTGGAAAAACAACGTGCGCTGAAGCAAGCTGAATTTGACCAAAATAAAGAAGCTTAATAAGGGATGACAAAGCGAATTGCAATCGGCGGCGACCATGCAGGTGTAGGCTACAAGGAGCAGCTAAAGCAGCACTTGATTACACTTGGCTATGAAGTGCAGGACTTTGGACCCTTTTCTACTGCTTCTGTAGATTATCCAGATTACGTCCATCCGCTTTCCAAGGCTCTGGAAGCGGGAGACTATGACTTTGGAATCGTGATTTGTGGAAGTGGAAATGGCGTAGCCATTACTGCCAATAAGCATCAAGGCATCCGTGCGGCACTTTGTTGGAATGAAGAGTTGGCCGCCTTGTCACGACAGCACAACGATGCGAATGTGCTCGCCCTCCCTGCTCGATTTATTTCCTATGAGTTGGCTGAAAAGATGGCAGAAATCTTTTTAACAACCCCATTTGAAGGGGGCAGACACCAAAGTCGAGTCACAAAAATTGCCTGTTCCTAAAACACAAAAAAGGGTCTTGATTGTAAAAATCAAGACCCTTTTTTTCAGACCGTCTTTGGCCCTTATGTTTGGTGATTATTCGCGTTGGCACCACTAACCAAAGTAAAGAATGGTTGAAGTTCAATTCAGTGAGCGGTGGACTGTGATCCGTCGTCTGTTGACTATT
>CAZPKI010000179.1:0-3440 GCA_964587015.1 uncultured Limnohabitans sp.
CGGAGCAACAAGAATCTGCCGTTTCAATACGAAAAAAGTTGGAAGCCAAGCAATTTGTTCAAAACGACTCAAGTGTCTCCGAACAACCCAAAGTGGACAGCCTGCCGATATTTGTAGGAAATTCCCTTCGAGTTATGCGAACCAAGCCTTTGACAACGCAGGAGAAAGAACTTCTCGATTCCATGTTTTACGAGCGAGGCTACCTCAGCAATGCCCTTACGCTAGCGCTAAATAATTCTAGAAACCTTAAAAATTCTTTTGATGTAAAGAAAAGCCAAGTAGATGGACAATTACGTGAGTTTAGACGCTATGAAATCGCCTGGTATCAAAAGTACAGTCAAGCCATTGCCTGTTTTGTCATGTTCCTCATTGGTGCGCCCTTGGGTGCTATTATTAAGAAAGGAGGGCTGGGACTTCCCGTTTTAATTTCAATTCTCTTTTTTATTCTATTCTACATGCTCACCATAACAGGGGAGAAGTGGGCTAAGGAAGGGGTAGTTGATTCCTTTTTTGGAACCATCTTTTCGAATCTTTGTCTTCTCCCATTTGGATTATTTTTCTTGAGGCAGGCAAGAAAAGATGCCCGATTATTTGAATCTGACTTTTATGCTGGACTACTAAAATGGCTGCGTAAATTTGTGCCATCGACTCGTTCTATTTGACTTATTTGTTTCAAAATTGAATTTTAACCCTTACCTTTGTCATTGTTTTATAAAATTTAGCTAATCATGTATTTGACACCAGAGAAAAAACAAGAGTTGTTTAAAAATCATGGACGGTTAAAATCTGCTACTGATACAGGTTCTCCTGAATCACAGATTGCCCTCTTTTCACACCGCATCCAGCATTTGACTCAGCATTTGAAGTCAAACAAAAAGGATCACTCCTCCAGATTAGGATTGATGAAATTGGTTGGAAAGAGAAGAAGTCTTCTAGACTACCTCCATAAAAGAGAAATCGAGCGCTACAGATCAATTATCGCTGAGCTCGGAATCAGAAAATAACTCGAAAGTAGGGTTCTCTTCCTTGAGAACCTTACTTTTTTCTTTTTTTAGCGACAACCCTTTATTTTTTATTATTTAGAATTAATTCAACACGTGAATATGTTACCAAATTTGATCACCAAAACCATCACGCTTCAGGATGGTAGAGAAATTAGTATAGAAACCGGTGCTTTAGCTAAGCAGGCAGACGGTTCTGTTGTAGTGCGGATGGGAAAAGCGATGCTTTTGGCTACTGTAGTTGCCAAGAAAGATGCTTTGGATGGGGTTGATTTTTTGCCTTTGTCTGTAGATTACCAAGAGAAATTTGCATCTTCAGGAAAGATTCCTGGAGGCTTTTTGAAAAGAGAAGGAAGACTTTCTGACTACGAAGTGCTTATCAGCCGAATTGTAGATAGAGCTATCCGACCTATTTTTCCAGACGATTACCATGCAGACACGCAGGTGATGATTACCTTAATGTCTCATGACGAAGAGGTACTTCCAGATGCGCTAGCAGGTCTTGCGGCATCAGCTGCTTTGGCAGTATCTGATATTCCATTCAATGGGCCAATCTCTGAGGTTCGCGTTGCTAAAATTGACGGGAACTTGGTTATCAACCCAAAGCCTGTAGATTTAGCAAAAGCTACCTTGGAGTTTATTGTTGCAGGTTCTTTGGATTTCATTTTGATGGTTGAAGGAGAAGCTTCTGAAATCCAAGAGGATGAAATGGTTGAAGCTATTCAATTTGCGCACGAAGAAATAAAAAGACATTGCCAAGCACAGGTGGAATTGACCAAGTTGGTAGGTAAAGAACAAAAAAGAGCTTACAGCCACGAGAAAAGTGATGCTGCGCTTTACGAACACATGAGAGCAGCCACTTATGGCAAGCTTTTCGAGGCGGTGAATCGCCAAATTGCCAATAAGAACGAACGTTCTAGCTTGGTGAAAGCAATTAAAGAGGAATATGTATCAAGTCTTGGAGAGGATCATGGATTTGAGACTAGCTTAATTGGACATTATTTCCATAAGATTCACAAGGAAGCCGCTCGTAACCTTACACTAGAAACGAAGAAGCGTTTGGATGGAAGAAACTTAGACGAAATCAGACCTATCTGGTCTGTTGTTGACTATCTTCCTTCTGCACACGGTTCTGCAGTATTTACCCGTGGAGAAACTCAATCTGTCACCACTTGTACTTTGGGTACGAAGATGGATGAGCAGATGATTGATGGAGCTGTAATCTCTGGATACAATAAGTTTTACTTGCACTACAACTTCCCAGGATTTTCTACAGGTGAAGTAAAGGCTAATAGAGGTGTAGGTAGAAGAGAAGTAGGTCATGGCAACCTAGCCATGCGTGCCTTGAAAAAGGTATTGCCTCCGGACACTGAAAATCCATATACCATTCGTATTGTTTCTGATATTTTGGAATCCAACGGTTCCTCTTCCATGGCTACCGTTTGTGCGGGGTCTTTGGCATTGATGGATGCTGGTGTTCAGATCAAAGCGCCTGTTACAGGAATTGCTATGGGGATGATCTCTGATGCGAAAACAGGGAAATATGCAATTTTATCCGACATTTTAGGAGACGAAGATCACCTAGGTGACATGGATTTCAAAGTAACTGGTACCGCCAAAGGAATTACGGCCTGCCAGATGGACTTGAAAGTTGAAGGTTTGGATTATGCTGTTTTGAAAGAAGCACTTCACCAAGCGAAAGCGGGAAGGCTTCATATTTTGGATGAAATCACCAAGACCTTGGCTGCTCCAAAAGCAGATTTGAAGCCACACACTCCGCGTTCATTTATGATGTGGATTCCTAAAGAATTGATTGGTGCAGTGATTGGACCTGGAGGAAAGGTAATTCAGGAAATCCAAAAGGATACCAACACCACCGTCATCATTGAAGAAATTGACAATCAAGGAAAGATCAATATTTACTCTTCCAACCAAAATAACATGGATGCGGCGATTAGCAGAGTGAAGGCAATCGTGGCTCAGCCAGAAATTGGAGAGGTTTATACCGGTAAAGTAAAAAATATTCAAGCTTTTGGTGCCTTTGTGGAATTTATGCCAGGCAAAGATGGTTTACTTCATATATCAGAGATCAAGTGGGATCGCCTAGAGAGTATGGATGGCGTATTGGAACCGGGAGAAGAGATTACTGTCAAGTTAATTGACGTGGATAAGAAAACCGGTAAATTCAAGTTGTCCAGAAAAGTTTTGCTTCCTAGACCTGAGAAATCAGCACCTAGCGCCTAATTTGATTAGGTTTCTGATTAAATAAACGAATTAACTCACCCCTTTTAATTAATTCATCCTGAATGAGGCAGCTAAAGATTAGCAAGCAGATCACGAACAGAGAATCACAATCTCTTGATAAGTATCTTCAAGAGATCGGAAAAGTAGATCTGTTGACAGCCGATGAGGAGGTTGTATTGGCAAAAAGAATCCGAG
>CAZPKI010000180.1:0-3431 GCA_964587015.1 uncultured Limnohabitans sp.
ATGTGGGCCTTGCGCTTTGCCGAGAGGTGCAGCAGGTACTTCGAGAAGAGCTTCGCATCGTGCTGATGTCTGCCACAATCGACTCGGAACAGCTTTCCAAACTTTTGGATGCGCCTGTTATTCAAAGTAAAGGGAGGCAATATCCTGTAGCAGTCAATTACCTGCAGGAAGTGGATGAATATGCCATTGGAGAAGATGCAGCAAGGCAAATTATCCCCTTGACTAAGCAACATCCTGGAGATTTCTTGGTGTTTCTACCCGGTCAAGGTGAAATCCGGAAGGCCGAGGAGGTCTTGAAAAAGGCTTTGCCTACAGATGTTGTGGTTCCTCTTTTCGGACAACTCTCTTTCTCGGAACAGCAGCGAGCGATACTCCCCCATCCCAGTGGAAAGCGGAAGATCGTACTTGCCACAGATATCGCAGAAACATCCTTAACGATTGAAGGAGTTACCGTCGTCGTGGATACTGGCTTTGTGAAGTCCAACCGTTTTGATCCACGCTCAGGACTCTCCAAATTGGAACTGCACCGCATCAGCAAGGATTCTGCGGATCAGCGAAGCGGTAGAGCAGGAAGGTTGGCAGCTGGTCATTCTTACCGACTTTGGACAAAGGGTACGCAGGCGCAATTGGCGGATTTTCGTATGCCAGAACTTCTAGAAGCCGATTTGACGAGCCTTGTCCTCGACATGCATGTCTGGGGCAAAAAGGATATCCGCAGCATGACATGGCTCAATCCTCCACCAGTGAATTCCTTGGTGTCGGCAGAAAAAGTGCTGGAAGCCATTGAGGCCCTCGAGCAAGGTCAACTGACCCCACATGGCAAAGAACTGCATCAGGTACCCGTACATCCGAGAATTGCCCACATGCTCGTCTATGCCAAAAAGGCAAACCTCCTTCCGCTAGCCACCGATATTGCGGCAATTCTAGAGGAAAAGGATCCGCTTGCATCCCAAGCTGGCGTAGACCTCAACCTTCGAATTGAAGGATTAAGACGCTTTCGAGGCCAGGTAAATGGGGCATTTGCCTACAAAAAGATTGAAAAAGTAGCCGCTCAATACCGCAAACTACTTTCCGTAACTCCTGAGAATGGCCCAGTAGATCCTTGGGCGACAGGATTGTTGCTTGCCTATGCCTATCCAGAGCGGATTGCAGCAGCTCGACCAGGAAACAATGCACAGTTTCAACTTGCAAATGGTAAAATAGCCCAAATCGGGCATAAAGATGATCTTGCCTACGAATCCTGGTTGGCAGTAGCGCACCTGGACGCTCGTGATGGAATGGGCAAAATCTGGATGGCGGCACCTTTGAATCCCAAGGATTTGGCTCCCATGCTCAAAACCAAAGAGGTGCTGGAATGGGATCGAAAGAAAGGGGGACTTCAAGCACATGCTGAGATTCGTATTGGAGCGATTGTCTTGGGAAATAGACCGCTACCCAAAGTGAACCCTGAACTAGCTGTTCAACTACTTCTTGAAACCATTCATGAGGAAGGGGAATTTTTGCTGGACTGGAACGACTCTGCAAGGGAATTAATAACACGTGTACAGTCAGTTGCGATTTGGCATCCAAATCAGGGTTGGCCAAATTGGTCTATCGATGTCCTATGTGCAAGTGCAACAGACTGGCTTGCACCCTACTTGATGGGCATTACCAAAAATGAGGAATTGAAGAAATTGAATCTTAGTCAATTCTTGATGTACTCCCTTTCTTTTGAGCAGCAGCAGAACTTGGAAAGGATCGCACCCAGGCATTTGACTGTGCCTTCTGGAAGCGAAATAGCCATCCACTACCAAGAAGATGGCACCTCCCCTCGCCTTTCGGTTCGCTTGCAGGAGCTGTTTGGGATGCTTGAAACCCCGAAAGTGAATGAAGGACGCGTCCCAATTTTGATCGAACTACTGTCCCCTGGCTACAAACCGGTACAACTCACACGAGATTTAAAAAGCTTCTGGACCTCTGGCTACTTTGAGGTCAAAAAAGAACTCAAACAGCGTTATCCCAAGCATTCCTGGCCTGATGATCCTATCCAGGCACAGGCTGTCAGAGGAGTCAAAAAAAGAGAATAAAGTAGACTTACTCCTCAAAAAGGTCTTTCAACTCTTTTAGCATGGGTTCTACCTCTAGCTTCTTCAAGGCTAGGCTTTCCTCGTCCTCAGGATTATGTAGGTAATGATTCCAATGCTTTTCGGCTTTGCGGATAGTTCTTGGGGTAATGTCAAATTCTACGCTGTCCAAATATCCTTTTGCCAGTGTAGAAGCTTTAAAATTGCCGAAAAGATACACTCGGAAAATATCCACAAAGCTTTCCGCTAGGTTGAATTCCTCTAGTATTTGAACGAAAGCACCTTGAATGGCTTTGTTCTTTTTATCCGATATAGCTTCAAAAATGGCATCCAAAGACTCTTCATTCCAGGAAGTTTTGGCTAAAGCACGGCAAGCCAAATAGGCTATTTCCCATTGATCTCCTTTTACCAAGGTAATCAAGTAGTCTTTTGTCTCTTCATCAGCCATGCCTCCAAGTTTGTCCGCAAAGTGATAGGCTTCCTCTTCCTTGGGATCGCACATCCGATTCAACACTTTTTGTATTTCTTCCTGCATATTGTTTTCTTTCTTTGTGCAAAGATAGCTATGGAACTGGCTTTACGATGAAAATACCCCAAACTCAAGTTGTATCCTTAGCTCAAGCCCTACTCCTCGTAGATCAAGCCGACGAAAAGGGATGGGAAATCAGGTATTTGCCCGAAAAACACCAGTTGCTACTTGAAAACAAGGTCAGCTGGCTGGCAAAGCTTTTTCTTCCCTGGACGATGAATTGGCTGCCGGAAGGAAAATTTCAAGTCCAAGAGGATGTGCATTACTGCTTGACTTTGGTGAGAGCGGGACAAGCGTCCCTTGGTTATTTTCATCAAGGCAAGCTACTAGATCATAAAGTATTTCGAGGATACTTGGTTCGACAGAAACAGGGAAAATCTCAGTTTAAGTACTTGAAAACCAAAGGAAAATCTAGAGCTGGTTCACGCATCAGATTAGAAGAGACGCTTGTATTTTTTAAAGATATCAACGAGCGGCTACAGGTCTATGCAAAGCAGTATCCCCTCAATTTTTGGGGACTAGGATGTGCCAAAACTATGTGGCCGCTGTTATTTGATGGGGAAGTGAAACCACCCTTCAGTTCTAAATCAGCCGAATTGATCGAACTCCCTTATCCCTTCACCAAAGGCTCTTACGAGGAGTTACAAGAATTGGAACTGAGGTTGCAGCAATTTCATTTGCTACTTTCTCCTTTGGCTGAGTCCTTGATTCAACTACAGCAAGCATCTGATCCCACGGCAGACGATACCTGGTAAGCATAAAAAAACCTTTGGCTTCCGAGGAAACCAAAGGCAAAAAGGAAAGTGGGCGTTGGTTTAGCTTTCTTTAGTTCCTTTTTC
>CAZPKI010000181.1:0-3424 GCA_964587015.1 uncultured Limnohabitans sp.
GTGCTGCAAAACCCCGCTTCTCCAAGGCTTTTAACTCCTGGATTAAGATTTCTTGCTCCTCCTTTTCTAGGCACTTTTCAAAGAATTTGATCAAAAACTGGTCTGTTCCTGTGCTCAAGGCACCGATAGGTGCAGCTCCTGAACCAGCCGGAATTCCTTCCGGAATAAGAGTTTCTGCGAGAGAAGTAATGAGCCGCTCTTGATCATAGGTAAAAAAGCCAGCATGGGCCAGGCGATCTAAAATCTGCCATTTCCAGTCCACCAAGGCAAGCCCAGCGATACCAGCACCTGCTGCGCCGAGAAGTTTTAAGGAAGTTCGTCTTTGCATAAATAAGGATTTGGCGAGAAGACGCCTTTTCTAAGGTACTATTTTTCAAAAAAAAGCACAAAAAAAAGGCTAGAATTCCATCAGCGGAAATCCAGCCTTTTAATTCTAAATGAACAGCTTACTTTCTGTAGTCCAATGGAGCAGTTCTATTTCCTACTAGGGCCTTGTACGAAAACCCTTCCCCTCTTCGGGTGTTAAGTTCCTGCAAAGCTTGTCCAGTGACCGTTGGATTGTTGAAAATATCCATAGCTGTCAAGGTCAGCGTTTTGGCTGCTACCATCATGCCCTTTTGACCGATGCTCATGCCTCCAGCAGCTACTGCCTGCCAGGTATGTGCAGAGGTGCCAGGCACCCAGGTTGCGGTACCCAAACCTACTGTCGGCACCAACCAGCTGATATCCCCCACGTCGGTGGATCCGCCACCTCCCTCTTCGCTTACCACAAAAGGAGCGATTTTGGTAGCATCTTCCGGACTAGCTTTTACGCCTTCTGGATAGGTCTTGATGATTTCCTCAGCAAATTTTTTCTCCTCTGGGGAATAGGTCACCCCTCCAATTTTCTCAAGGTTCTTGTGCATGATGCGCGCCAAGGTCTCGTTGGGAAGCAAGTTGTACACCCCATTGATTACCTCGTATTCCATGCGCGTCTGAGTACCTAGAGCAGCACCTTCAGCTGCTTTGACCATACGGTCAAAAATCTGTTGAACCACTAAAGCATCCGGGTGACGCACGTAATGATAGGATTCAGCAAATGCAGGCACCACATTAGGCGCTTCACCACCTCTTGTGATCACGTAGTGCATGCGCGTTTGCATCGGCACGTGCTCACGCATCAGGTTGACCATAAAGTTCATCGCCTCTACTGCGTCCAAGGCAGACTTGCCTCGCTCAGGAGCCGCTGCCGCGTGGGAAGCTTCTCCATAAAATCGGAATTTTGTGGAGATATTTGCTAGAGAGGAAGTAGCTCCGGCTGCATTTTGAGAGCTTGGGTGCCAGTGAAGCATGGCGTCCACATCCTGGATCAAACCAGCACGGGCCATGTACACCTTACCTCCACCCCCTTCTTCGGCTGGAGTTCCGTACACTCGAACGGTTCCTTTAATCTTGTTGGCTTTCATCCAATCCATCACGGAGATCCCTGCTGCTACGGATGCAGCGCCAAAGAGATGGTGTCCACAAGCATGTCCTGCACCACCCACCACTACCGGCTTACGGAAAGCTACTGCCTCTTGAGACACTCCAGGGAGTGCATCAAACTCAGCCATGATGCCAATCACTGGCTTGCCCGATCCATACTCTGCCACAAAGGCCGTAGGAATATTTGCTACTCCAGCGGTCACTTTAAATCCTGCATCGGAAAGCGTTTTTTGAAGGAGCTTGGAAGAGTTTGTTTCCAGATACCCCAGTTCTGGATTGCTCCAGATTTGGCGGGCCAGGTCTCCATAGAAATCAGCCTTGGCATCTAGTTTGGTGAGCACCTCTTTTTCTTGAGCGAGTGCGCTGAAGATTGGGAGGAGAAAAATAAGTACAAGTAATTTTTTCATAAGTCATCTCTTTATTGCCTTGAAAATAGAAATGTTTTTCCAGCAATTGTATTTTTTGTGATTAATGGACTTTCTTTTTTCTAGATCAATGTCTCCAGCCTTTGGCAAAAACCTTGATGTGACTCCTGTCACCAAGTTAGACTTTAGCCAGTCCTACCTTAGACTAAATTTGGCAAGGTGTTGCCAAGAAAAAAAGGAACTTAACCTACCCAAAATACCCATGAAATCTTCTCGGAGAAAATTTATCGCTCAATTGGGAGCCCTTGGCGCTACCACGGGTTTGGCTAGCATCGCTACCGCTAGCCCAAAGTCAACTACTTCGAAAGGAGCACCGACTTCTTTTACGCTCAATATCCTGCAGACCACCGACGTGCACTGCCAGATCCATGCACATGACGAGTTATTTTGGGAAAACGGGAAGGCGGTTTACCGTAAAACAGGGGGCTATGCCCACCTGAAAACTTTTTTGGATACCCACCGGAAGAAGATGGAGCATAGCTACTTGATTGACACTGGAGACATGTTTCAAGGATCAGAGCTATCCGTCAAAACTACCGGGGAGGCCATGGTGCCCATTTTAAATGCATTGGATTACGACCTCTACCTTCCTGGCAACTGGGAAGTGATCTATTACAAAAAATCCATGCAGCACCTGCTGGGTTCGCTTACCGCACCGAAGGTCTGTGCCAATATGTACCACGACTTGGGTGAAGGTAAAAAAGGAGAGCTCATCTTCCCTCCCTATTCCATCTGGACCGTGAATGGCGTGAAGATTGCCTTTTTGGGCTATACCGACCACCTGGTACCTATTCGTCAATCACCCAACTACAGCAAAGGAATCATCTATACCAAGCCAGAAGACAACTTGGCGCATTACGTGGATGTCCTGCGTAATCAAGAAAAATGTGCCTTCGTGGCAATCGTTGCCCATTTGGGTCTTTCACAACAAATTCATTTGGCTAATCACCCTGCCTGCGAAGGCGTGGACTATATCTTGGGAGGAGATACCCACGAACGTGTTCGAACGCCTATTCAAGCCAAGTACGCAAAAGTAGTAGAGCCTGGGGCTTTTGGGTCGTTTGTGGGCAACCTAGAACTCCAAATTGAAAATGGAAAAGTCGTAAGTGACCGCTACGAACTCTTGGAGGTAGACGCAAGCAAGTACCCTGCTTCCAAGGAGATGGATAAACTGATCGCAAGCCATGAAGGACCCTACTTAAAGGACATCCAAGAAGTGGTGGGCTATTCAACTATCCCCCTTTACCGTTATTTTGTGATTGAAAACACCATCGACACACTTATTCTGGATGCGATAGACTGGCAAGTGCCTGAAGTAGAGATTGTTCTTTCCAATGGATTTCGCTTTTGCCCGCCGCGGGCTACAGCAGATCAAACCGGAAATATTCCCATCACGAATGGATTTATTTTTGACATGCTTCCTGTCGACAGTACCATCCGAACAGGCAAGGTAACAGGCAAGCAAATCAAAGACTGGCTTGAAAAAGAACTCAATAATGTCTTTGCGGCCGATGCCTCCAAGCGTTTTGGTGGCT
>CAZPKI010000182.1:0-3380 GCA_964587015.1 uncultured Limnohabitans sp.
ATTCTATTTCGTGCCTACGAGGTAGGAACGAATTCCCATCACAAGTAAGAGCTGGGCGGTGGCATAGGTGCCCATGATCAGAATTCCTGCTTCTGGGAAGTCATTGAAAAACCGAGCAACTGCAAGTATTCCATCTGAAATTAAAAAAAGTAGAGCCCCCACAAATACCTGCCAAAAAGAGGCAGTATTTGTCTTTTTAAATCGTGCTCTGGCGGTGGTGACCATTCCAACAATAACCAGGATGTATGCAATTACAGGGATTTTTAAGGCTCCCAAATTGGGATAGATTAAGTAAAACACAAACCCAGCTAAGAAAAAAATGGGAAGGTTGTAAAAAAAGGAACGGATGATGTGCCAGGAATCGAGACGCCCTTCAGGCTGCTGGGCTAGGCGAAACCCAAAAATGTAGCAAATATGGGCCATCAAAAACGCACCTAACCCATAGATAAAAAGGTGTGGCCAAAGGAGCAAAATATCCCCAAGCCAAGAAAACAGAAGTGCTGCTAAGATGGTCTTGGCGAGGAGCGTGGAGGCAATAGGTTTACTGATAAAATAGAAATATAAAATCAAACCAGCTAGGATTAGAGGTTTGGAATAAAACCGCATTGCTGTGTTTTGCTCCAGGACGAAGCTTAGGTCTACTAAGGTGGCTAACAAAAACAGGTACAGCCAGATGATGTTCTTATCTCTCAAGGTATTTGATGGATTTTTACGAAAGCTAAAAATAAAATGAGATTAGCCGTAATGCGTTGGAAAAATAAGGACTTAAAGAAAAGGGTAATTGGCCCAAACAATTGACTTTAATTTTTGGTTTGTTTGGAAATTGCAGTTTCAAAATGGCTAAAGCAATGAAAAAGAAAGATTTTTGGCCCAAAACCTTAAAATAATTCTGTTTCAATGTTAAGCTTTCGTTAAAAAATGTGAAATTTGGCAAGCAAAAATTAACCTACATTTCTAGTACCCCAATCAAGGTGAGCTTACCTTTGCAGGGATTTAAAATCAAAAACCAACTTTACCAAACAAAAATTTTATGAGGCAAAATTTACTGAAGAATTTGCTAGCCGTATTTCTACTCGTGATGAGTACAGGGCTTGCAATGTCACAGGGAGTTACGACGTCTGGTATCACCGGAATAGTAACCGAGGCCAACGGTCAGGCTCTTCCAGGAGCTAACGTGGTAGCTACGCACCTTCCTTCAGGTACTCGCTATGGCGCAGTATCTAACGTAGAAGGAAAATATTCAATTCCTGGAATGCGAATTGGAGGCCCATACAGAGTCTCTGTATCTTTTATTGGATTTTCTACACAAGATGTAGACGGTCTGATTCTTTCTTTGGGTACATTTTCTAATGTAAACATCACCTTGAAAGAAGATGGTCAGGAACTATCTGAAGTGTTGATCACTGCAGATCAAAACAGCCTTTTCTCTAGTGAGCGTACAGGAGCCAACACAGCGATCGATAACCGAACGTTGAACAAGCTTCCTACCATCTCAAGAAGCATCAACGACTTCACTAGATTGTCTCCACAGTCAAATGGACAATCTTTCGCAGGTCAAGATTCTAGATTGAACAACATTACCGTTGACGGTTCTTACTTCAACAACTCATTTGGATTGGGTTCTGGCTCTAACCCAGGTGGTAGAACAGGCGTTTCTCCAATCTCTTTGGATGCGATCGAGCAAATCTCTGTAAACGTAGCTCCGTATGACGTGAGACAAGGTAACTTTACTGGTGCTGGTGTAAACACAGTAACCCGTTCAGGTACCAACGAATTTTCAGGATCTGCTTACTATTTCACTAGAAATAACAACAACGTAGGTAAAGAGGCAGGCGAAAATCCCTTCAACCCTGGCGATTTCAGCTACAAGCAGATGGGATTCCGCATAGGCGGTCCAATCATCAAAGACAAATTATTCTTCTTCGCTTCATTTGAAGATGAAGTAGAGGCAAGACCAGGAACTACTTGGACAGCAAATACAGGCTCTCAGCCAATCACTGGTAATGTAACTCGGGTATTGGCTTCAGATCTTGATGGATTGAGCTCTTACTTGAAAAGTAAATTTGATTACGAAACGGGTCCTTACCAAGGATATGACAACGAAACCTTGGGTAGGAAGTTTTTGATCAAGTTGGACTACAACATCAACGACAAGAACAAGTTGAGCTTGAGATACAACCAATTGGATTCTTCTACTGATGTGTTGATGTCTGGATCTTCTTCTCTAGGTTTCGGTAACCGTAACTTCAGACCAGAAGCTTTGAACTTCCAGAATTCAAACTACAGCATTATGGAGAACATCCAGTCTATAGTTGCTGAATTGAATACGCGAATCAATTCCAATATGTCAAATAACTTGATTATTGGATATACCTACCAGGACGAAAGCCGTGGTTACAAGGGTGAATTCTTCCCTATGGTGGATATCTTGAACAACGGTGCTACCTATACTTCTTTTGGATTTGAGCCTTTCACTCCAAACAACGAATTGAGATACAAGACTTTCCAAATCCAGGAAAACTTGCAAATCTTCAAAGGAAATCACACCATCACTACTGGTTTCAGCTACGAAAACTACCAGTCTGAAAACGTATTCTTCCCAGGTTCTCAGTCGGTGTATGTATACAATTCTTTGGCTGATTTCTACAAGGATGCAGATAATTTCCTTGCCAATGGCAATAGTGTCGCTTCTGGCGTAAACTTGAGAAGATTCCAAGTTCGTTGGAACAACATCCCAGGTTCTGAGAAGCCAATCCAGCCTTTGGAAGTTAATTATGGAGGTGCCTTTATTCAAGACGAATGGCAGGCTAGAAAGAACCTAAAGCTTACAGCAGGTTTGAGAGTAGATGTTCCTTTCTTTGAGCAGACTGCACTTAGAAACCAAGAAATGGAAAGTTTCTTCTTCAGAAATCCAGCTGGAGCTTATGTTAACTTTAGAACCGACGAACTTCCTGAGGCGAATCTATTGTGGTCTCCACGTGTAGGTTTTAACTGGGATGTGTTCAACAACCAAAAGACGCAAATTAGAGGGGGTTCAGGTGTATTCACCGGCCGTCCAGCTTACGTTTGGATTTCCAACCAAGTGGGTAACAATGGTATCTTGACTGGTTTTGCCCAGTTGGATAACACCACTGCTCGTCCTTTCAATCCAGATCCTAATAAGTACAAACCTACTGAAGTTTCTGGTGCTCCAGCATCTTCTTATGAGCTTGCCTTGACTGAGACCAACTTCAAGTTTCCTCAGGTATGGAGAACTAACATCGCAGTAGATCAGCAGTTACCTAAAGGAATTATTGCTACGGGTGAATTTATCTACAACCAAGATGTAAATGGTGTCGCATATTACAACGCGAACTTGCCAGTTCCATTCTCTCAATTTA
>CAZPKI010000183.1:0-3375 GCA_964587015.1 uncultured Limnohabitans sp.
CTGGCGCGGGTCAAATCCAAAACTCCCTTTGAGGAATGGGACAAGTTTCAAGCCAATCAAAAAGCTGGATATCACCGCCAATTTACACGCAATACCCTACAACGGCACCTGGGAATTCACCCTCAAGACAGCACCCCTATTTTTGCAGAAGTCGGAAGGTGGGCTGGAGTGGAAGCTACCGACTGGAGCTGGGGCGCATTAATTTTCGATGCCGACCTGGATGGAAAAAAAGATATTTTTATTGCCAATGGCATCGGCAAAGATCTTACCGACTTTGACTTTGTAGATTTCTATGCCAACAATCAAGGGAAAATAGATCAATACCGACAAGACTCGATATTGATCACGAAAATGATTGATAAATTTCCTTCTGTTCCCCAGCAAAATTACCTCTTCAAAAACAAAGGAAATCTTCAATTTGAAAACCTAGCTCCTTCCCAAGGATTAGAGCAACTCACCTTCAGCACCGGATCCGCTTACGCCGACTTGGATAATGATGGAGATCTTGATTTGGTGGTCAACAACCTCAATGAACGTGCCTTTGTCTACCAGAACAATAGCAATCCTGGCACAAGCACAAACTACCTCAGCCTCGATCTAGGCAATGCCTTTGGTGCCAAAGTCACCCTCTACACCGATGGGGAAAGCCAAATTCAGGAGTTCCAGCCAGTCAAAGGCTACATGTCCTCGGTAGATCCAAGGTTGAATTTTGGTGTAGGAAAACACACACAGATTGATTCCATACACATCGATTGGCCCACAGGAAAACGAACACTCCTGACCAAAATAGCCGCCAACCAGGTGCTGTTCCCGAAAGAGTCGGATGCAAAGGCTCGACAAACTGAATACAAAACTCACTCTCCCTACTTCAGTACTACTGTAGAACTGACCTTCCCATACCAACATAAGGAGAGTGAATTCGTTGATTTTGACCGGGATCGCCTCCGCTTCTGGTCAATCAGTAACGAGGGCCCTCGAGCAAGCCAAGCCGATATCAATGGAGATGGGCGTATGGACTTAGTGATTCCTGGTGCCAAAGGCCAATCCACTTCCCTTTGGAAGCAGGGCACTACGGGAGCTTGGTCAACAACTCAAACAACTCTATTTGATCAGGATAGCCTTGCTGAAGATGTCATAACCCACTTCTTTGATGCCAATGGGGATGGTGCAGCTGACCTAGTGGTAGGTAGTGGAGGAATTGAATTTTCAGACTTCGCTCCTAGTTACCAGGACCGCTTGTATCTCAACGATGGCAAGGGGAATTTTTCTCGCTCAGGACAGCTGTTTCCTGCGACTCCCACCTCCTTTATTTTAAGTTGGGATGGAGATCAAGATGGAGACCTAGACCTAATTGTGGGCCAACGAGGCTTTCCTTTTGGCTATGGAATTGCGGTTGGAGTTCAATTTTGGAAAAATGACGGGAAAGGAAATTTCACGGATGAAACTACCACCCTAGGCAAACCCTTTGCTTCGCTAGGCATGCTCACCGATGGTGCCTTAGCGGACTTAGATGGAGATGGTAAAACAGAACTCCTACTGGCAGGAGAATGGATGTCCCTCCACGTGTTTACCTTTGACAAGGGAGCTTGGAGTACTAGCACTGCGAAATTTGGACTAGAAAATACGCGTGGATTTTGGAAGCGCATCTTGGTAGCGGATGTCAATGGAGATCAAAAAATGGATGTGCTTGCCGGAAACTTCGGTACCAATTCCAGACTGCGAACCAGTGCCACAAAACCTCTGCGATTGGCGATCAATGATTTTGATCAAAACGGTTCGATCGAACAAATCCTCCATCACCACGAAAATGGGAAAAGCATCCCCTGGGTACTCAAAAATACGCTTGTCAAGCAAATCCCTTCCTTGAAGAAACAAGTGCTCAGCTATGCTGACTACAAAGACAAAGCATTGGAGGACCTCTTTCCCCAATCGGTCTGGGCAAATTCAATGATTTTGCAAGCAGATTGGATGGAAACTACTCTTTGGATCAACCAAGGAAACGGGAAAATGGTACAAGAGGCACTCCCTGCAGAGGTTCAGTACGCCCCCGTTCATGCCATTACCGTACTTCCTAGACCAGGAAAATCTCCTTTGATACTACTTGGAGGAAATGAAAGTCGCGTCAAACCTGAGTTGGGCACCCAAATGGGGAGCTATGCTTGGGTGCTAGAAAAAGACGCTACTAACAAATGGAAGGCCTTAAAACCTCAAGAAAGCGGGCTCTTTGTTTCGGGAGAGATTCGCGATTTTCAATGGATCCAATCCAACAAACAAACCCACTTATTCGTGCTCCGAAACCATGACAAACCCTTGGTATTTACTGTTCGCTAGTTTATTCCTTTTATCCTTTCCAACCATAAGTCAGCATACCAGTGCTTTCGGGAATTAAAAAAAACCTTGTCATCTTTGCACGTACAAATTTCAGACCCATCCATCCAAAAAAAGCTTAGCCAAAAACCAGAATGAAAAAGATCCTTGGTGGTTTACTTTTCCTTACCTTCTTAGGCTCGGCCTGTAGCACAAAAGACAAAGTACCTCCCCTATTTGAGGAGATTGCTGCTGAATCTTCAGGGGTCAGCTTTAAGAACGACCTTACTTTTGACCAGGACTTCAATGTATTTACTTACCGCAACTTCTACAATGGTGGTGGGGTTGCAATTGGAGATGTAAATAACGATGGCCTTGTGGATCTGTATTTTACAGCTAACCTAGGCCCCAATCAATTGTATCTCAACAAGGGAGACTTCAAGTTTGAAAATGTAACCGAAAAGGCAGGAGTGGCGGGAACTCGCGCTTGGAGTACGGGTGTGGCTATGGCGGATGTGAATGGAGACGGCTGGCTAGATATTTACGTCTGCAACTCAGGCGACATAAAAGGGGACAACAAGCAAAATGAACTATTCATCAATCAAGGCAATGGCACCTTCAAAGAGATGGCCGAAGCCTATGGCCTAGCAGATAAGGGTTTTTCTACCCATGCCGTGTTTTTTGATTACGACAAGGATGAAGACTTGGACGTTTACCTACTCAACAATTCCTACCAAGCTATTGGCACCTTCAATAAGATGCAAAATGAACGGCCTATTCGTGATTCGGTGGGTGGAGACAAACTCTTCCGGAACGATGGAGAGAAGTTTACCGATGTGAGTGAAGAAGCAGGCATCTATGGTTCCGTGATTGGCTTTGGCTTGGGCATCACCATCGGCGATGTGAATCAAGACACCTGGCCTGACATCTTTATTTCCAATGACTTTTTCGAAAAAGACTACCTCTACATCAACAACCAGGACGGGACCTTTACCGAGTCCCTGGAATCTTCAATGCGCTCCATCAGCGCTGCTTCCATGGGGGCTGATATTGCCGATGTCAATGGAG
>CAZPKI010000184.1:0-3346 GCA_964587015.1 uncultured Limnohabitans sp.
TTGACAAAATCATCGATATCGAGCACTGCTACCTGCAAGGTGGCATCTCCAATGCAGTACGAAATGCCCTACGAGCTTTTGCTCGAGAAAATGGAATTTCCTTCTACGCCATCCGTAATCAGGAAGGAGTTCTTCGAAACCTGATTATCCGGACCACCAGCACCAGTCAAACGATGGTTATCGTTCAATTTGGAGAAAATGACCCGGAGTCAATTTCTAAGGTAATGACCTTTTTGAAGGAGAAATTTCCTGAAATCACCTCCCTGCTGTATGTGATCAATACCAAAGGCAATGAAACTTTTCATGATTTAGACCTCGTAACTTTTTCAGGCCTCCCCTACATCGAGGAACAAATGGAAGGATTGCGGTTTCGAATCGGGCCCAAATCCTTCTACCAAACCAATTCAGATCAAGCCTACGAACTCTACAAGGTTGTACGCAATTTTGCGCAGCTCAAAGGAAATGAGGTGGTGTACGATCTCTACACGGGAACAGGTACCATTGCCAACTTTGTAGCGAAGCAGGCCAAGCAGGTAATCGGAGTGGAATATGTAGCTGCAGCCATTGAAGATGCCCAGCTCAATTCCCAGCTGAATGGGATTGAAAACACCCTATTCTATGCGGGAGACATGAAGGCTATTTTGACGGATGAATTTATTGCCAACCATGCCAAGCCAGATTTGATCATCACCGACCCTCCTCGTGCGGGAATGGATGAAAAAGTCATTGAAATGCTACTTCAAATCGCTGCTCCTGCGATTGTATACGTTTCATGCAATCCTGCCACACAGGCTCGAGATCTGGCCCTTTTGGGCGAGCGCTATCAGGTAGAAAAAGTGCAGCCCGTAGACATGTTTCCTCAAACCTACCATGTAGAAAATGTGGTACGACTAACCCTAAAGCCATGATCTCTGATTTCAATGACCCCGAACTAAGTGGCAAATACCTAGGTACGATCACCAGCGATTTTGTCAAAGTCTGCGATGTGCTGAAGGAGGCCTCCTACCAGGTTCGCTCCAAGGGATTTTCTGAGTTTCCTATTTTTCCTATTTCTAAAGAAATGCAGCCTATCGGGAAAATCTTCATTGGCAAAGCTGAAAAAGATTTGGATTGGAACTACTTCATCACCTACGTGGATGAGTTTGTGCAGCGAACCCTGATTGCAGAAGAGGGACTCGAAGACTTCACCAAAAACTACAAGGACCCCGACGAATTCTGTTGCTTATTTGTGATGGATGGAGCCTTTACCAGCTTTGTCTTTATTCCTTATCCAATAGATTAATACTACTCCAATTTACTTGATGTAAAACTAGGTGAACAGTTATGAATCAATTTTTTACATCAACTTACTTCGAGTGGTTTAGTAAAAGTAACTCGCTCCACAATACCCATTTTTGCTAGTAAATAGCACCTGTTTTTCTCTCCCATGTCCAACCCAATCCTCATCCAACTCACCGATGCTCAGGTTCATTTTAGAGGGGCAACTCTTGAGAAGGAACTCCACTTCACTTGGAAGCAAGGGGAACATTGGGCGGTGTATGGGGATTCAGGGAAGTCCTTGACTGGGCTATTGGAAACCCTCCTTGGGAAAACTTTACTGTCCCAAGGAAGCCTAGAAACTCCTTTTGCGAGAGACTATATCGAGCAACAAAGTCAAGCGGGCCAAGTACACAGTTTCCGAGACTTGATTGCACTGGTTTCCCAGGATTACCCCATCCGAAATAAGGCAGGTCTACAGAACTTCTACTACCAACAGCGCTTCAATAGTGCCGATGTCCACGACACCATCACCGTTGGCAGTTACCTCCAATCCATTTCCGCCACACGGAAGGGACCCTGGACCACTGAAAAGGTTGCTGAAATCCTGCGACTACATCACCTCCTCGATGCCTCCCTTTTGATGCTTTCCAATGGTGAAACGCGCAGGCTATCCCTGGCAGCTGGCCTTTTGCGGCAGCCCCTGCTCTACTTGATGGATCAGCCCCTCACCGGATTGGACCAGGAAAGCCGGGCAGCCTTTGGAGATTTCTTAGCGGCCTGCATCCAAGCCAACATCCACGTACTGCTCACGACCACCTCCTCGGAAATTCCTTCTCAGATCACCCATATCGCCTATTTGAAGGATTCGGGAGCCCTGCAAACCTGGGACCGTAACCAGTATGATCCACAGACTAGGCCTACGCCAATCCATTCCTGGGATCTATCCCCAATACTTCCAGTCTTATCCTCCTACCCCGTCTATTCAGGGCCTGTGGTAAGCCTGGAGGAGGTTTCGATTCGGTATGGCGATACCCTCATCCTAGATCGACTCAGCTGGACCATTCAATCCGGTGAGCGCTGGCGGTTGAGGGGGAAAAATGGGAGCGGGAAATCAACCTTAATCAGCCTCCTTATCGGAGAAAACCCCCAGGCCTATTCTCAGAATTTCTCCCTATTTGGAAAGAAAAGGGGTTCGGGAGAAAGCATCTGGGAACTCAAGAAGCCCATCGGATTTGTGGCGCCCGAACTCAGCCGCTACTTCCCTCGAAACCAGAGCCTGAGAAAGGTGATCCTATCCGGGCTTTTCGATACCCTGGGACTATTCAAATTAGTTACCACCGAACAAGAAGCCCTAGCTCGTACCTGGATGGAAGCCTTTCAACTCCAAGACTTGGCGGAGAAGTACTTTTATGAACTATCTCTAGCGCAACAGCGCTGGGCCTTGCTTGCTCGTGCATTGATCAAAAAACCGCAACTATTGATCCTAGATGAGGCCTCCCAGGGCTTGGACGAACAGCAGCGAGACCTGTTTAGAAACACGCTACAGGACCTCCTAACCCGAATTCCTACTGCAGTCATCTACGTGAGCCACTACGAGGAGGATGTTCCACCCTGCGTGGACTTGGAATTGGCCCTATCCTAAATCCTTGGAGGAGCAGCACCATCAAACTGGGATTCGCCACCAACTGTGGAAAAAGTAGCGGGATCCCAGCAATTTTTCTTATTTTCCTTCTCAATGCGATCGTTATGGCAAGCAGAAGAACTTTTCTCCATCACCTTGGGCTAGGATTAAGCCTTCCTGGATTGGCGGCATTTGCCCTTCCCAAGACCTCCAGAACTCCCTTTCCTTCTCCAAACCTGGAGGAAGAAGCCTACTGGAAAGCCATTCGCCAGCAGTTTCCGCTACAGAGCAACCGCACCTACCTCAACAACGGCACCTTTGGTCCTGCACCCCATTCTGTCCTCGATGCACTCCAGAAAAGCAGTTTGGATATCAATACCAGCGGGGAGTACGGCAACTCGGATGCAGAGCGCGTGCAGTTGGCTCAATTTTTCGGCATCAAAACCACTGAATTCTCCATCACCC
>CAZPKI010000185.1:0-3341 GCA_964587015.1 uncultured Limnohabitans sp.
GAATGAGTACCCTCCACCCACTTGGGGACCAATTTTTAGTCCTCTGCAAAGGAGCCCCCGAGTCGATTGCTGCCTTACTGGAGGACCCTACCCTTGCCAAACAACTTACCGAAAGCGCGGGCAACTGGGCTCGTCAAGGAGAGCGGGTACTCGCCTTTGCCGGAAAAGTGCTGGACAGCATGCCCACGGAAGAGGAAAAAGGCAACCTGGAAAAGGGACTAAGTTATTATGGCCTCATAAGCATGATTGATCCTCCCCGAGAAGGGGTGAAAAAAGCCATCCAAGACTGCTACCATGCAGGTATCAGACCCGTAATGATCACAGGAGACCATCCTGCCACCGCCAAGGCCATTGCTGAAGCGGTAGGCATCTGGAAATCGGGAAGCTTGGCACTTACAGGGACAGCCTTGGCCCAACTTTCAGACGCAGACTTTGCGGAGCAGGTGGAACAAGTAAGCGTCTATGCGCGAGTAGCCCCAGAGCAGAAATTGCGCATTGTTCATGCACTACAACAAAAAGGACACTTCACCGCCATGACCGGTGACGGAGTCAACGATGCCCCATCGCTCAAAGCAGCCACCATCGGCATCGCCATGGGGATTGCAGGTACAGATGTTAGTAAAGAAGCTGCCAACTTGATCTTATTGGACGATAATTTCTCGACGATTGTCAAAGCCATACAAGAGGGGCGGCGAATCTATGATAACATCATTCGCTTCATCAAATACATCCTCACCTGCAACGGTGCCGAAATCTGGGTTATCGGCCTTGCACCTTTCCTAGGCCTTCCCATTCCCCTGCTTCCCATTCATATCTTATGGATCAATTTGGTTACGGATGGCCTACCAGCACTGGCTTTAGCCAATGAGGGGGCAGAACCAGACAGCATGCGTCGCCTACCTCGCGCACCCAAACAAAATCTATTTGCCAATGGTGTAGGCTTCCACATCATCTGGGTAGGAATCTGGATGGCGGCAGTGACGCTGTTTACCCAGTACCTCGCCCTAGAGCAAGGTTGGCATTGGCAGACGATGGTCTTTTCTGTGCTTTCCTTCTCTCAACTCGGGCACGTCCTCGCCATCCGCAGTGACCGAACCTTCTTGTTTAAGCAGGGAATCTTGACTAACAAGACCCTGCTCCTCGCCGTGGGAGGCACTTGTGTGCTTCAATTGGCGGTGATTTACCTCCCCTTTTTCAACGACTTGTTTAAAACAGAGGCACTATCTCTGGGAGAGCTTGCCGCTTGCCTCGGGATGTCTGCCTTGGTTTTTCACGCAGTGGAACTTGAAAAATGGGTTCGGCAAAAACTTTACCCCCTTCCGCAATAAAAAAATATCAACAGACCAGCAGCCCGTTTTCAGAAAGTATCTCCCAAACCTCGGAGTCAATCAGCTCTTCAAAATCACCTAGCTCCTGTTCGTAGTCCTTGCGAACGTCCAGAAGCAGGGTGTTGGTAGGCTGACTGAAACTCACTTTTTCCAGAAGAAGGAAGAGCCACTGCCCCAGCTCAAGGGGAAGCTCGAGGGCGAAATCATCTTTTTTACCCGAAAAAAGCAGTTCGCACAAACCCTCTTCCAGTTCCTCGAGTATGGGAGCGCTACCCAACCAACAGATGCGGTGATGGTCCTTAAAAGGCTTGGTAGAAAGTTCTTCCAGTTGTTGCCCAATGTAGCTGCGGGGGATGCTGGTCGAAGGAATCTTGAAGTCAAACCAATTTTTCAAAGGGAGATCCAGGCCTACTCCTTGCATGTAGTTGAACAAGGATTTGCGCAGCCCTTCCGAAAAAGCACCATGATCCACCCCGATGGGATCCTCAAAGTCCACCTCGTTATTGGCGAAGGTTTCCAGGTGGTTGTCCAGCCGCTTTACTCCAAAAGCGGAGGGATTTAGACCCACTGGGCTGTGCACGGTCATGGCAAAGCGATGCCAGAAACCCGATTGAATGATCCCCTGCTCAAAGAGCTGCCGAACCATCTCTAGGGAATCTACCGTTTCCTGAACCGTTTGGGTGGGATAGCCATACATGAGGTAAGCATGCACTAGAATGCCCGCTTGGGTAAAATGCTGGGTAACCTGTGCCACCTGAGGCACGGTCACTCCTTTTTTGATCAAGTCTAGGAGCCGATCGGAAGCCACCTCTAGTCCACCTGACACGGCGATGCAACCCGAGGCACGCAGGAGGCGGCACAGGTCTGCCGAAAAGCTGCTTTCAAAACGGATATTGGTCCACCAGACGACCACGAGTCCTCGGCGGAGAATTTCATAGGCCAGTTCACGCATCAAGGCGGGAGGAGCGGCTTCATCTACAAAATGGAAACCATTGGTGCCCGTTTGGGCCATGATCTCTTCAATGCGATCACAGAGCAGCGCGGCCGTGATGGGCTCGTAGCGACCAATGTAATCGAGGGAAACATCGCAAAAGGTGCACTTTCCCCAGTAGCAACCATGGGCAAGGGTCAGCTTGTTCCAGCGCCCATCACTCCACAGGCGGTGCATGGGATTGGCCACCTCGATGACCGATAAGTAGGAAGAAAGTGGAAGATCACTGTAGTCTGGAGTGCCCAGTTCCCGCTGGGGAAGATCTTTGACAGCAAGATTGTTCACGTAGGTCACTTGCCCATCCACACGTAAAAAGGTACGTTTCAGTTCCGAATGCGGTCTTTTTCCTGCAAGATGCTCCAAAAGCAAGACCACAGGAGCTTCCCCATCGTCGAGCACGATGTAATCTATGTAATCAAATACGCGAGGCTCTTTCAGGGAACGTAATTCTGTATTCGGGTAGCCTCCCCCCATCCAAACTTTGATCTCGGGGTGATTGGCCTTGAGGTACTGCCCACATTTGAGTGCTGCATAGAGGTTGCCCGGAAAAGGCACCGAAAACGCCACCGAACTGGGGTGATAGGCCTGGATTTTTTCTTCAAGGAGGCGCAGCAAAAGTTCGTCCACCAAGCTATTGGGTTGCTGCAAGGCTTCTTGTAGTTCGTCAAAGGACCGAGCTGATAGGCCTAGACGCTCCGCATAGCGGGTAAATCCGAAGTGAGGGTCAATCGCTTCGGTGATCAGGTCACCGAGATCCTCGAGGTAAAGTGTGGCCAAGTAGCGTGCCTTGTCTCGGATACCCAAGGCTCCAAAAGCCCAATCCAGTTCCTCCACCTGTTCGAAGCGTCCTGCCTGCGGCAAAAATTCTCCTTCGGCGATGCTGTAGGCGAGGGTAGGATTTTTGTCTTGAAGAAAATCAATGACCGGAGTGATGGTTTGCAGGTACTGGGCACGCAGGCGAAGGATACGCAGGGAATTATCCGAGAGGGATGTTGATTTTTCTGCCTGTTCAAAAATCCGGG
>CAZPKI010000186.1:0-3327 GCA_964587015.1 uncultured Limnohabitans sp.
AAGCCATTCCTGGCACCTACACAATTCGACTAAGCGCTGGAGGCATAGCAACAGAAACCAAAGGGGAAATCCTTGACCTACCAGGAACTGGGCTTACTACAGCAAACTACCAGGCTTACCATCAGTGGATGAGCGCATTAGAAGGGGAAGTGACCCAGATGCATCAGTTAGTCAATACCGCAAAAGGATACCAGGACCAATTGAAAGACTTGGTGGGGCGCTTGGATGGCAAAACAGAATTCCAAGACGTTAAAGTAGCCGCTCAAGCACTAATCAAAGAATTGACGGCTTGGGACGAGTCCATGGTGCAGCGCAAATCCACAGCCTATGATGACGTGGAAAACTTCCCTAACAAGTTCACTGCCAACTTCCTATTCATGATGAACCATGGTGAAAGCAGCATCCCAAGCATCAACGAAGGCACCAAAGCTCGTCATGCAGAGTTGCTAGTAGAGTGGAAACCTTTGGAGACCGAAGGCAAGCGATTGGTAGAAAAAGCCATTCCTGCATTCAATGCACTTGCCAAAGAAAAAGGCCTGGGCGTACTTTTCCTCAAATAAACCTGTCAATCCGCTAAGAGCAGGAACTAGGAAGTTCTTGGTTCCTGCTCCTATATCAGTTAGTATTCCTCAACAAAAGAAATTGAACTCCATGCGCTACCTTCTTTTCGCACTAGTATTGACCTGTACTGCTGCCTGTACTCAAAAAACCAGCTCCGAGAGCGAGGCCATTGCTTTGCCTGTAGAAGATTCCGTTTTTACCACCCCCCTCGGCAAAACCTACCCAATCCCTGATCCTAGTGAAGAAGCACTTGCAGAATATGAGGAAGCTAAAGAGAAATTCGAAGCAAGCCCCAATGATGTGGAGGCGGTCATTTGGTATGGCCGAAGGACTGCTTACTTGGGGAGGTCTCGCCAGGCGATAGCCATCTACACCGAACGAATTAAAAACTACCCTGAGGATGCTCGCCTGTACAGGCACAGAGGTCATCGCTACATCAGCATTCGGAATTACGAAGCAGCGATAGCAGATTTAGAAAAAGCTGCTTCTATGATTCAAGGCAAGCCAGATCAAATTGAACCTGATGGCATACCCAATGCACAAAATATCCCCTTGAGTTCACTCCATAGCAATGTGTGGTACCATCTTGGTTTAGCCTATTACCTTACCCACCAGTACGAAAAAGCCTACCAAGCCTATCTCAAGTGTAGAGACAGTGGTTCCAACTACGACAATATCGTATCCAGTACCCACTGGTTGTACATGATTCAGCAGCGCTTGGGAAATCCAGCAAAAGCCGATTCATTGCTAGCTCCAATTAAAAAAGAGGGAATTGTAATTGAAAACCAGGCTTATGCAGACCTCTGTGGACTGTACAAAGGTTGGATATCAGCAGATTCTCTTGCAGCAAAGGGTGCGGGTAGTCCTTCACAAGATGCGATGCGCTATGGCCTTGCAAACTGGCATTTGTATAATGGAGATACCACACAAGCAGTACAGTTGATGGAAGGCTTGGTGCAGGAAAAAGCATTCACTTCCTTTGGCTACTTGGCTGCGGAGAGTGACCTACTTAAGTATTTTCCAAAAAACAGGTAGTAGCAGTTTGCGCAACTATCAAGAGGTCGTTTGTGGGGCTTTGATACTCAAGACCGCCCGATCTGTATTGTAAATCAAGGTTTCGGTAGTTCCGATTTGGTAACTAGGCTTTCCCTTTCGATACACAGATACTAGGGCTACAATCGCTATCCCCTTAGCCACACAAAACGAATGAATACCGGCTACGGTAGTGGTATCGTTGACGACATGGCTGTGTAGGGTAACTTCTTCGTTCCCCTTTGAGAATGCCGCCATGGCTCGTTCTGCTTCGTTGGTGTTGACAAAATGTTCAGGTGTGTTGACTTAAACCAAATGTAGCGAGGCACTGAACAATTTGACAAAAGGAATAAAACTATCGAAAACTTGTTTGGACGACCCAGTAAAGGTTGAAGCAAAGGCCAACTTTCGAAAAGCATTGCCATCTAAGGATTTTTTAACTGCCAATACAGGACATGGCGCGTTTCTTAGCACATTTTGTAGCGTTGACCCGATAAATTTTCCCTCGGAAAAGCCTTTCCCATACGTTCCCAAAACCACCAAATCTGCCTGCTGTGCATCGATTACCCTGAGAATTTGCTCGGCAGGCACACCTATTTTAACAATCACTTGAATCTCATTTTTTGAAAAAGACATCATTTTTAGGTACTCCGGAATCCGTGCGGAGGTCTCATCCAATTCCTCCTGCAGGTCAGGATAGGTTTTCCTAGCCTTTTCGGAAAGGAGGTCCCAATCAATTTGTGAAGGAATTACAGTCACAGAAATTAGTTGAACCGTAGCTTTTGCAGCAATTTTTTTAGCGCTTTGCAAGGCTGCTAACGCATATTCTGAAAAATCAAAGGGAATGAGAATGGTTTTCATGGAACCTTGGTTTAATGAAGTAGGTACCAAAGTTGCCTAAATAAAAAAGGGAAAAACTTGATAAAAATCAGTTGAAAACAAGATTTAAATTAGGTATTCAACCAAATTTAAAAGCATGTTAATTATCAACTTTATTCCCAATAACCAAGGAAAATAAGGTTTGAAGCTGAAAAAGATGTGCTGTGGACTGTGGGCAGCCTGCAGACTGTGGTCTGTCAGCTGTCAACGATTATCCGCAGTAATTCAAACAGATCTCAAGCCACTGGCGTGATTGCGGATAATCAGAAGATATATTCCATCTTTTGATTGCAGCGTCCGTAAGCTCCGCATTCGAGTTCGCAGGCTACAAACCCGAGTCTATGGTAGAGCTTAATAGCAGCCTCCAACTTGGTGTGGGTGTAGAGGCGAACTTTCGTTGCTCCCTTTTGGCGGGCAACTTCTAAAATTTGCTTTCCAAGCAGTTCCCCTGCTCCTTTCCCTTGAAATTCAGGCGAAACCCCCATTTTAATCATTTCCCAAACTCCCTCCTCACTGGGAATTAGCGCTACCGTTCCTGCAATGCGCGCTCCAATTTTGGCAAAAATAATTTCTCCCCCCTTTGCGAGAATTGTTTGTTCTGGATTCTCCAATTGAGCGAGATCAAAGGGCTCCAAGGAAAAATACTGCGTGACCCAGGCCTTATTGATCGATTCAAAATAGGGTTGCAAGTCAGGTGTAAAGGGAATAATTTCGAACGAATCTTGAGCCATACACAGAAAATTTTACCAAAAGTAAGCCAAATCAAGTAGCTTAGAAATCAAAATAATTTGGATCTCCATGAAAAATACCTACTTACTCCTTTGCGTCCTACTCTTCAGTGGTCTTGTGCAGGAA
>CAZPKI010000187.1:0-3311 GCA_964587015.1 uncultured Limnohabitans sp.
CCAGACACCGCAAATAGGGATTTGATTACGAAAAAAAGGTACAAGGACTTTGAACTAGAATATGAGTGGGCAGTAGATACTGCTGCGAATTCTGGAGTATTCTTTCATATGCAGGAGAACCTCTCCATGGAGGCAGGTAATGGGAATAGTCCAAATTGGATGGATAATTTTGAAATTCAGATTTTGGAGGACACCTACTTTTACGATACCACAGCCATCCGATCCGCCGGTTCCTTGTATGACTTGATCATTCCAAAAAATAAAAAGCTGAACCCAATAGGTGAATTCAATAAGGCTGTTCTTTCGCACAAATCAGGCCATGTCATGCATTGGCTCAATGGAGTGAAAGTATTGGAATTCACGATTGGAAGCCCTGAAATGGATTCCCTGTTGTCTGGAAGCAAGTTTAAAGAAAACCCCGATTTTCACTCAGATAAGGAGGGGCACCTCATGTTTCAGCACCATGGGCAAAAAGTGTATTTTAGAAATATACGTGTAAGAGCGCTTTGATAGTTTGTATTTAAGAAGCAAGAAAAGAGGGGGTAGGGAAATGCTTTCTTGGCTAAAAATTGGGTTGTAACTGGTATAGCGAGTGGGTTGACTAGACCAAAAAGAGTAGTAATCGTGTGGTTTTTTGAATGGAACTAGGCGTTTGAAGAACCCAATGGCAAATGGACTGGCTGTTGGGCGCGAAAAATGTAGTACTAAATTAACAGTGTACCTGAACAACTACTCGCAGCCTTTTTTTATATTTCAATCCTATTTATCCACTTCAAAAAAAAATCAGATGATTAGCAACCATGAAATTGATTACAAAATCTATGGAGAAGAACTCCAATTTGTAGAAATTGAGTTAGACCCCAACGAAACTGCCATCGCAGAAAGTGGCGCCTTTATGATGATGGATAGTGGCATTGAAATGCAAACTATTTTTGGCGATGGAAGCCAGGAGCAATCCGGTGGATTTATGGGCAAATTATTAAGTGCAGGCAAGCGTTTACTGGTAGGTGAAAGTTTGTTTATGACTGCATTTACCAATGTTGGCCAAGGAAAAAAGAAGGTAAGCTTTGCCTCTGCCTATACCGGAAAAATCATTGTATTCGACCTGAAGCAATTGGGTGGGAAAATAATTGCACAGAAAGATGCTTTTTTATGTGCAGCCAAAGGAGTAAGCATCGGAATTGAGCTTCAACGAAAGCTGGGTACTGGTATTTTTGGTGGTGAGGGTTTTATCATGCAGAAGCTAGAGGGTGATGGACTGGCGTTTGCACATGCCGGAGGGTACATTGTTGAAAAGGATTTGCAGCCGGGTGAGGTACTTAAGGTTGATACAGGATGTGTGGTAGCCTACACTGCAGGCGTGGACTTTGACATCGAAATGGTAAAAGGAATAAAGAATTTTATGTTTGGTGGAGAAGGGTTGTTTTTGGCCGTATTGAGAGGCCCAGGAAAAGTTTGGTTGCAGTCCCTTCCGATCAGTAGACTCGCTGGACGCATCATGCAATATGCTGGACCGACTAGAAAAGAAGAGGGCAGTATTTTGGGAGGATTGGGTAATTTACTAGATGGTAGAGAATAGGTTAGAAAAAGATGATGCCTAAAAAAGTCCTCTGCCACGGCGGAGGACTTTTTTAGTATTTATCCTGCTCTATTTCAAGGAAAAGTAGGGGTCGATTTTATCCTTTTTGTTTTTTTACTATTCTTTCCTTTTCGGTAATTTTAAACGAGGCAAGATCTAGAAATAAACAAATTAAACCAATGTTCCTTCCTCTAGGTAATGAACGCCTATGCTAGTATCTTTTGATAGCGCATCCTCCAAGATGAATAGCGATAGGTTCAAAGCGACGGTATTTTCAAATGCTTCAAGTGTAAAGGGGGTTTCTTTCGCGTTAATTTGAATTGTTAGCAGCGCTTCGTAGCCATTTTGGAGTGAAGATTTTTTCCGGACAACTCCCGCTGCTTCAGTTAAGATTTTCTGAAGTTCTGGTTTATTTAATTGGTATACCTTGGGAAGTTCCGGCTTAGAAGGAGAATGCGTAAGGTCTTTTGGTACCCTCAACTTAGCTAAGGAATGCCTTGCAGCAAAATTTGCCATACAAATTCCCTCCAGGAGTGAGTTGGAAGCCAATCGATTTGCTCCATGAAATCCTGTGCTCGCACATTCCCCAACGGCATATAGATTATTCAGTGAGGAAAGCCCAAACTCATCTGTCCAAATACCCCCACAAGAGTAGTGTTGCATAGGGGTAACAGGGATGGGGCTTTTTCGTAAATCAATTCCTGTTCGTTTCAAGCAGCCCTCAATCAAATGCGAAAAATGCTTGTTAAGCAGATCAACTGGGAGTTGTGTGGCATCCAAGTACACAAAGGCTTGGTTGTCTTGCTTCATCTCTTGCCAAATAGCTCTTGAAACAATGTCTCTTGGCGCAAGATCACCTCGAGGGTCATAGTTTAGCATAAATGGAATGAGACTTGAATTGAGTAAGGTTGCTCCTGCTCCCCGCAAAGCCTCTGAGATTAAAAAATCCTGACCATCCGTCGTATACAAGCCTGTAGGATGAAATTGAATAAACGCAAGATCACGTAGCTGGGCTCCTAGTTGATGTGCAAGATAGATCCCCTCCCCGTTGGATAAAGTGGTATTGGTCGTGTGTTCAAATAATTGGCCCAATCCCCCTGTAGCAAGGACCAATTGTGCACATGTCAGGGCATGAATGGTTTGGTGGCGAACATCATAACACAGAACTTCGTACCCGACTTCTACTTTTTTCACCTGTAGGGCTCTGCAATAATTCTTTAGCTCACCATCTAATGACAAAAAATAAGATAGAATACCTTTCTGAACAGCAGCACCTGTGATGTCTTGATGGTGCAAAATCCGTGGTTTTGAGTGTCCTCCTTCTAATCCCAAATCATAGTGCCCATCTTCCTTTACATCGAAATCCACTCCCCATCTCACCAAATCTTGGATTGCTTTCGGCCCTTGTTGGATTATCTTTTTTGTGATGGCTAAATCATTCACAAAACTGCCTGCAACTAGCGTGTCTTCTACATGTAAATCAATGCTGTCGCTGTCTTGAATCGGCGCAGCAATCCCTCCCTGGGCCCAAGCAGTATTGGTTTGGGAAGGACCACCCTTTGAGATGACTGCAAGGCTTAAGCGATCCTGCTCAGGCTTGTTTAATTGTGTCTCAAGAAAATAGTTGGCAAAGGAAAGTCCGGCAATGCCTGAGCCTAAAACTAGGACATCGTAATTGGAGTTTTGTTTCATCCCAACTGCAGCATGTTGTCTAGCGCTCTTCGTGCTCCTA
>CAZPKI010000188.1:0-3308 GCA_964587015.1 uncultured Limnohabitans sp.
CGGATGGCCATTAAAAGTATGGGGATGATCACGGGAAAACTCAAGATTGCCATCAACGTAGCATTGTTGCCAGCCTTGGAAGCAATGCCAGATACCATGGTGAGGCTGGCCGAAAAGCCCATGGCACCCAGCACCAAGTTGAGTAAAAACAAGCCTTGATCCTGAACAGGGTTGCCCAGTACCACTGAAAACACCCCATAACCCAGCAGTGCTAAAATGAGGGTTAGCCCGGTATTGTAGAGGATTTTGGAGAGGATGATGGACTCTGGGGAAGCGATCATGTAGTAATACAGCTGCCGTCCCTGCTGCTCCTGCACAAAACTTTTGGCTACAGCATTGACAGAAGAAAATAGTAAAATGATCCAAAAAAGGGCATTCCAGGTAGGAATAGATAGATTTCCCATCTTCGCGCCTACGCTCAGGTAGGTGATGAAAACAGCCGAAACTACGTATAGCAGGATTCCATTGAGCGCATATTTTTGCCTCCACTCTAGGGTAATCTCTTTACGAATTAGGACTGAAATTTCCTTCCACATGTCGCAAAGGTAGCAAATTACTTTTCAAGCGTCGAAGCAGCCAAAATTGAAAATTAGGAAATGGAAATTGCTCCTAGTCCAAATGGGCAGATTCCAGCACCAGAGGCGGGGGAGCCCAACAAAAAGGCTACCTTTGTTGCATGTCCACTCGCGTCAAAAATCAAGAGGAAATCCTTGCCAAACTCGGCATCACCCAGCTCAATCCCATGCAGCTTGCCACGCAAGAGGCAATGGAGAAGTCGGCCCACCTGATCCTACTATCGCCTACCGGCACAGGAAAGACCTTGGCTTTTCTCCTACCACTACTTTTGCAGCTCGATCCCGCTTGTGAGGAGGTTCAACTTTTAATATTGGTTCCTTCCCGGGAGCTGGCCATTCAAATCGAACAGGTAGTAAGGCAGATGGGAACAGGGTTTAAGGTAAATGCTGTCTACGGAGGGAGAGCGGGCTCAAAGGACCGGATGGAAATCAAACATCGCCCTGCAGTGCTTGTCGGTACGCCTGGAAGGGTGGCTGACCACCTGAGAAGAGGAGCCTTTGACACAACCTTTATTCAGAGCCTGATCTTGGATGAATTTGACAAATCCCTAGAGATAGGCTTTGAAGGAGAAATGCGAGACATCCTCCACGCGCTGCCACGGGTAAGTAGAAAAATTCTAACCTCAGCCACCCAAGGGGTAGAAATTCCCGGTTTCGTAGGACTAAAATCTCCTCAAATCCTGGATTTTCTTGGAGATAAGGTTTCCCATCTCCAAGTCAAAAAGGTAGTTTCCCCTACCAAAGACAAGCTCGAATCACTCGGACAGTTGCTAGGTCAGCTAGGCTCGAAAAACGGCATTATCTTTTGCAATTTCAAGGACTCCATCCAACGGGTAAGTGAATTCCTAAGCGAAAAAGGCATTTCACACGGGATTTTTTCTGGAGGCATGGAGCAGATTGATCGGGAACGATCGCTAATCAAATTTAGAAACGGTACCTACCCACTACTCCTGGCTACAGACTTGGCCGCACGAGGAATTGATGTGCCCGAACTCGACTTCATCATCCACTACCATCTTCCCCTCCGTGCAGAGGAGTTTATCCACCGAAATGGCCGTACGGCACGGATGAATAGCCAAGGAACTGCCTACATCTTACAGTACGAAAAAGAAACCCTTCCTGATTTTGTAGGAAAGCCAGAACTTGAAAAATTGCTACCCTCCACCCTACCCGCCGCCTCGACTTGGAGCACCTTACTGATTTCAGGAGGAAGAAAGGATAAAATTTCCAAGGGAGATATTGCAGGCTTCTTTTTTAAACAAGGGGGGATTCATGCAGCCGAACTTGGAACAATTGAACTGAAGATCGATTGTGCTTTTGTTGCGGTAAAAACGGCTGTTTTGGAACAGCTCCTCCCGAAGGTGAACAATCAAAAACTGAAAGAGAAAAAAGTTAGGATAACCGTTATTTAATCGAGTTTATAGGAAATCCACCCCAAGAAGCTTCAAAAAAAAGGTGCTGAGGATTTGATTTTTTCTGTCTAATTTGGTGTAATTCAAACTCTTCCATTCTTAGACTCCACATTCACCCAAATGGACTTCAAAAAATCTCTTTTTATCGTCTTCTGCCTATTTACATTCTCCTGTTGTCAAAAAGCCAAGGAAATAGACTATACGGACTGGTCCCACTATGGCGGGCCTGAAGATGGTTCGAGGTATTCCGCGCTGACCCAAATCAACAAAGAAAACGTATCTCAACTCCAAGTAGCATGGACTTACCACACCGGTGATGCCACAGAGCGAAGCCAGATTCAGTGCCAACCCATCCTCGTGGGCGACCTACTTTATGGTACCACGCCCAAACTGCATGTTTTTGCATTGAATGCGGCCACAGGAGAAGAAATTTGGCGATTTGACCCGTTTAGGGTATTGGGAGGTGAAAACTCCTGGGCTGGTACCAACCGCGGGGTGAGCTACTGGGAAGAGGGGAATGAAAAGCGAATTTTGTTTACGGCAGGAAACTGGTTGATGGCATTAAATGCCCTGACTGGAGAACCAATCTTGACTTTTGGAGATCAGGGAAAAGTGGACCTTCGGAAAGATCTAGATACTGATTTGGAAGATTTTCTGATCGTATCCAATTCTCCAGGAGTTGTTTTTGAAGACAAATTGATTCTAGGGATGCGTCTGTCAGAAGGACTAGATGCAGCTCCTGGACATATCCGGGCTTACAATGTAAAAACTGGGAAGCGGGAATGGATTTTCCATACCATTCCACAAGCAGGTGAGGAGGGCTATGAAACCTGGGATCCGAAACACATCAAGAACATGGGCGGGGCCAACAACTGGGCAGGAATGACCGTGGATTATGCTAGGGGGATTGTTTTTGTTCCCACGGGATCGGCTACCTATGATTTTTGGGGAGGCTACCGAAACGGTGACAATCTATATGCCAACTCGCTCTTGGCACTTGATGCTCGGACCGGAAAGCGGATATGGCATTTTCAGGCGGTTCACCACGATGTTTTGGATCGAGACTTTCCTGCCAATCCCAACCTGATCCGAATCCAGAAAGATGGCAAATGGATCGATGCCGTGGCGCAAATTTCCAAGCAAGGCTATACCTACGTTTTTGATCGAGAAACTGGAAAACCCATCTGGCCGATCGTTGAAACTCCCGTCACCCAAACCCAAATGCCGGGAGAGGTGAGTTCGAAAACCCAACCTATCCCCTCCTTGCCTGAGCCGTTTATGAACCTTGTTTATGGCGAAAAAAATATCCTGAGTCTAAGCC
>CAZPKI010000189.1:0-3295 GCA_964587015.1 uncultured Limnohabitans sp.
AAGTATAAAGGAACTTTTCGAAAAAGGTTCCTCTTTTTTTTTATACCCATTCAAGATTGTATTTTGGGTTGGGGAGGGATTGGAAGATACTGCCAACCAGGTCCTTTTTTCGGTTTCAAAAAAGAAAATCAAAAAAGCCACAGGAAGGAATTACATCAAAAGAAGGCTTAAAGAAGCTTACAGGCTCAATAAAGCACTGCTTCCTCCGACCGGACTGCTACTCGGCTTTGTATTTGTGGGAGAGGCAAAAATGAGTTTTGGAGAGCTTGAACCAAAAATGAAGTTGGTGCTCCAAAAATTACCAAATGAATTATCTAAAAATTTAGGGAAACATGATTCAAAAAATTAAGCGTCCAGTAGTGCTTTGGCTTTCTGCCCTTTTAGTAGTGGGTGGGATCGTAGCTTTCCAAGCAAAGAATGACCGGCTTTTTGCCATTGCCAAGAGCATTGACATTTTCGCTTCGCTAATTCGAGAGTTAGACACCTATTACGTAGATCAAATTGATCCCGAGCAGTTGTTGTCCGTGGGGATTCAGGCCATGTTGGAAGAGTTGGATCCGTACACCGAATACATTCCCGAGGAGGAGTCTGATGATTTTCGAATGCTGACGACGGGAGAGTATGCTGGAGTAGGTGCTTTGATTGGGAATAGAGGGGAAGGGAATGTCGTATTGATGCCCTACACGGGATTCCCAGCTCAAAACGCTGGGATTCGAATTGGCGACCTACTTTTGAAAGTGGACAGTGTTGCTGTTCAGAAAAAATCTACTTCTGAGGTATCCGAATTATTGAAAGGGCCTGCAAATACTGGTGTGACGGTGACCGTAAAACGAGGAGAGGACACCTTGCAGTTTTCCTTGAATCGAAAGAAAATCAGCTTAAAAAATGTCCCCTTTTATGGGAAATTGGATGAAAAAACGGGCTACATCAAACTTTCCGATTTTACTACCAACGCATCTGCGGAGGTTCGGAACGCCTTGGTAAACCTAAAGGCCCAAGGAGCAACCCAAATTGTCTTGGACTTACGTGACAATCCAGGTGGATTGATCAATGAGGCGGTAGAGATTGTCAACCTATTTATTCCAAAGGGCAAGGAGGTGGTGAAGACCATTGGCAAATTGCAGCAGGTCAACTATACCTATAAAACTACCAAGACGCCTGTAGACAAAGAAATCGGGGTCATTGTGCTGATCAACGAGCGAAGTGCTTCTGCGGCCGAAATTGTGGCAGGTGCGCTTCAAGATTACGACCGGGCAGTCTTGCTGGGGCAGAAGTCCTTTGGCAAAGGCTTGGTGCAAACGACGCTACCTTTAAGTTTCAATACCCAAATAAAGATCACTACAGCCAAGTACTACATCCCCAGTGGGCGTTGTATTCAAGCGATTGACTATGCCAAATCGCGGGAGGATGGATCTGCAGGCACGGTGCCTGATTCCTTGAGAAAGGCTTTCAAGACTGCCAACGGAAGGGTTGTCTTGGATGGTGCAGGGATAGAGCCTGACGAAAAGGTAAAGGAGGGATCCTATGCGCCTATTTCTTACACCTTGGTGGCGGGCAATCATGTATTTGATTTTGCAACCCAGTATTTTTACAAGCACCCGAAGCTATCGAGTCCAAGTACCTTCCAAGTGACGGAGGAGGTATATGCCGATTTCAAGAAGTTCTTGGTGGGCAAGGAATACGATTACACCACCTACACCGAGAAGTCTGTCCAGGATATGGAAAAATATTTAGCAAAGGAGCCTTATTTTGAAACGGTCAAAGATCAGTTGGAACAAATTAAGGCCAAGGTCAACCATAGTAAGGAGAATGACTTGGATACCCATAAAAAAGAAATCAAGAAGATCCTCAGTGAAGAAATTGTATCCCGATATTATTTTCAGGAGGGGATGATTGAGGCAAGTCTTCAAGGGGATCCTGTGATTGAATTGGCCAAAGAATACTTTGCTTCGCCGGCTCGGATGACCAAGGCCTTGGCAGGATCTAGTAAATAACTTGGGATGGCTCGTATTTTATCCATAGAAACTTCAACATCCATTTGTTCGGTAGCGATACATGAACAGGGGGAGTTGCTTGCTTTGGCTGAAATTAAGGAGCCTGGAGCCCATGCTGAAAAGCTCTTGCTATTGGTAGATGAAGTGTTTGAAAAAGTAGGGCTGAGTTTTGCTGATTTGGATGCAGTGGCCGTTTCTCAAGGGCCAGGATCTTATACGGGACTTCGCATTGGAGTTTCCACTGCCAAAGGGATTGCCTACGCCTTGGAGATCCCGTTGATTGGCATCAATACCTTGCAAGCCATGGCAGCAAGCCAGCCTGTAGCTCCTGGCGACTATGTGGTCGCTGTTTTGGATGCACGAAGAAAGGAAGTGTACACGCAAACCTTCGGGGATTCGCTTCAAGAGCTCAGTTCCATTGAGGCGGTGGTTTTGGAGGAAGGAGTCTTCGGGTCAATTTTAGAAAAGGGGAGGGTATATTTTGTGGGTGATGGAGTTGAGAAAGTGAAAGAGGAAGTTAAGAGTGGTAATGCGTTGTTTATTGCCGATTGGGCGATTTCCATTTCAGCAAAAAACATGGGGGTATTGGCATCTGAAAAACATGCTCGCAAAGAATGGGAGGACCTTGCCTATTTTGTGCCCAACTACTTAAAAGAGTTTAAGGCATTACAATCCACTAAGAATCCCTTACTAAAGCCATGAGCGAGTTAATCAATCGAGTTGCTGCCAGTGCCATCGTATCCTTAAATATGGAGGAGTTTTATCCGCAGGAGGAGCGCATGGGTTTTGATCTCTCGAATTATTTGGAGCAGGGCTTGGTGCTCCGCGAAAAGGAGTTTCGTGCAGCCTTGAAATCCATGGATTGGAATTCCTATCAGGGCAAGTGGGTGGCAGTTAGTTGTAGTGCGGATGCGATTGTGCCTACCTGGGCATTTATGCTCGTTTGCACTTATTTGGAGGGCGTGGCTAAGGGCTATTGTGTTGGCGATTTGGTGGCATTGGAGCAGTACATCGTGGAAGATACCCTATCTAAGCTCCCCTTGGAGACCTTTAAAGACCGTACGGTAGTGGTAAAAGGATGCAGCAAGGTGGCTATTCCGCTTTTTGCATATGGCCGTTTGGTGTCCTTAATCCAGCGAGAGGCGAAGAGCTTGATGTTTGGGGAGCCTTGCAGTACGGTGCCCTTGTATAAAAAAGGAAAGTCCTGATTTTTAGTGGGTAAATTATGGCCCAGGGAAAGATTACGATTTTTGTTGCTGAAATTCTTGCGTAATCTATTTGGGTGCGCTATGTTTGCACTC
>CAZPKI010000190.1:0-3276 GCA_964587015.1 uncultured Limnohabitans sp.
GGGGCGTTTTGGATGGGGAAGTGCTCCTTTTTGGACACTACGTAGGGATTGCAGCTGTAATTCTGGGTGTCTGGGTAGGAAATCGGAAGTAAAGCGAATTTCCTATATTTCAATTTTCCGGGTTCATCCGCTGCCTCCATGCAGCAGCAAGCATGGGGAGTTGCTGATAGGATTTGATGCCCGCTTTGACTCCCTGTGATTTTAAAAATAGGTCGTTGGACTTTCGACTCAAGGCAAGCCATATCGGAGGATAAGCTTCCGCTGACTCTCGAATCGAGATTAGGTCTTGGATAATCCCTCTTGGAAGTGTTTCCATCCAACATAAAGCTGCGTCAGGATCCATTCCATAGTAATCCCGAAGTTGGTAACGAAGCAATAAAAGATGGGCTGCATACCGCAAAAGAGGCTCATCTGCATTTGTACATACTACCCAAGCAGTAAAATTGGCTTCCCCTTCGTCCGTGACGCCATAACTATGGGCCATTTCATGTGCAATGGTAAATGGCTTTTCTAAGGCGTGTAAACTGGGATCGAGGTAACTTTCGCCCGTAAAGGGGAAATAAATGCCTAGAATCCCCATTCTCCGCATGAATCCTTGAGGAGGAAACTGCTTGGTGCGAGGTCGACCGGTAAAATTCAAGCCTAGCACCTCCAAATTCTCCTGCATTGTCGCACGAACCAGGTCCTCGAGGGGTGAATATTCCATCAATCCGGTGAGGGCCAAGGTATCTTGTGTGATCCGACCCCGATCCATTGAGGCCAAGCGCTGGGTGTACTCCATTTCAGCAGTCAGCTGCTCCAGATTGAGGGGTTTGGGCTGCAGGTTCAACTGCTGAAAAATGGGCGTTCGCTGGTAATTAAAGCCCCAAAGCACTAAGAAAAAGAAAACCAAGGCTCCGAGCCCATTGGAGGTTGCTTGCAGGGCATACCCTGTCCGATGTCTCCATCCCACAAGCCGGAAAAATCTACGAAAACTAATCCAGGAAAGCCATAGGATAAGTACAAGGAATAAATAAACCGTAGGGAAAGGCAGCTTACCCAAGCCAAGGTCAATCAAATTGCGAATGCCTGGAAAAATCGTTCGAGAATAGAATTGATCTGTGACCTCAGGATACTGTCCAGCCAAAAACCGAACTGCTAGGGCCAGCAGCCCCAAAAAGGCCCAGGTCCAATCTTTAATTCTCATCTCCCCAGGCGTTTAGACGCCCTCTGCCTGTACTTCCTTCACCTCAGGAAGCATTCGGGTAAGCAGGTTTTGTATTCCTGCCTTCAAGGTGACGGTGCTAGAAGGGCATCCTGAGCAGGAGCCTTGCAAAAGCACCTTCACGATTCCATCGGTAAAGGAATGAAATACAATGGCTCCCCCATCTTGCTCTACTGCAGGACGGATGTATTCGTCTAGGATACCCTTGATTTTTTTGACAATCTCCGAATCGTTTTCATCAAACAAGGGATCCTTCTCAATCAGCACTTGCACCGCCTGTTGGCCGGACTCCAGGTACTGGCGGATATGGTCCCGAAAGATTGTCTGAACTTCTGCCCATTCGGCGTCTTCCGACTTCGTGATGGTTACAAAATTGGAAGCGATAAATACGCGCTGCACGGCGGCAAAATTAAAAAGTTCCTTCGCCAACTGACTTGATCCAGCGCTTGCCGCATCTGGAAAATCATAACTTACACCCTCCTCTACCAACATAAAGTTGGCCACAAACTTGAGTGAATTGGGGTTGGGGTTGGCCTCCATGTAGAGGTGAACGGGTCTTGCTTGCGCTTTTAGCATAATTATGAAAATAGATTACTAGCAAAAACCAATTTTGGCTTCAGAAGTTCCGTTTAAGTTAAAATTTATATGATTATCCGCAATCTTACCGGTGGCTTAAGGTCTTTTTGACTTACTGCGGATAATCCTTTATTTTTTAGGTAGTGTACCTTTTGCAGCATACCAAATGCCGCCGTACAAGTGCTTCAAGAAGTCTGCATCTTCCCAAACTGCATCCACATGGCCAAGGGCAGTGTAGAAAACTCTTCCTCCATCAAACTCATGGTACCAAGCCATCGGATGGTTAGCTCCCATGGCTTTTGCAGGCTGGTAAGTCGTCTCATCAGCCTGAATCAAAACCTTGATGGCTGGGTTCATGTTTCTAAACTCATACAGCTCGTCAGTCCAAAGCCAGTTTTCAGGCAAATGCCAAGTAGCTGGATGCGTACGATCCGCCACGTGTAGACGGAGGGTCTGCTGACGCGGGTGCGCGAGGAAGTAGCCTCCAATCATCTGATTGTACCAAGGCCATTCGTATTCTGTATCTGTAGCGGAGTGGATACCCACTACTCCCTTGCCAGATTGGACAAATTTTTGGAAGGCGGCCTTCTGCGCATCATTAAAAATGGTACCCGTAGTACTCATCAGCACCACTGCATCGAATTTGGCAAGATTTTCATCTGTAAATTGAGTAGCATCTTCAGAGGTGAACACTGAAAACACATGTTTCTCGCCCATTTTTTTGAGGGCCATTACCCCATTTGGGATAGATTGGTGACGGAAGCCAGCAGTTTTGGAAAATACCAGCACGCGGAATTGTCCGCCCTGCTGGGCGATCGCCATTAAGCTACTGCTCAAAACAAGTAGGGTGGCTAGAAGAAAGGATTTGTAACGATTCATGGGTTATTGGATTAATTGAGTTGCAAAATAGGTTATTGGATAAGCGGGAATTTTTCCCCGGCTTCTTTTCGTGAAAATGCATTAAAATGCCACCATTCGCTACCGATTCCTGTAAATCCTGCACCTTTCATCACCTTTCTGAGGATCTCGCGGTTGGCCACTTGCGCTTTGGTGATTTTTTTCTCCGCCAGCATCTGTAGCTCGCGATCTGGGTAGGCCGGGTAGCCAAAGTAGTCAAAAGGAGTGCCCATATCGAGTGGCTTCCTTGTTTTCAAGTCTAGGATGGTTAAGTCAACTGCCACTCCAAAATTATGTAGCCCCCCAATTTTAGGATCCGAAACATACAGCGGCTTGATGCTGTCGGGCTTGTCCAAGCCATCCCATAAAATTTGCTGCACACGTATCGGTCTTACCCCATCGTAAACCAGCAGACTTAAGTTGGGGTACTCCTCCTTCAATGCCTTCTGGGCTTTCGCTAGCATGGCTGCAGCTAGGGGCTGTAGGTAACAACGAGTCAAATCCCCGTACACATCTTGCTTGAAGAAATTGTCTTCCGTAGAATATTTCAACTCCACCTGAATTCCAGGAATCTCCTTCTGAATATCTACCAAGCCTTG
>CAZPKI010000191.1:0-3267 GCA_964587015.1 uncultured Limnohabitans sp.
TGGAGTTGGCCAGTCGGCAAGCGGATCTCTTTGTGAAGCTTCTTGAAGACCATCCCGAGACGGTTTGCCGATGGGATGCAGCCTTTCAGCAGAAGTTGGAGGCTACCGAGCAACTGGGAATCATTGCTTCCATTGAAAATGCTGCCGGGATTGGTACTCCAACGGCTACTTGGTCTGAGATCTATGCCCAATTCGATGCCCTGTTGGAAAAAGTAGGGTCACTCGCCTACATCAGCCTCACGCACCATACCGAAAATCGTTTTGGAGGGGGCAACTATACCGAAGGCATTGGTTTAAAAGAGGATGGAAAGAGGCTGCTCGACTACCTAGCGGGCAAGCTAATTCCAGTAGATCTTTCCCACACCTCAGACTTGTTGGCGGAGGGAATTTTACAGCACATCGACCGGCATCATTTGCCCATTCCCATTCTGGCTAGCCACTCCAATTTCCGGAGGATTTGGAACCATAAGCGGAATTTGACAGATGAATTTGCCCAAGAGATCATTCATCGTGGAGGGATCATTGGAGTCAATTTTCTTCGCGCCTTTTTGGATAGTGAGCAGCCAGAAAGACTATTTGAACACTTGATCTATGGCTCCAAACTCAATGAAGAGGCCATCGCCTTTGGGGCAGACTTTTTCTATACCCAAGATTTCCCAGACCCAAGCCGTCACCCGATTTATTTTCCCTTGGCGGAAAATGCAAGCAAATATCCCAGCATCCTGGCTCACCTAAGTCAGGAGTTGTCTGAAGGGCAGCTTCGGAAGCTGGCCTATGAAAATGTGTTTCGCTTTTACCAAAACCTTTGGAGCTGATGTCTAGCCACCACTTTGTCAAGGAGCAGCAGGAGCCGGCCGTATTTATCTTGGAGGTAGAGGGAATCTCCTTTGAGACGGTTGCCCCACTTCTCGAATGGTCTCCAACCCTACTGGTCGCTCAAGAAGCGGTTGAGGTAGTACTCAGTTGGGGGATAAAAATCGATGTGGTTTTGGGTACAATGGACTTTCAAAATGAAAATAGGCACTTGCTTGAAGAACAGTATCCGCTACGCTTTTTGACAGTTTCTTCCTTAACTGCTTTGGAGGAAGGCATCCATTTTCTTTTGGCTTCCCAGCACAAAGGAGTGCATCTGGTGGGGTTTGATCACCAAAAACACCAGGAGTTGGAGGAAAAAATTCTTCACCTGGATCTAACGCTTGTAGATGGGGAATGGAAATACTATCCGGTCAAAGGAGGAAAGTTTTCCAAGTGGTTTGTCCCTGCTGAAATCCGCCTTTTGGCATCCGAAAATCAGCCGATGGAAGTGTCCAATGCCGAGGGATCCTTGCTATTCCCTATTTGCTACTTGACTCAATTGGAGGTCCCTGAAGGTATTTCTACCTTTTCCAGTACTGGTATTTTTTGGATAGGAGAGCGGATACGGGTTTAGGCTTTATTGGCTTTTTCTGCGACAATTTTAGAAAAAAACCACATAGGCACAATAGGGGTTCCTATTTTTGATTGTTCTCTTGGCGGTTTAACTTAGTTATCTGGCCATTGAAATTTGAAAAACCACCTAGGCACAATAGGGTTATTTCGTGCCCATACCTCAAGTTTGAAGCCAGCCTTTAGACCCTTTCTCTTTTTTCTATGTGCCTCCTATATGGTTTAATTTTTAAGGAGTTGAACTACTAAATTCTTGGTTCCTGCTTTTATTTGTAGTTCGTTGGCTTTCATGCTGTGCTATTCTCCCTTAGTTGTTTTGGGTTTATTCTTTTCTTCCGGCAGTGCTTTCAAAGTATCTTTGGCATTTAAAGAGGTGACGACTTTTTTGCCTGTTTTGTCTTCCAATTCTAGCCTTGCTACTTTGGCTACATTTCCACCTTGTTTAGCGACTTCTTTATTTTCATCAAAATCTTTTGGATTGGTGGCAGCCGAGATATCTTTTGTAGATGCTTCTGCCAACATGTTTAATATCAACTCGGTATTGGTCATATTATCCCTCAAATTCTCCTTTTTTAATCCTTTAAGCACCTTATACTCTTTGGTGGTTTTCTCGCTCCAGGCTTTGGTGATAATATCGGTAAGTGTAGCAAATTGCACCCCTTCTTTCAATCCTCGTTTTTTCCATTCATCGGTGAGTTCTTTGCGTATCTCAATGCTTTTCAATCGTTGGTTGATCCAGTTTTCAGAGTAACCCAGTTTAAGGTATTGCTCCAAAGCCCGATCTATACTCAATTCCGGATCTTGCATTTCATCCAATCGTTCTGCTGCTACCTGTGCAAGCCATAGTTTAAATGGCTCTGCTTTGGGCGATGGAATGGATTGTATTAAACGAAAAAGCTGTTCGGTGTCTGCAACATCGGTATTGTAGAACTTTCCATCTACTGATTGCATTTTCAGTTGTCCGATTTTTTCGGACAACTCACTTCCTTCTTTCTTTAGTTTGGTTTTTAGGTCGCTCCAATACTTTCTTGGTCGGTCTGTTTCGGTAAGTATTTCTATTACATCCACTATAGAGATATACCATTTCTCTTGTTCGGCATCCCAAATGCTGCGCACTTCCTTTTCTTCAAACAGTTTGATGGCAGTCTCTTTGGTCATGGTCTACTCGAGTTAGAACTAATTTCCTACGGCAAGAAACAATCCTGCAGCCAAGAGCGCGCCCAGGATGGGCCCCACAACAGGTACCCATGCATAACCCCAGTCGGAGTCGCCTTTGCCTTTGATAGGCAAGAGTTGATGCATGATTCTTGGACCAAGGTCACGGGCAGGATTGATGGCATAGCCCGTAGGACCACCTAACCCAAGGCCAATTGCCCAAACGAGCAAGGCCACTGGAAGCGCGCCAATAGAGCCTAATCCAACGACAGTATTGTCCGAGTCTTCAAGTTTGGCTCCAGCGATGTAGAGGATCACAAAAACCAATACAAAAGTTCCAAGTGCTTCAGAGAGTACGCTGGTTGAGAAATTCCGAACCGTAGGGTCTGTACAAAAGACGCCTCTTTTCAATCCAGGATCATCCGTCATGTCGAAATGATGTCTGTACATCGCCCAGGCCAATCCCGAGCCGAGCATCGCGCCGCCAAATTGTGCTAAAATGTACCCTGGAGCCAAGGCCCAGTCAAATTTGCCCACAGCAGCCAATCCAATGGTTACAGCTGGGTTAAGATGTGCTCCGCTAGAAGGTCCTGAAATGACCACTCCGCAAAATACGGCAAAGGCCCAACAAGTGGTGATGGCAATAAGCCCAGCGCCATTTCCTTTGGTGCCCGGCAAAATCACATT
>CAZPKI010000192.1:0-3219 GCA_964587015.1 uncultured Limnohabitans sp.
TTTGTAAAAGGACATCAAAAGGCCGATAACATCACTGCCTGGATTGTACCAGGATCGCGTGAGGTGGAGAAAATGGCGCATGAAGAAGGCCTAGTAAAAATCTTGGAAGATGCGGGGTTTGAACTCCGTCAGCCTGGATGTTCCGCCTGCCTAGCCATGAATGACGACAAGATTCCTTCAGGTAAGTATGCGGTGTCTACCTCCAACCGAAATTTTGAAGGCCGTCAAGGCCCTGGTGCACGCACCATGCTTGCCTCCCCCTTGACCGTAGCGGCAGTAGCGATTACCGGCCGAATTACGGATCCACGGGAAGTATTTTAATTTTTAAATACGAAGTGGGAGGTACGAAATACGGAATTTATGGAGTACACGGATAGCACTACGCACTCGCTGATTTTACCACATTTGAACTAAGAAAAAATGGCTTACGATAAATTTACAGTCCTTCAAAGTACAGCAGTTCCACTGCCTACCGAAAATGTCGATACAGACCAGATCATCCCTGCCCGCTTCCTTAAGGCAACCGAGCGCGAAGGATTTGGGGATAACTTGTTCCGTGATTGGAGATACGATGTGGAAGGTAATCCCAAAAAGGATTTTGTGCTAAATGACCGCACCTACTCAGGGAAAATCCTGGTAGCAGGAAAAAATTTCGGCTCCGGCTCCAGCCGCGAGCATGCCGTATGGGCGCTGTATGACTACGGTTTTCGCTGTGTGGTATCCAGTTTTTTTGCAGACATATTTAAAAACAACTGCCTGAATATCGGCGTCCTTCCAGTGACTGTTTCTCCGGAATTTGCCGAACTTCTATTTGCTGCCATTGCTGCAGATCCCAATACCGAAGTGGAAGTGAACCTACCACATCAGACAATCACCTTACTTGCTACTGGAGCATCAGAGTCTTTCGATATCAATGAATACAAGAAGGACAACATGCAACATGGCTTCGATGACATCGACTACCTAATCAACATGGCAGCCGAAATAGAGGGTTTTGAAGCATCTCGCTAAAACTTGGTTCGATGAAGGCAAGAAAATTAGAGTGGATGGACACTACCTTGAGGGATGGAGAACAGACCTCAGGGGTTTCTTTTTTGCCTTCTGAAAAGCTACATATAGCCAAGGCCCTTTTAGAAGAACTCAAAGTTGACCGCATCGAAGTAGCTTCAGCTCGAGTTTCTGCTGGCGAACTCGAAGGGGTACAGCGAATCACGCAGTGGGCAGCACAAAAAGAGTATTTGGATCGGATCGAGGTTCTTGGCTTTGTAGACACCCCCATATCAGTTGATTGGATCGTAGAAGCAGGGGCCAAAGTGATCAATCTCCTCACCAAAGGATCCCTCAACCACCTCGTCTATCAATTAAAAAAGACCCCAGAAGCACATTTTAAGGATATTCAGTCCGCGATTGGCTATGCGGTACAAAAGGGGCTCCAAGTCAATGTGTACTTGGAAGATTGGTCCAGTGGCATGCGCGACTCGGTGGACTATACGCTGAGTCTGATTGACATGCTTGCCAAGCAACCAGTCAAACGTATCATGTTGCCCGACACCCTTGGAATTCTTTCACCGCTGGAAACACGTACCTTCTTAGGACAGGTGATCTCTAGATTCCCAGGTATACATTTTGATTTTCATGGACACAACGACTACGATTTGGCGGTAGCCAATGCCCTCGAGGCCATTCAGCTCGGGGTGTCTGGAGTCCACAGTACCGTCAATGGGCTGGGGGAGCGCGCTGGAAATGTCCCTTTGGAATCACTCCTTGCCGTAGTCAAAGACTTCACCGATATAGAAACAGGGATTCAAGAGCAGAAAATTTTCCGCGTATCTAAGCTGGTGGAACAATTTTCAGGGCAATACATTCCTGCCAACAAGCCCGTAGTGGGGGAGAATGTCTTTACGCAAACCGCTGGAATTCATGCGGACGGTGATCAGAAAAAAAGCCTCTACTTCAACAAACTCCTTCCGGAGCGCTTTGGTAGGGAACGAAAATATGCCCTCGGTAAATCCTCTGGGAAAGCCAATATTTCAAAAAACCTGGAGGCCTTGGGGATTTCCTTGGAGCCGGAGGAACTTGCACGAGTTACCCAACGGATCATTGACCTAGGGGATAAAAAAGAGCGCGTTACGCCCGAAGATTTACCTTACATCATTTCTGATGTCTTGCAAAACACCGCTCTAAATAAGCACATCAGCATCGATGGCTACCACATGACACAGTCCAAAGGGCTGAAGCCTTCTGTGCAGCTGCGACTCAAGATGCATGGCAATTATTACGATGCTACCGCTACGGGAGATGGACAGTACGACTCCTTTATGAATGCCCTGAGTAGTATTTACACCACCCTTCACAAAGAGCTACCCAAACTAGTAGATTACCATGTGACGATCCCTCCTGGAGGAAAAACAGATGCCTTGGTAGAAACAGTCATTACCTGGGAGCATGGGCATCGGTTCAAGACCAAAGGCCTAGATCCAGACCAAACGGTGGCCGCCATGATGGCCACAGAAAAAATGCTTAATATCATGGATTCAATAACGACAGCACCTCAATCCACCAGTTCCCTCTTATGAAAATGAATATTGCACTCCTTCCTGGAGACGGCATAGGCCCAGAAGTAATCGCGCAAGCAGTCAAGGTAGTAGAAGCCATCGGAAAGAAATTTGGCCACCAGATCAGCTTTCAGCATGGGCTGGTAGGCGCTTGTGCGATTGATGCCACAGGTGATCCTTATCCAGATGCTACCCACGAAATATGTGCGACATCAGATGCAGTCCTTTTTGGTGCGATTGGGGACCCCAAGTACGACAACGACCCCAAGGCCAAGGTACGTCCTGAACAAGGTTTGCTCCGAATGCGTCAAAAACTAGGGCTATTTGCCAATGTGCGCCCGACCTTTACCTTTCCCTCGCTAGTACACAAGTCCCCATTGAAGCTCGATCGAGTGGATGGGGTAGATCTAGTTTTTTTCCGGGAGCTAACCGGAGGTATCTATTTTGGAGAGCCTAGAGGTAGAAATGAGCAGGGCACCAAGGCCTTTGACACCAATGTCTACAGCAAAGAGGAGATTGTGCGTTTGGCACGAATGGGATTTGAAGCTGCGCAAAAGCGTAGAAAACTCCTGACTTGCGTGGACAAGGCCAACGTGATGGCGACGTCCCGATTGTGGAGGGAAACCGTCCAGGAATTGGCGCTAGAGTATCCAGATGTAAAAGT
>CAZPKI010000193.1:0-3217 GCA_964587015.1 uncultured Limnohabitans sp.
TGGTCAATCATTTTCAAACCAATGGAGGAATCATTTCCAAAAAGGATCTAAGTCAGTACAAAGCTGTATGGAGAGATCCTATTGTTTTCCCCTACCGAGACCTAAAAATTATCTCCATGGCACCTCCAAGCTCTGGGGGAATTACTTTGGGCCAAATTCTCAAGATGCTCGAACCGTATCCCCTTCGCAAACTAGGGCACCATTCCTCTGAATATATACAACTTCTTGTGGAAGCAGAGCGTCGTGCCTATGCGGATAGAAATCACTATTTAGGAGATCCTGATTTTGTAAAAATACCTACAAATCAACTACTTGACTCCACTTACCTTAAGTCAAGAATGAGTAGTTTTTCTTTTGAAAAAGCCAGCAAGTCGGCAGATATTGCTCATGGAGATCTCTCCTTTGCAGAAAGTATGGAGACAACCCACTACTCTATTGTGGATGCGGAAGGCAATGCGGTATCGGTCACCACTACACTCAATGGTGCCTATGGTTCAAAGGTATTTGTGGAGGAATTGGGCTTCTTTATGAACAATGAAATGGATGATTTCAGTGCCAAAGCTGGAGTCCCCAACATGTTTGGCTTGGTAGGTACTGAAGCAAATAGCATTGCTCCTGGCAAGCGCATGCTCAGTTCCATGACTCCTACTATCGTTGAAAAAGAGGGCAAACTCTCCATGGTCGTGGGGACGCCAGGAGGTTCCACCATCATTACTTCCGTGTTGCAGACCATATTAAATGTGTATGAATTTGATATGGGTATGCAGGAAGCCGTAAATGCGCCACGTTTTCATCACCAATGGCTGCCTGACCTTGTGAATTTTGAACCCAAAGCATTTGGTGCTGCACTTGTAAATCAGCTCAAATCCAAGGGATACTTACTCAATGAAGGAAATAGCCCAATCATTGGAAAAGTAGATGCCATACGCGTCTTAGCCAATGGCAAACTCGAAGGCGGCGCAGACCCGAGAGGAGACGATAAGGCGGTGGGGTATTGATTAGTTTGATTAATTTCTAAAGATTTAATGTTGTTGCCTTTCAAATTTTTTGCCGTTGGTAAAAATTCAATTCGAAAGCCTTACAAAAATTATAAATTGTTCCAGTATTCCTCAAACAATGAACCCATGAAAAATCGTCGCGAGTTTCTTCAAAAATCAGTACTTGGAATTGCTGGGGTGCTCACAGCTCCGGCATGGCTACAAGGCGCACCAGCATTAATCAAATCGCTTGGCAAGCCGAACTCCATGATCAACGGAGTTCAGATCGGATGCATCACCTACTCCTACCGCTCCATGGCAGATCAAAGTGCCGAAGCTACCCTCAAATACGTGCTTGACTCAGGTATTTCATCTATTGAGTTGATGGGTGATCCTGCGGAGAGTTTTGCAGGCATGCCTACTCCTACTTTCAACCGTTCACGGATTTTTCAATTGGGAGGAAAACAACGTCGAGGAGAAGCACTTACAGAAGACGAAAAAAAGGAACTTGCTGACCTCCAAGCCCAAAGTACTGCCTTCAACAAAACCGTTGCCGATTGGCGTGCCAATGCAGACATGAAGAAGTTTGAACAGTTTGGTAAAATGTATAAAGATGCAGGCGTGAATATTTATGCGTTCAAGCCCAATGCCTTTGGAACAAACAACTCTGATTTGGAAGTGGTCTATGGCATGCGAGCAGCCAAAGCCCTAGGCGCAAGCCATGTGACCCTAGAGCATCCCTCCAATGACGAGCAAACCATGCGATTGGGTAAATTGGGCGAAAAGGAGCGAATGGCCGTGGGTTACCACGGGCACGAACAAGAAACCTTTACTTTTTGGGATACAGCGCTGACGCAAAGTACTGCCAATGGATTGAACCTCGATGCTGGGCACTACATCGCAGCTGGCCATGCGGATTTGATTCCTTTAATTGAAAAACAACATTCCAGAATCTTGAGCATGCACACCAAGGATCGGAAAACACCGACCAATGGCAAAGGAAACGTTACTTGGGGCACTGGAGACACACCGATTGGGGATGTTTTGCAGCTGATGAAGAAAAAGAAATATGCCTTCCCTGCCACAATCGAACTGGAATACCAAATTCCTACCGGGTCGAATGCAGTCGCAGAGGTACAGCGTTGCTTGGAATTCTGTCGAGAGGCATTGAAATAAAAAAGGGGATAATCCCCTTTTTTTTGCCCAAATCTTATTCATGCCCGTCAGGCATCTTTTCTCCTGCCAGAATCTCAATTGGAAGACGATTGGATTTGGGAGGGATGGGACAAGTAGCAAACTCCGTATAGGCACAGGGAGGATTGTAGGCATAATTAAAGTCAAGGATCGTCATTCCCTTAGCATCCGGAGGATTCACGTACAGGTAGCGACCTGTAGGATAGGTTTGCAGGGCACTTGTGCCATCTGAAAAAATAACAAATAACTTTCCCAACTCATCCAAAACTAGAAGTTCAAATTTTTGTCCTTCACGTTCAAATTGAAGCTCTCCAACCACCTTCCATTTTATGAGTTGACCCAAAACATTGGGAATTTCAATCGTTTGGTTGAATTTTGGTTCCAATTTTGCTGTAAACCGGTACGTAGGATTGTAGTCAAAAGTGGGTGTAGTAGTGAAATTTTTAAGGTTTGGATGATTTAGGTCACGCAGACGAAGTGCGTATTTTCCCCCACGCTGAATAATGGACCACTTCCAATCCTTAAAGTAAACCCCGCCGGAGCCATAAGGAATGGGGTACACCAAAATCCGCTTGGATTGTGGCGTGTTAGATTTCTTTTGAAGGGCCAATTCCGTAGGTTCAAACCAAACCGAATCTTGTCCAAAATCAAACTTGCCAAGCGTGGCTAAACCTGACTTTTCTGAAAAACCAAGGGAGCTAGCATTCACCTCTTCTAAATAGGGAGAATGATCCTCCATCCAAATTAATCCCACTAGATTGAGCCATCCATCTTCCCCGGTCAACTCGGCTGTGCGCTTGATTTTCCACTGTTCAAACTCCCCTTCTTGAGCAACCGAAACGCTCATAAAAGCAAGTAAGGTCAGGAGAAGAAGGAAATATTTCATTTTCTTTTCAATTTCAGAATTAAACTTAATGCTTTAATAAACAGCTAATTAATATTATAAAGTTAAATCAGCTAAAAAAGACTTGTTACTTTTTGAATTCGAAGCAAGGCTTCTTCCAACTCTTCTTCTTTTTTGGCAAAACAAAAGCGAAGCACTTGAT
>CAZPKI010000194.1:0-3211 GCA_964587015.1 uncultured Limnohabitans sp.
ACCAATACGATGACTAGGATACCGAATGCACCTCTTGCGTAGTCCATGAAGTTAGAATAAATACAACTTCTAAAAATAGGCCAATCTTAAGCAAGAAAAAAGCCCCGAAGGGTTTCGGGACTTAAAAATTTAGTTTCGCTTATTTATTTCATCCCGAATCCGGGCAGCTTTTTCATAATCCTCATCCAAAATCGCTTTGTCAAGCATGGAATTAAGTTTGTCCAAGCTAAAGTCCTTCAATAAGTTTTCTTTTTGGGTAGTATTCTTACTCGCTACGGATTTACTTGGCTTCTTGGCCTCTTCCTTCTTTTCTTCTTCAGAAAACTCGATTCCGGCTTCTGAAAGTACTTTCTCTGAACAGAAAATTCCAGCACCAAATCGTACCGCAATCGCAATTGCATCAGAAGGTCTACTATCAATTTCGGCTAGTGCTGCCTCACCTTTGCTGTGGATTTTAGCATAAAAAACACCTTCCTTAAATTCTGAAATGACGATTTTTTCTATTTCAAACTGAAAACTATCGGAGAAGGACTTGAATAAATCATGTGTCATCGGACGATTGGGAATAATCTTCTCAATCTCAATCGCTATAGCTTGCGCCTCAAACATACCAATAACAATTGGAAGCCGACGCAACCCTTCCACTTCTCCCATCACCAAGGTAAAGGAACCCGATTGGGAGTGATTGGACGAAAGCCCTAAAATTTCCAGTTCTACAAGTTTTTCCACAAAAATTATTGTGCCGCTTTAAGTGCTGCAGTTAGTTGAGGTACTATTTCAAATGCATCCCCCACAATCCCGTAATCCGCTGCCTTGAAAAATGGTGCTTCGGAGTCTTTATTAATTACCACAATACATTTAGACGAATTGACCCCCGCAAGATGTTGAATAGCTCCTGAAATTCCTACGGCTATGTACAAAGTTGGCGCAACTTTAACTCCCGTTTGTCCCACGTGCTCGTGGTGAGGGCGCCATCCAATATCGGAAACTGGCTTGGAACAACCGGTCGCAGCCCCTAAGGTATTTGCAAGATCTACTAGCATACCCCAGTTTTCTGGACCCTTCATTCCTCTACCTCCAGACACCACGATGTCTGCCTCGGGCAAAAGAACCTCTCCCGTAGCTCGCTCAGTAGCAGTAATCTTGGAAGCAAAATCAGATTCAGATATAGCTACCGAGAATGATTCCACCTGCGCCTTAGTACCATCCAATTTTTGGTCTACCGCATTCTTTTTGATGGCTAGGATTTTTTTAGCAGTGGTGATCGTTGTATCTGCAAATGCCTTTCCGGTGTAAATACTTCTTTTCACCACAAATCCACCTTCAAATCGTGGAAGCTCCACCACATTGGATACCAAGGCAGCATGCAACTTGATGGCTAAGCGTGCGGCAACGGCATCGCCTAAGGAAGATTTGGCTAAAATTAGGGTGCTTGACCCTGTGGATTCAAATGCTTGAGCTACTGCGCTTGCATGGGCTTGAATGACCCCCGCATTGAGGCGCTCATCTGAGATATGAAGTACTTTGGCAGCTCCTGCCTCACCAATCGCAGCCAATTCATCTGCAGCTAACGATCCCAAAGCAACCGCAATTACTTCCCCCTCATCTGTTTTAGCAGCTAAGGCATATCCATAAGAAACTGCTTCTAAACTGGTTTTCTTTATTTTCCCAGCCGACTGTTCTACATATACTACGATTGACATATCCTATTGATTTCTAGTGAATTGAAAAAAAATAAATTAAAGTACTTTAGCTTCATTTTTGAGCAAGCGAACAAGCTCGGAAACTTGGTCTTTGTCAACCAACTTCACAGAACCTTTTGCCGGAGGCATTTGATAGCTACTTGCTTCCGCTTGAGTTTCTTGGCTCACTGGCTCGACGACTACCAAAGGCTTAGTTCGGGCAGACATGATGCCCCGCATATTCGGAATTTTCCATTCCGCTATAGGCTCCTGGCAACCGGCAATCAAAGGCAACTTCGCTTCTAGATGCTCTTTTCCACCTTCAATTTCCCGAGCCATCTTTACGGTAGTTCCTTCCACCTCCAGTTTCATCACCGGTGAGAAGGAAGGCATACCCAATAACTCACCCACCATTCCATGAACCATCCCGCCATTGAAGTCAATGGATTCTCTTCCCATCAAAATCAACTCATAGCCCCCTGCTTTCGCAAAATGAGCAATCTGCTGGGCTACGAAAAAGCTATCTTTTGGAAAAGAATTTACACGAATCGCGTCATCTGCACCAATTGCAAGCGCTTTACGCAAGGTAGGCTCGGTTTCAGCCTCACCTACATTCAAAGCTGTAAGTGTACCTCCAGTTTGATCTCGAAGTTCTACCGCTCTAGCCAATGCATAATCATCATAGGGGCCAATGATAAATTGAACACCTGTGCTGTCAAACTTGGTATTATTAGCAGTAAATTGAATCTTGGAAGTCGTATCGGGAACATGGGTGATACAAACTAGAATCTTCATTGGTTTAGCGTTTGGTTATTTAGAATTATTATTGCGTGAAAATAACAGGCAGCCGTTAATTAAAAAAACTATTCATGCGCAATTTGGAGCGAATTAAACTTCTGAAAGACTATTGTGCCGAGGAACCACAAAATCCTTTCAACTATTATGCCTTGGCTCTGGAATATCGAGAATCTGAGAAATCGGAAGCGGCCCATTTATTTGATTTTGTAGTGCTTAATTTTCCAAATTACCTCCCAGTATATTTTCCAGCTGCCCAATTTTTCTTCGAAAATGACGATCTGCCAAAAGCCAGAAATCTATTCGAGGCTGGAATTAAACTTGCCCATGCGCTACAAGACGAAAAAGCAAAGAAAGAGTTGAGCAATGCCTACCAAAATTTTTTGTTTGAAACAGATTTAGAGTAAGCCAAGCAATCTAAATTCTGGTCAACTGCCTCATCAGGAAATAAGCACAATTTTACCAAACTGAATACCCTCCTTCATTCGATCAAGGGCTAATGCTGCGTCTTTTAACGGAAAAACTGCATCTATTCGTGGCTTCAACTGCAGCCTGTCTACCAATGTAAGCATTTCCGCAAAATCCTGGTCCGTTCCCATGGTAGTTCCAATCAACTGAAGTTGATTCCAAAAAAGCTTCCTTGCTTCCAACTGTGGTGGATTGCCCCGAGTGGCCCCATAGAACACCAACCTTCCACCTGGCTTGGCAATATTCATCAATTGGGATAGTGTATC
>CAZPKI010000195.1:0-3176 GCA_964587015.1 uncultured Limnohabitans sp.
AAAGGAGCTATGCCTGCAGTAAAATGCAACTCACGTAACTGAGCGATGACTGCGGAATCAAACTGATCCGGAACAGTTACCTGCTCTGGTGACTCCCAAGAACTGGTAGGGAACTTCGCTTCGGTAGATTCCCTCTTCGAATTCCACTGCTTAAAATCTGGTCTCATAGGGAATCGAGGGTTACACTTTCAACTAAATAGGTAGCCCGAGTGGGCTTTAATTCATTTGCCGCTTCCTCAAAGGGAGGTACAGGTTTGTTGTAACTCAAGGATGCAGGTGCTGCGTAGGCATTGGCCCCCACCTTCACCTGAGTTTTATCCAAGAGCTCTCCTTGGATCTTGGCACGGTGCGCCTTCACTCGATGCTGTACCTTTCCAGATTGACAGGCTTTCCACCAGCCTCCTTCCTGCTCGAGCTGGGTCAAGGCAGTTTGCGTTTCTTGTACAAGGTCGCTTACCAAATTTTCCAAAAAGTAGGAACCCGCAGCAGGGTCTTGAACTTTATCCAAATAGGCTTCTTCTTTCAAAATAGCAGACACATTTCGAGCGATGCGACGCTCTTGTGTACTGGCATGCTCTTCCTCCAAAGGCCTCACCCAAAGCACATTGGCACCGCCCAATACCGCCGATAGTGCTTGGTAAGTTTGGCGAATCGTATTCGAATGGGCATCCAATATGGATTGTGACCAGTGGGCCGTTTGGCAAAAAAGGACAAGTTCCTGCTCCTCGACCTCTACCTGATAGAGCAAGGCTAAATTCTGAACCAACTGTCGAAAAGCGAGCTGTCGAGCTACCTCTCCAAAATGGTGCTCTCCTACCGCCGCTTCCAAAAATAGCTTGTCAAAAACCAAGGAAGGAGCAGCGGTCAACCGATCCAAAATCTCTACCAACTCCCCCAAACCCAAAGTGAGGGCATCCAAAGGATGTGACCCAGACTCCGAGTAGCGGGAAGTTTTGATGCAAAATGCCTTAAAGTTGGAATAGCCCTCGGTCAGTTCGAGCAACTCTTCTAAAAGTTCGACTCCCAGCCCTAGGTCCTGCTGCTGATCGAAGACTTGGTCTGCAGGACTCCATAACATCCCGCCTTGAAGAGCCGATGCTTCAGCTCCTGTATGGTCTACCCAGTCCTGAAAAAGTTGGAAGGCAGCAACAGGATTTCCCAAGGGAAGTAAGTAAATCGAAATGTATTGGGGCATCACCCCCTCCAAAAGTTCCAAAAGATCTTCAGTTCCATGAAGTGACAAAACCAAGCCCTCTGCTCCATTTTCTAAAGCAAGCAGAATATCCGAATTGGTATCACTTGGCAAAACGGTGACCACATTGGTCCAGAGGCGTGGAGGCATCCCAGGAAATTCGGATGGGGCATGAAACCGCCGCTGCTTTACAGGATTTACAAGATCTTCTAGTGCATACAGAGGCTGCATAGAAATTCTATCCCAAAGCCTGCTTCCCAAATCTTGGGCCTCTCCCTTGCCCTTGAGGTCTGCCGTAGCTTGCCGCAACCAGTCTTTCTTGGTGGTATCGGGGAATTCTGTAAATAAATTCTGCTCCATAAAAATTAGAATTGGAAAAGCGAAAGACCAAAATTAACCATTACAAATCAATTTGCTCCGAAAGGCGGGAAACAAATACAGTGCAACCAGGTCAACAGACGTCTACATACTCAATCACGAAACTTTCATTGGCATAAGAACATAAACTCAATCTTTTTAGGATTCTATCTCAATAATCTAAATCCTAAATTTTTGCCGATTATTGGAATGACCAAATTCAAGCTGCATAGAAAATGGCTAAAAAAAAGGAATCCCTGTGTCTTGGATTTTTTATTTTAGTTAATTATCCACATTTTTGTACCCCTCTTTGTCAACATTTGACAAGTTTGAGAATCCTATATCTTCAGAATGAGTTCAGAAGCCAATGCTGTATGGAGTGAATGCTTGCGTGTGATCGAACAACACGTCAATGAGCAGAGCTATTCCACCTGGTTTAGGCCCATTCTACCTGTAAAGCTTGAGGGATCCACCTTGACCATTCAGGTTCCTAGCCAATTTTTCTACGAGTGGCTCGAAGACAATTACGTGGAAGAACTCAAACTTGCCATCAAAAATACCTTGGGGGCCGCTGGTAGACTTGAATACGCAGTAGTAGTAGATAAGGGCAACCCAAGCAATCAGCCTTACGTGGTTTCTTTTCCGCAGGGAAACGCCAGCAACAAAAAGCCTGGCACAACTAACCAAGAGGTAAAAACTCCATTCGAAATGCAATCCTTAGATGCAGGACTGCTGACACAAAGCAACCTGAATCCGACCTATACCTTTATCAGTTACATTGAAGGGGATTGCAACCGACTGGCTCGATCTGCAGGATTTGCAGTAGCAAGCAAACCAGGCATTACCTCCTTCAATCCCTTGATGGTCTATGGAGGAGTAGGATTGGGAAAAACGCACTTGGTACAAGCCATTGGCAACGAAATCAAAAATGGACCTGGAGAAAAATTTGTACTCTACGTGTCTTCCGAAAAGTTTGTGAACCAATTCATGGATTCCATCAAGGATGGCAACGTGAAAAACTTCACCAATTTTTACATGCAGGTGGATGTCTTGATCATCGACGACATCCAGTTTTTGGCAGGCAAAGACCGAACACAGGAGATGTTCTTCCATATTTTTAACCACCTCCACCAAAATAAAAAGCAGATCATCATGACCTCCGATTGTCCTCCAAGGGACCTCAAAGGGTTGGAAGAGCGACTGCTATCTCGATTTAAGTGGGGGCTGACGGCCGATCTTCAGATGCCAGATTTTGAAACTCGTGTGGCCATCATCCGTCGTAAAATGGAATCAGAAGGGATAAATATCCCAGATACGGTAATCGAATACCTGGCCTACACCGTCGACACCAATGTGCGGGAATTGGAAGGTATTCTGATCTCGCTGATTGCCCATGCTTCCCTCAATAGAGTGGAGGTCAGCCTTGAGCTCGCAAAATCCATCATCAAAAATTTCATCAAGGACATTGAAACCGAGGTAGGAGTTGATTTTATCCAAAAGGCAGTTGCGGATTACTACGGCATCCAAGTAGACGAGCTAAAGGACAAAACCAGAAAAAAAGAAATCGTGATTGCCCGACAAGTGGCCATGTATTTTTGCAAAGATTTCACCAACCATTCCTTGAAAT
>CAZPKI010000196.1:0-3170 GCA_964587015.1 uncultured Limnohabitans sp.
AGAAGCCGCAAAGGGGACTACTAGGAGAATGAAAACTTCGCATCCTGTTTGGTAGGTGGGTTTTGCGCGAGTGATCTCTTTTTTTCTCGCAAAGAAGAGGAGCCACAAAGAGGACTAGTTGTAGAAAGAAAATTTCGCGTCCTGCTTGGTAAGCAGGCTAGTTTACCTAATGGAATTCTTTTGCTTTTTTTATCAATTGGGGCTTTCTTAGGTAGTTTTCAGTGCGTAAAAGGCAGAGTTTCTTCTGATTTTTCTGCCAAAAATTCATGATTAAAGTCAATTTTTAACCTTTTTCAGACAGAATGACGTAAATTCTAGTTTGGAGGTCAATTTGATGCTTCCCGGAAAGAAAAGCAGTCCAACCCACTAAACCAGAATAAGATCCATGGATTTTAAGCAGTTTACTACCAAATCCCAGGAGGCGATACAGAAAGCCGCTGAACTTGCTACGGCTTCTGGGAATCCAGCCATTGAAACTTCCCATTTGCTTAAAGGGATTTTTTTGGAGGACGAAAACGTCTCTCAATTTCTGCTACAAAAGTTGGGTGCGAGCCAGCAATTGCTGAACCAAAAACTAGAAGAAGATCTTCAAAAACTTCCCAAGGTGAGTGGTGGGAATGCGCAGCCTTATTTGTCTTCTTCCGCAACGCAGGTACTGACCAAGGCGAAGGACTATTTGAAGACTTTTGGAGATGCGTATGTGGCCATCGAGCATTTGCTCTTGGCATTATTGGCTGGGAACGATTCCGTGGCTCAGCTGTTGAAAAATCAGGGAATTACAGAAAAAGGGCTCCTAGAAGCGATTAAAGAACTTAGAAAAGGAAACAAGGTGACTGATCCAAACGCAGAAAGCACGTATAGGGCATTGGAAAAATATTCCAAAAACCTAAATGAAATGGCCAGGAAGGGAAAGATAGATCCTGTCATTGGTCGAGATGAAGAAATTAGACGCGTCTTGCAGATTCTTGCTCGACGTACCAAAAACAATCCCATCCTGCTCGGTGAGCCAGGTGTAGGGAAGACAGCCATTGTGGAAGGTTTGGCCCAGCGGATTGTCTCTGGAGATGTACCGGAAAACTTAAAGTCCAAAACCTTGATCTCCCTAGACATGGGTCTGCTTGTAGCTGGTGCCAAGTACAAGGGTGAATTTGAAGAGCGACTCAAGTCGGTAATCAAAGAGGTGACCGATGCAGATGGAGAAATTATCCTATTCATTGACGAAATACACACCTTGATTGGAGCAGGTGGTGGAGGAGAGGGAGCCATGGACGCAGCCAACTTGCTCAAGCCAGCACTGGCTCGTGGGGAGCTCCATGCGATCGGAGCCACTACGCTAAAGGAATACCAAAAATATATCGAGAAGGATAAGGCCTTGGAGCGTCGTTTCCAAGCCGTGCTAGTGGATGAGCCCGATGCGGCAGATGCCATCTCCATCCTGAGAGGAATCAAGGATAAGTACGAGTTGCACCACGGTGTACGGATCAAAGATGATGCGGTCATCGCTGCCGTGGAACTCTCGCAGCGCTACATTTCAGATCGTTTTTTGCCTGATAAGGCCATCGACTTGATGGATGAGGCGGCTGCCAAATTGCGCATGGAAATTGACTCCCTCCCTCAGGAATTGGATGAGCTCAACCGTCGGATCATGCAGCTTGAGATTGAGCGTGAGGCGATTCGTCGTGAAAACAACAAGGATAAGGAAGTGGTCTTGAGTAAAGAAATAGCGGACCTTGGAGAGAAGCGACAATCGGTAAAAGCAAAGTGGGAGAGCGAAAAAGCTGTCATTCTCGGCATTCGGCACGAGAAAGAGGCCATTGAAAAGTTAAAAGTCGAAGCCGAACAAGCGGAACGGGCTGGAGATTTTGGTAAGGTTGCCGAGATTCGATACGGAAAGATTGTGGAAGCAGAGAAGCTGCTGGAAGGCTTCAAAAATCAATTGGCCGAGATGCAGGCAGGCTCCCCACTACTCAAAGAGGAAGTGGATCAAGAAGACATTGCTTCAGTGGTGTCCAAGTGGACTGGAATCCCATTGAGCAAAATGATTCAATCCGAACGAGAAAAATTACTTCACCTGGAAGATGAGTTGGGTCGACGGGTAGCAGGACAGCAGGAAGCGATTGTAGCACTTTCTGATGCCGTGCGTAGAAGTAGGGCAGGTTTGCAGGATCCAAGACGACCTATAGGAAGTTTTATATTCATGGGCACCACCGGGGTAGGAAAGACCGAGCTTGCTAAGGCATTGGCCGAATACCTATTCAATGATGAGAATGCAATGGTCCGAATAGACATGTCGGAATACCAAGAACGGCATGCAGTAAGTAGGCTCGTGGGAGCTCCTCCAGGCTATGTTGGTTACGAGGAAGGCGGACAGCTTACTGAGGCGGTTCGAAGAAAACCTTATTCCGTAATTCTTCTGGATGAAATCGAAAAAGCCCACCCCGATGTATTCAATATTCTCCTTCAGGTGCTCGATGATGGGAGGCTAACCGACAACAAGGGTCGTTTGGCCAACTTTAAGAATACGATCATCATATTGACTACTAACATTGGTTCGCACTTGATTCAGGAGCGATTTGCGGAAATGGAGGATTGGAATCGAGAAGAAGTGCTCGAAAAGACCAAAGCAGAAGTTTTCGAATTGCTTAAGAAGACAGTTCGCCCAGAGTTTCTCAACCGGATCGACGAAACAATCCTTTTTGAGCCACTCAACAAGCAGGTGATCCGCAAGATTGTAGACATCCAGTGGAGAGAGATTCAAAAGCGGTTGTCTGAATCAAACATTCAAATTGAGGCCACGACAGAGGTGCTGGATTACTTGGGAGAGGTAGGTTTTGATGCTAATTTTGGAGCGAGGCCACTCAAGCGAACCATGCAACGGTTGATTTTGAACGAGCTGTCCAAGCAGATACTTGCAGGTTACATCAAAAATGATGCGACGGTACTTGTGGATTTGGATGCTGAAAAGCAGGTGTATTTCAAAAACCTAGGTACTGAAGTGGGTGTGTATTAAATTCTTGAATGGATAAAAAAAGGGGCACGCAATTTTGCGGGCCCTATTTTTTATCCTCCGATCCACTCCAGGTAGTTGCCTGAATGGATTACTTCAAAACTTGCTTCTGGATAAGCATTTTTCCATCCTATGGGGGCTTTTGGAGACTTATTCAAGTTGT
>CAZPKI010000197.1:0-3155 GCA_964587015.1 uncultured Limnohabitans sp.
CCCCATTTCAAACCTAAAACCAAAGTCCTTTGAAAAAGTGGTCTTGGAATTTTGGAATAAAAAAGAATTTAAGAAGAACGCAGCAGAGATCGCTATAAAAATTGAACATGAAACGTAAACACTATTCCAATTGGTTGAATTTCCATCAAGCAAACCACCTTATTTTGATTTTACTAAGCATTGGTTCCCTGCTTTCTTGTACAACAAAATCAGTTCCTTCATTTCAAGAAAATAATTTGGAACAATTCCGACCTAGCTACCACTTCACTCCTGCCAAAGGATGGATGAATGACCCCAATGGACTGGTTTACATCGACGGAGAATACCATTTATTTTTCCAACACTACCCAGATAGCACCGTTTGGGGACCTATGCATTGGGGGCATGCGGTATCCAAGGATCTAGTCAGCTGGGAAGAGTTGCCCATCGCGCTTTTTCCAGATAGTTTGGGCTACATCTTTTCAGGAAGTGCCGTCTACGACGAAAAAAACAGTTCAGGACTTGGCAGCACAACAACTCCACCTCTTGTAGCACTATACACCTACCACGATCCCAAAGGAGAAAAAGCTAGGACAATCGGTTTCCAAACCCAAGGTCTTGCATTTTCCCTTGATAAAGGCAAGACTTGGCAAAAGTATGATGGAAATCCTGTGCTTAAAAATCCAGGGATTCGGGATTTCCGTGATCCAAAAATCACAAAAGTCTCTCAAGCAGAAGGAAAATCAACTTGGATCATGACACTGGCCGCCCAAGATCGTGTCCACTTTTATGAGTCTCCCAACCTTATAGACTGGACTTTCCTAGGTGATTTTGGGCAGGGTGTTGGAGCTCACGGAGGCGTCTGGGAATGTCCAGATCTCCTTTCCATGAAGGCACCGGACGGTAGTCAAAAGTGGGTATTGCTAGTTAGCATGAATCCTGGTGGGCCTCAAAAAGGCTCTGCCACCCAGTACTTTATAGGAGACTTCAATCAGGGAATATTTACTCCAGACGATACGATGATCCGCTGGTTGGATTATGGACCGGACAATTATGCCGGGGTGACTTGGTCCAACCTTCCAGCCGATCAGAATCGAACCCTCTGGATAGGATGGATGAGCAATTGGGATTATGCCCAGGTGGTCCCAACGACGACTTGGCGATCCGCAACCACTTTACCTCGAGAAATCAGCCTTTTTGACGTGGATAATACCTTACTCCTCAAATCCGCTCCTGCTAGAGAGTTGGAAAAACTCAGAAAAACCAGCTACTCAATTTCAAAAACCGAATCCCTTCTTCCATCTAATGCAGTGGAAATTCTTGCCGAAGTGAGCAGCGACGATCAATTTTCATTGACACTCTCCAATGAGCTCGGTGAGGAACTCGCTATTTCCAAGGAAATGGGTTTGGTTACTATAGACAGACGAAAATCAGGGGAAACAAATTTCAATCGGGATTTTGCTGCCGCCCACTCTGCCCCTATGTCTTGGAAAGCGGAATCGATTCGAATTTTCTTGGATGCATCTTCTGTAGAACTATTTGTGAACGAGGGTGAATTGGTCCTGACTTCTATCCTATTTCCATCTTCACCTTGGAAAAAAGTAAAGTTCAATCAGGGCTTGAATAAGCTGAAAATTGTGGATTTACAGTAATCCTCGAATCCATCACTAGAAAAAAAGGAAGCTACTCAGGATTTTCTAGATCTTGTTTTTCAAGGGTTAAAATCGAAGACAGCAATTCGCTCCCCACCTATTAAATTCAACTATCCCAGTTAGTTACAGGAACTGAAAAATTGTCTCATTTCAAAAATTAGTACTTGAATCCTATGGTTTTTTACGGGGGCAACTGGAATTTTAGTTGTTTGTTCTGAAAAAAAAGTGGTATCCTTGAATTATAAACTGAATGCGGAGGTCGAGGCTTTCCAATTATTTGAACCTCAAAAACCGCCTGTTTGTAGAAGGCAAAAATTAATTTGGAAAATCTAGAAGTTTAGATTTTCGATCATTAACGTACATTATTTATGAAAAAAGAGGCTTGGGGCTCGCGTGTTGGGCTTATTCTGGCCATGGCTGGAAATGCAGTTGGACTTGGTAACTTCTTGAGGTTTCCAGTTCAAGCAGTTCAAAATGGCGGAGGTGCTTTCATTCTTCCCTACATTATCTGTTTCCTATTGATGGGAATACCCTTGCTATTTACCGAATGGAGCATGGGTCGTTTTGGCGGTAAATTGGGTAACCACAGTACCCCATACATCCTTGACTCCTTGAGTAAGAAATGGTATTGGAAGTACATTGGAGTGTTTGGTATTTTCACCAACATCGCCGTAGTCGCTTACTATACCTACATTGAGTCCTGGACCTTTGTATACGTGGTGCACAGTGTGATTGGAACCTTTACTGGAATGAGTAAGGAGGCAGTGAGTTTGTTTTTTGATCAGTACGTTCAGCTTTCGGGTTCGGATTTTGGAATCCCCCTGTTCCCAGTTATCGCCTATATTTTAGTACTAAGCGTCAATGTGTATATCCTTTCTACTGGACTTGGAGGAATTGAAAAGGTAGCAAAGATAGGCATGCCTTTACTCATCCTCTTTGGTATCATTTTGGCTATTCGAGGTTGGACCATGGGTAGCTCCTTTGCCTCAGCCGAATTCCCAGATGCAAATGCATGGGATGGAATTAACTTCTTGTGGACCCCACAATACAGCTCGCTTGCAGACCCTAAAGTTTGGCTCGCTGCAGCAGGACAGATCTTCTTCACCTTGTCCGTCGGAATGGGTTCCATTCAGTGTTATGCCTCTTACCTGAAGGAAAACGAGGACATCGCGCTCAACTCGGTTACTGCCGGATTTACCAACGAATTTGTAGAAGTAATCCTAGGAAGTGCCATTGTGATCCCAATCGCAGCTGGATTTTTGGGATTGGATTGGGTGTTGGAAAATGCAGGATTTGGCATGGCCTTCCAGACGATGCCCTACTTATTTCAACAGTGGGGACCATTGATTAGTGCTTTTGCAGGAGTCTGTTGGTTTGGGCTTTTGTTCTTTGCAGGCATTACTTCTTCTCTAGCCATGGGCACTCCGTGGATGGGCTTTATGCAGGATGAATTTGGTTGGGGGAAGGTCAAAGGAGCTGTTTCCTTTGGACTCGTTTCTTTAGCTATGGGCCTTCCTACTGTCC
>CAZPKI010000198.1:0-3145 GCA_964587015.1 uncultured Limnohabitans sp.
GGTCGCTCAGGGAAGACCATCTTTTCTTGGATCGAAGAAAAGTTTGATGTCAAGCGAATTCTCGGAGAAGGGGTGCCTGTGCAATTGGTGCCTCCTGTAGGATTTGTGGCCTTGCTGGCTTTGATCTATATCTACAGCAACCTCCGTGCAGAAAACAAGATTCGAGAAATCGATAAGGCGAAGCAAGAAGTAGCCGATATCCGTGCGGATGTCACTACGCTAGAAGCCGAATACATGAAAAGCAGCATGCAGTCTGAAGTATCGAAGCGCGTGGCTGCAATTGAACTCTATGAATTGAATCAACCTCCTGTAAAATTAGAACTGCCTAAAAAGTGAACATCAAACGCTCCATAGTGATCCGAGTTCGGGTGATCTTCATCCTGGTGGCTTTGGCGGCATGTGCCATTCCTTACAAGGTAGCTGTGGTTCAATTGGTGGAGGGCGAGAAGTGGAAGACTAAAGCACAGCAAGTTAATTTTCAATTTAGGGATGTGCCCGCCACCCGCGGCAATATCTATGCTGCCGATGGAAGTTTGTTGGCGACTAGCCTGCCTTTTTACCAAGTTGCCATCGACCCAACCGTGGTGGATGAAGAGGAATATAAATCTGGTATAAATGCTTTGGCGGAACAATTAGCCAACTTCTACAAGGACAAGAGCGCAACTGCTTACAAGCGAATGATCAATGATGCTCGGTCCAACAAGAAGCAGTATTTGATGATCAACCGGAAGCAGATCAACTACCAAGAGATGCAGGCCATGCGAACTTGGCCAATTTTTAAAGAAGGTAGAATTGACGGCGGGGTGATTTTTGAAAAGATTGAGCGTCGCTACCAGCCTTTCACCTCGTTGGCAAGTAGGACTTTGGGAACCTTGAACCAAGACGGTGTAGGTTCTGGAATTGAATATAGTTTCAATACATTTCTCAAAGGTCAAAGCGGAAAAGCTTTATTTCAGCGGCTTTCTGGCGGGGTATGGAAGCCACTTTTTGATGAGGACGACGTCAAGCCTCTTGATGGCTACGACATTCAAACCACCTTGGATGTCAACATTCAGGATGTAGCTGAAACAGCATTACGGAACCAGCTTAAGGATCGTGAGGCAGCTTTCGGTTCGGTGATTGTCATGGAAGTGGCAACAGGCCATGTGAAGGCAATCTCCAACTTGCAAAAAAATGCTGCTGGCACAGGCTATGTAGAGAGCTATAATTATGCGGTAGGCGATATGGGAAGCGTAGAACCTGGTTCTACCTTCAAGCTATTCTCTATGCTTGCCTTGCTCGAAGAGAACAAAATCAGCCCAAATGACATGATTGAAACTGGTAATGGAGTGCATTACTTCTACCGGCGACCCATGAATGATGCCAAAAACGGAGGTTATGGAACCATCAGCATCCGTCAGGCATTTGAAAAATCTTCCAACGTTGCCATTTCCAAATTGGTAGACAGGCATTTTGGATCTAACCCATCCAAGTATTTGGCCTACCTAGAAAAAGCGGGCTTAGCCCAACCGTTAAACCTCCAGCTAATGGGGGAAGGGAAGCCCTACTTTAAAAAGCCGGGCACCAAAACTTGGTACGGTACCTCACTCCCTTGGATATCCATCGGATACGAATCCAAATTGAATCCTATCCATACCCTAGCTCTATACAATGCAGTGGCTAATGGGGGGAAAATGGTAAAGCCACTATTTGTGAAGTCTGTCAGCAATGGTGCTCAAATCATTCAGACTTTCGAGCCTCAAGTAATCCGTGAGGCCATTGCTTCGCCCAAAACAATCGCTCAGCTCCAAGAATTGCTCCTAGGGGTAGTGGAAAGTGGTACCGCCCGAAATATCAAGAACTCCAATTATAAAATTGCAGGCAAGACGGGTACAGCTCAAAAAGTAATCAACGGAAGCTACCAAGAAGTCTATTACACCAGTTTCGCGGGATACTTTCCTGCAGACCGTCCCAAGTACAGCATGATTGTCGTGATCGATAGTCCCAAAGGGATCGCCGCCTATGGGGGTGATGTTTCAGCTCCCGTATTTAAGGCCATTGCGGATAAGATCTTCGCAACGGACCTGGGCTTGAATGTGGTGAACGAATCCAAAATTTTGCCAAAGGCAGCAAGCGCAAAATTCCCCTATGTAGCCGCAGGTAAGGGAGAGGAACTGCAGAGCATTTTTGATTACCTCAAGTTACCACTCAAAACCCCAGTTCAAGAGGATTGGATTTCCGCCTCTACGGGTGAGACTGGCCAGATTCAGTTGCAGCTGGTTGACACCGAAAAGGCAGTGGTGCCAAATGTAGCGGGCATGTCTCTTCGCGACGCATTGTATATACTAGAAAATAAAGGACTGAAAGTGAATTTTAACGGTAAGGGTAAAGTACTGACCCAGTCCATCAGTCCAGGAACACGATTGACCCCAGATGCCACCATAGACCTTGTACTTGGATAAATGAACGTGCTCAAAGACATATTGTACAAAGTATCACTAACCGCTACCAATGGAGACATGGAGCGAAGGGTAAGTGATGTGGTCTTTGATAGTCGCAAGGTTATAGAAAATGCCGCCTTTATAGCTGTTAAAGGTACCCAGGTGGATGGACATGATTTTATCCCGCTTGCCTTGGAAAAAGGGGCAACTGCAATTATTTGTGAACAACTCCCTGCCTCTCTAGCCGAAGGAATTACCTATATCCAAGTGGTGGATTCGGCCAAGGCTCTGGGAATTATGGCCGCTAATTTTTATGGCAACCCATCTGAAAAAATCAAGGTAGTTGCCGTTACTGGCACCAATGGAAAAACCACCACCGTCACCTTATTGCACCAGCTGTTTGTTCGTATGGGCTACAGCACAGGGCTCCTGTCTACGGTAGAAAATAAAATTAACGAGGAAGTAATCCCGTCCACCCACACCACTCCGGATGCGGTAAGCGTACAGGCTTTGCTTCGCAAAATGGTAGATGCAGGATGTACCCATTGTTTTATGGAGGCCAGTTCTCACGCGATTGTCCAAGAGCGCATTGCAGGGTTGAAATTGGCTGGAGCGGTATTTACCAATATCACCCATGATCACTTGGACTACCATGGCACTTTTGATGAATACATCAAAGCGAAGAAGAAGCTATTCGATGAGCTTCCTAAAGATGCCTTTGCCCT
>CAZPKI010000199.1:0-3142 GCA_964587015.1 uncultured Limnohabitans sp.
CCATTGCCATCAATATGGGAGGTCCAGGAGCACTTTTTTGGATGTGGGTGGCTGCCTTTGTGGGCATGGCCACCAAGTTCTACACCTGTAGCCTGTCCATCATGTATCGAGGCAAAGATACGGCAGGGGTCATCCAAGGAGGGCCCATGTACATCATCGAACACGGAATGGGGAAAAAATGGAAATTTCTATCCTATATCTTTTGTCTGGCAGGGATTGTTGGTCTGTTGTCTGTGTTTACTTCCAACCAGTTGGCTGCTGTGATGCAGGCAGTGCTGCTGGAGCCAGATACTGCAGCAGAAACAACTCGGAATAATTGGATCATCGGAACCATCATGATGTTGCTGACGGCGGTGGTGATTTTGGGTGGGATTCAGCGGATTGCAGCTGCCGCATCCAAGATGGTCCCTTTGATGGTAGGCATCTATTTTATCTCCGTATTGATCATTATTATGCAGTACTTTGGAAATATTCCAGAAATGTTTCAACTTATTTTTGTGGATGCATTTACAGGCAATGCCGCATTGGGAGGAGCTGTGGGTTCGGTGATCATTATAGGTGCAAGAAGATCCTTGTTTTCCAATGAAGCAGGCCTAGGGACTGCTCCGATGGTGCATGGTCAATCCAAAACGAATGAACCGATTCGAGAGGGATTAATTGCCATGTTGGGTCCATTTATTGACACGGTAGTGGTTTGTTCGCTTACTGCGTTTGCCATATTGCTCACAGGAGTCTGGCAAAACACTGAAAATGACGGGGTAAAATTGACGCTTGAAGCTTTTGAAATGGGTATTCCAGTGATTGGAAAATATCTTTTGATGGTTTCGGCATTGGTATTTGCGCTTTCGACGATGTTTACCTATTCTTATTACGGTCAAAAATGTGCCAGTTATCTTTTTGGGGCCAGCAAGGTGAAGTATTACACCTATTTTTACTTGGTTACCATCGTGGTAGGAGCGGTTGCTTCTTTGGACTTTGTCGTAAGTTTGGTAGATGGGATGTATGCAGTCATGGCTTTTCCGAACATGATTGCTGCCTTGTATTTAGCCCCTAAGGTGAAAGCCGCAGCGAAGGATTACTTTGCCCGGATGAAGCAAAATACCGCATGAGATTTTTGATTGCTCCCAACGCCTACAAAGGAACGTTTACCGCGTTAGAAGCAGCTGCTCTTATTCAAGGGGTTTTGATGGAACTGCGCCCAACCTCCATTAGTAGTTGCCAAGCGGTAGCAGATGGGGGAGATGGAACCTGTGCCTTGCTGGCGGATTCCTTGGGTTTGGAACGAATAGAGTGCTTCTCTCTAAATGCTATTGGGCAACCTACGGCTGGATTTTTTGCTTGGGATTCGAACTCAAAAACAGCTTATTTAGATGTTTCTATCTGCTCAGGTTTAGCTGTTTTGTCTGCACATGCGCGTGTACCCAGTTTGACTTCCACCTTTGGAACTGGAATGCTCATGCAGCATGCAATCCAAAAAGGAGCCAAGCACCTAATTTTAGGATTGGGTGGTTCTGCAACTATTGATCTGGGTACGGGAATCTTACAGGCCATGGGCTTTTTGTTTTTAGATCAAAATGGAAGGGAACTTCCTGCTTTTTCTCCTGAGTTTTTAAAACGATGCAAGCATATCCAACGACCGCTGCGAATCCCTGAAGTTTCTTTCACCTGTCTTTGCGACGTGAGAAATCCGTTTTTTGGTTTGAATGGCGCTGTTCGTGTTTTCGGACCTCAAAAAGGGGTGAAGGAAGCAGAGATAGCAGCCACAGAAGTTAGTACTGCTGCTATGGTGGACATACTCCTTCGGAAATCTCCTAGTCCGATTTTAGATCAACCAGGCTTTGGTGCGGCAGGAGGGATCGCTTTCGGGTTGGCACAATTTTTCCCCTGCTCCATGGAATACGGCGCGCAATACTTTTTTAAGCAGGTGAATCTCGAGGAGAAAGTAAAGCAAGTTGATTGGATCCTTACAGGAGAGGGGCAGTACGACCTACAAAGTGAGGAGGGTAAGGCATGCTTTGAATTGAAGCAATTGGCCCGCAAGCATGGTAAAAAAATTGTGTTGATCGCTTCAGGAAAAGAAGGACACGCTTCTGGCTTTGATGCAGTCCTGGAATTGCCGATACTTGATTTTTCGGATCTGAACTACAAAAAGAAAGCCCAAGAAGAATTTCAAGGGCTTTTAAGGGAAGCGGTTTCAACTGGTCTTTTCGATTAATTACACGCGAATGTAGTCTCCCTTCCAGTTTTTGATCTGCTGCTTAATTTCTTTAGCCGATAATTTTTCTGCGATAGCTCGGTCCATCAAGCCTAGGAGTTCTTCGTCGCTAGCAAATCGTAATCCTATAATTTGACCTAGCCTCAAGTTTTGCTCTTTCTCCTCAAAGGTTTTTCCAGTCAAGTAGAAGTAGCGGTTTCGCATTTCGTTAAGGATGATGCGATTTTGAAGGGTCAGCGCATACATTCGAGCGATTAATGGGAGTAAAACCAAAATAAATGAACCAATAAAAAGGTAGCCACTTTCTAAAGCAGTCTCTTGGGAGGAGAAATCTATTTTAGTGATCGTCCATCCAAAAAAGATAGTGGTGAGTGGAGTAAGTACAAAATGGTGAAGTGGGTTGTACCGGGTATGGTTCCCGTAATTTTGATTTTTCATGGGTAGGAATAAAAAAAGGAGGCTTGAAACCTCCTTTGATATGGCTTAATTAATGATCGCTTTTCTTTTTCTTGGCAAAAGTATTTCGTGCATCCGCCGCAGAAATTCCTGCACCAAGCCCAATTAGGATGCAAACAATCAATAAAAACAACTGCGCTCCAGGCATGATGGGAGAGCTAAAGATATCTGCTAGGATCATAAACGTTTAATTTCTCAGTGAATATGTCGTAAAGATAGGCTAGAAGCCTCAAAATTACAAGTTAGAGTTTTTACCTGGTATTAGGTATTAATCCAAGTCATCGTCAAATTCTTCCTCGTCATCGAAGTCATCAAAATCATCATCAGCTTCGTCTTCGTCAAAGTCAACAATGCTGTCATCTAGAAATTCATTGTCCTCATCGAGGTCATAGCCGTCCTCAAAATCGTCTGCAAAGTCATCCTCTTCCTCCTCAAACTCATCCATTTCTTCGAATTCTTCTTCAAAATCCT
>CAZPKI010000200.1:0-3134 GCA_964587015.1 uncultured Limnohabitans sp.
AGAAATCCTACTTGGAATCCAGTTTTGCATCGGAAAAAGGATGGCGAAATTGTCCTTTTTTACAAAGAAGGCCCTAATCCTAGAGAATGGTGGGGGCATTACAAAGTTTCTGGGGATGATGGGAAAACATGGTCTAAGGAAACTCAACTACCGCCAGGATTTCTTGGGCCAGTTAAAAATAAATCGGTGGAACTACCCAATGGAAAACTACTCCATCCTAGCAGTTTTGAAATCAATAATCGTTGGACTTCTCATGTTGAACTATCCAATCCAGACCTTACTAGTTGGGAAAAAGTAGACTTAAAAGGACCCTTCAATGCCATTCAGCCAACTATTCTTTTTCATCCAGATGGAAAGATCCAATTACTTTGCCGTACGCAGGAAGGAGTAGTGGCACAGGCTTGGTCTTCAGATGAGGGCAAATCTTGGACACCATTGGAAGCTACCAACCTGGAAAATAATAACTCTGGAATCGATGGGGTGACACTTTTCGATGGCTATCATCTTTTGGTTGCAAATCCGCTGAAAAAAGGAAGAAATAAATTAGTCCTTTTGGGTTCGAATGATGGGATTAGCTGGGAAGAACTGTTGGTTTTAGAGAATGAAAAATCAGGAGAATTTAGCTATCCTGCAATCATTCAAGCTAAAGATGGTACGGTTCACCTGAGCTATACTTACAATAGAGAAAAGATTAAATACATTCATTTGCGCCTTTGATTCCTTTAAAGCTATCAACCCATGATTCCATCCACAGCATTTCGGGGAATTATCCCTCCCATGATTACTCCCTTAAAGTCTGATTTTTCTCTTGACATTGGGCATACTGAAAGACTGATTGAGCACTTGATTGATGGGGGTGTTCATGGTATTTTTATCCTAGGAACTACAGGAGAATTTGCGGGATTAAGTGCAGCCGTGAAAAGAGAACTGATTCAGATAACCTGCCAGCAGGTTAAAGGAAGGGTTCCGATTTTAGTAGGGGTGACGGACTGTTCATTTACAGAAAGCGTAGATTTGGCTGCCATCGCGCACAGATCTGGGGCAGAAGCAGTAGTTGCAGCCCCACCATTTTACATGAATATTGGACAGGAAGAGTTAATCAACTACTATCTAAAATTAGCTGATGTTGTAGAATTACCACTTTTTCTATACGATATGCCTTCGCATGTCAAAGTAAGTATTGAGGTGGAAACGGCTGTCAAACTTTCCAAACACCCCAATATTATTGGAATCAAAGACAGTTCTGGAAAAATAGAAAATTTTCAGGCGCTTTGTGAAGCATTTAAGCAACAGCCAGAATTTAAAATCTTTGTTGGCCCCGAGGAGATCTTAGCAGAAACTCTAAAAATAGGAGGTGATGGAGGGGTAACTGGAGGGGCTAATCTTTTTCCTAAACTCTATGTAGCGCTGTATGAAGCTTTCCAAAAAAAAGAATACGATGCTGTTAATAAATTTCAGGAAACCATCCTTTACTTGAGCAATAAGCTGTACCAACACGGAACCTATCAATCTAGTTACCTCAAAGGGTTGAAAGCAGCAATGTCTTTTGAAGGCTTGTGTGAAGACAACTTTGCACCACCACTTTTTCCACATTCACCGTCGGAAAAATCAATACTTTCTTCTAAATTATTACAGGTGAAAGAAAGAGTTCGACAATCATTTAGTTGAAAGAAATAAATTGCCTTGAAAACTAGGCATGTAGCTCTTTTTTATCTCCCGAAACCTCTAAAGGGACACTAACTTAAAATAAGAGTTTGTCTTACTTGCTCCTCAACTTACAAAAGCCCATCTCTCAAAATGCAAATTCTGGACCTTGCTATTTTTCTAATTTACATGTTGGCAACGGTTGGGTTTGGAATTTCTTTTTCATTCAGAAAGAGGACAGCACAGGATTTCACGACCGGCGGAGGTAGGCTTCCTACTTGGGCCATCGGAATGTCGATCTTCGCCACCTATGTGAGTAGCATCAGTTTTTTGGCTTTGCCAGGGAATGCCTATTCGACTAATTGGAATGGATTGGTTTTCAGCTTTTCAATTCCTTTGGCAGCCTGGATTGCAGTAAACTATTTTGTCCCTCTTTACCGAAAATTACAATGCGAATCCGCCTATTTCTACCTTGAGCAGCGGTTTGGAGCCTGGGCGCGAATCTATACTTCTTGTTGTTACCTTCTGACTCAACTTGCCCGTATGGGAGCAATTATGTATTTACTTGCTTTGCCAATGAATGCCTTATTGGGATGGAGTATACCCAGCATCATTATCTTGATCGGGTTTAGCGTACTACTATATGCGATGTGGGGAGGAATAGAGGCAGTTATTTGGACCGATGCCGTACAGGGAATCCTTTTAATTTTTGGTGCTTTGGCTTGCCTAGGAGTAATCTTCTTTGGAATTCCTGATGGACCAGAAGCCGTATTTAGGATTGCATCGGGAGCAGATAAATTTAGCTTGGGTAGTTTTAAACTAGATTTTACCAGTTCTACCTTTTGGATGATTTTGGTCTATGGCCTATTTATAAATCTCCAAAATTTTGGGATTGACCAAAGTTATGTCCAACGCTACTTGACAGCCAAAAGTGAGGGTGAAGCCAAGAGAGCAACTTGGTTAGGAAGCCTACTTTATGTACCCGTTTCTTTTATTTTCTTTTTTATAGGTACAGCATTATTCGCTTACTATGAGTCATTTCCTAGTTTGCTTCCCGAGGGAATAGCAGGAGATAAAGTATTTCCCTATTTCATTGTCAATCAACTTCCGGTTGGAATGACAGGGCTCCTAATAGCCTCGATATTTGCTGCTGGAATGAGCACAGTTTCCACAAGTATCAACAGCTCTGCAACGGTGATCCTTTCCGATCATTTTAGTAAATACATACACCCAAATCCATCGGAAAAGTTATCCCTCTGGGTATTGAGAATTTCATCACTTGTGATGGGCCTCCTCAGCATTTTGGTTGGCTTGGCATTTAACGGAGTCAGCAATACGTTAGAGGGTTGGTGGGCCCTATCTTCGATATTTAGTGGTGGAATTTTGGGACTTTTTCTTTTGGGATTAGTGTCAAAAGCCAAAAATCCTCAAGCAATTTTTGCTGTATTTTCTGGAGTTTTGGTGATCTGTTGGATGAGTTTATCGACAAT
>CAZPKI010000201.1:0-3132 GCA_964587015.1 uncultured Limnohabitans sp.
CTGGCAGATCTGGAACATGAGTTTTGGGTTTCTAGGGATTCAATTTGGATTCGCATTACAAGGCGGTTTCATGTCTCGTATCTTCCAAACCCTCGGCGCCGAAAAAGACGCCATCCCCTTTCTTTGGATAGCAGCCCCGCTAACCGGCCTATTGGTTCAGCCAATCGTGGGCTATTTGAGTGACCGTACTTGGCATCCTCGGTTCGGCAGGAGAAAGCCTTTCTTTTTCTTTGGTGCGGTGATGAGTACCCTTGCCCTGTTTTTTGCCCCCTACTCCTCAGCACTCTGGATGGCGGCAGGTGCACTTTGGATCTTGGACGCCTCCATCAATGTGTCCATGGAACCCTTCCGTGCTTTAGTGGCTGACAAACTCCCAGAGTCGCAGCGTTCCTTTGGCTTTGTGGTCCAAACCCTAATCATTGGCATTGGCACCTGGGTGGCTTCCAACCTCCCTTGGTTGATGACCGAGCTCGGTGCTGCCAATACCGCTGCTCCTGGGGTAGTCCCTGATTCAGTCAAATACGCGTTCGGGATCGGCGCCTTCGTTTTGTTTACCTCCATCCTCTTTACCATCCTCAAGACAGAAGAATATCCTCCCGAGGATCTAGACGCTTTTGAACGAGAAAAAGAAAGCAAAAAGGGCTTTTTTACAGGAGCTAAAGAGGTTTTTCAGCTCATAGTAACCATGCCCACGGTGATGAAACAGTTGGGTCTGGTACAGTTTTTCTCCTGGTTTGCCTTCTTCACCATGTGGAGCTTCGCGACTCCTGCCATTACGGAGCATGTATTCGGAGCAACTGATACTAGTTCCGCCGCCTACAATACCGCTGCGGACCAAGTAGGAAATTACCTTGGTACCTATGGACTAGTTTCCATGTTTTTTGCCTTGATCCTCTCCTTCGTAGCCTCAAAAATCAAAATCAACCGAAAACTTCTCCACCTATTCAGTCTACTCGCCGGTGGTCTTGGATTTATATTGATTTACTACGTCAGCGAACCCTGGATGCTGCATATCTGCTTTGCCCTGGTTGGCATTGCCTGGGCCAGTATCCTTTCCATGCCTTATGCCATGCTTTCAGGATCAGTGGAGCCTCAAAAAATGGGTACTTACATGGGAATTTTCAACATGTTTATTGTGATCCCACAGATTGTGGCAGCCTTGGGTGGGGTTAATTTCTTGTACAAAATCCTCTTTGGAGAAGCAGTCATCAACACCATGCTGCTCGCCGGAACCTTACTTATTGTTGCTGGGCTATGCAACCTGCTGATTACAGACAGAAGAGCAACACACGATTGAGTGACTCAGCTAAAATCAAAAATCCGGTAGGAATAGGCTCCTACCGGATTTTTATTTTTTTTTATTATCCGCTTTTTCACTGGTACCCAAAGAAAGTAAGTTTTGAAGTTCAATTAATTGAGCTGTGGACCGTGGACAGCCTGCAGACCGTGGTCTGTCGTCTGTGGACAATTTGATCCCTTAGATTTCAGATTTTTCGAGAAAAATTTAGGGTATTAACGATTCCATCATGGATTTTTAACCCCTCCGTAACCTAGTTCTCCTTACCTTTGTGGACTACGACGTTTGGCCAATCGAAAAAGTGTAGAAGAGCAACGAGGGCTAGCAGCTAAACAAACCATTGAGGGGATATCCCTCACGCTTCATGTTGAAACAAGTACACATATCGGTGTTGATGGCGGTATACAACACCGACTTCGCCGCTACCAAACGAGCGATTGACTCCGTATTAAATCAGGATTACCAAGACTTTGAGTTGATCATTATCGATGATGGGAGCAAAGAAAACAACCGCGAATCGTTGATCCAGTACATCGAAGCGCACGAAGACCGACTCTGCTACATTCGTCACAGCAACCGTGGCCAAGCAGCATCCATCAATCGTGGTGTGCTCAATAGCGTGGGAACCTACATTACCATATTGGACAGCGACGACGAGTACAAGCCCAATCACCTCAGCTCCTGCCTTCGGGAGATGGAGTCTGCCGACTTGATTTGCTCCACTTCCGAAACCATCGTCGAAACACAGGAAGACTACTTCGTGCCCGATAGAAATGATTTGAGCAAACAGATCCATTTGGATGAAGCCACCCTTTTCGGAACCCTATTTGGACTTAGGGAAGTGTTTTTAAACCTCCAATTTCGAGATGGTTTTGCTGCGGATTCTGACTTTTTTGAGCGTGCCAAGTCAGTTTATCGGGTAAAAAAGGTAGACCTGCGAACCTATATCTATTACCGAAACAACCCAAACAGTACCTGCTCGCAGGTGAAACTGCAGCAACTTCTTTCCGAGAGCTTGTGAGTGAAAATTACCCACAGCTGCCTCAATCTAGCAATCTGATCCTTGCTTGCCACATCACAGGGGTCTATGATGTCAACCGAAGCACTACACTTCAGGACGATAATTTCGAACTGGTACGTGCTTGGGTAGCATCAGTGACGACCGCAAAGCTTCAAGGAGTGCTATTTCACAATGGCTTTAGCGAAGAAACCTGCCAAACCTACGCAAGCGAGTACCTTACTTTTGTAAAAATCGCCTACAATCCCCAGTTCAACCCCAATGTATACCGTTACCTGGTCTACCTGGATTTTTTGGAAAAGCAGGCCAATCCCCCTGCCAATATTTTTGTTACGGATGTATCAGACGTCACGCTAGTCAACAATCCCTTCACCGACCCACTGTTTATCGCATCCACCAATACCCTATTTTGTGGGGACGAGCCCACAGTCCTAGCTAACGAATGGATGCTCGCCCATGCAAGCAGTCTCAGGAGCCAAATCGATGATTATGCCGACTATGAAGCACGCTTTGCTGGAGATACGCTCCTGAATTGTGGCATCATTGGCGGTGCTTACCCCCTATTTTTAGCCTTTCTCCAAGAGCTCTGTGCAATCCATCGACGCTACAATTCGGAAAATAAAACAGCCTATACGGGAGATATGGGAGCCTTTAACTACCTGGTGCGAACCAAATTCAATTCGCACTTGCACCACGGCTTCCCGGTCAACACCGTCTTCAAAGGCTACGAAGAGTCACGAAAGGATTGCTGGTTTCGACACAAATAAGGTGGAAGTACTGCCCAACTTGTTTAAAAAAACAAAAAATCGAATATGAT
>CAZPKI010000202.1:0-3109 GCA_964587015.1 uncultured Limnohabitans sp.
CGGTTGGATTCCAATGCTTGTAGTGTGCACCTTGATTCCCCTCACCTTTCTGCTCCTGATGAGCATCACCTTGGAAACCCGCCTTGATACCCATGCTTTTTCCTACCGAAACATGCCTTTTCAGCGCAGCTGGAAAAAACTACCTCTGGAGCAATTAAGCACCATTTCCGTCCACAAAAAAGATGGGATTCTAGACTACGGTGGCGTAGGACTGCGGTTTTCTCGCAAAACCAAAGCCTATATCTTCTTCGCAGATCACGTCATCGAAGTAGAGCAAGGAGGTAAAAAGCTCGTATTCTCCACGGCAAAGCCAAAAGATTTTGACGCAGTCATCAACACTTGGCAAGCCAGTAAATCCTAATCCATGACACCTCCAATTTTTTACGAAACGCAGCGATTTAGACAGGTTTGGATCTGGGCAATCCTTCTAGGTATCACAGGCATTGCTGTTGGTACAATGATCTATCAGCTGATCAACGACACGCAGACAAGCTTAGGGGAATTAATTATACCTGTTGGGGTACTTGTTTTTGTCAATGGAATCTTCTTTTCCATGCGCCTTACCACTCGATTGGATGCGTCTTCGCTGACGTTTACGTACTTTCCCTTCCTTCGGAAAAAAGTATACCCTTTTTCTGAATTGGTATCCATGGAGTTGATTGCCTACAACGGACTTCTAGAATATGGGGGTTGGGGAATCAAGTGGAATGGCGATTGCTGGTCCTACACCACTGGAGGAACCCACGGCATTCTAGTTAAAACGAAAGACAAAAAATTCCTTTTAGGGACCCAAAATCCTGAAAAGGCAAGGGAAGCCATTGTGTATTTTATGGAAATTAAATCCAGTTCCCATGGCCTCTAAAAAACCATTTGTATTGCGTTTGGATGAAAGCATGATGAAAGCTCTCGAAAAATGGAGTGCAGACGAGTTTCGCAGCACCAATGGGCAGCTGGAGTGGATCATCCGAGAAGCCCTAAAAAAAGCAGGAAGACTACCTAAATCCAAACCGGATCCACCTACTAAATCCAACACATAGTCCTTCCAGGTCGCCTAGATTTTTAGTAAAAAAGAAAAGAAGACCTTTCTCTTTTGGTAACTTGCGGCTGCAATTGCTACTCCATGAAATCCATCATCAGCTTTGTCATCCGCTACATCCCCAGGCCTATCCTACAAACGGTGAGCCCGCTGGCGATGAAGGTGCTCTCCCAACTCAATCAGGGCAAAGACGTCACCTGCCCTGTCTGCGCTCATTCCTACAAGAAATTCTTACCTTATGGCCGCATCGCTCGAGAAAATGCGCTTTGCCCCAACTGCCTGGCACTAGAACGCCACCGATTGATGTGGCTTTTCCTACAAGAGAAAACCAACTTTTTTACAGCACCATTAAAGGTGCTTCATGTCGCTCCAGAGCATTGCTTTATCAAGCGCTTTGAGGAACTGCCCAACTTAGACTACATCACTGCGGATATCGAGTCCCCTCTTGCCAAAGTGAAGCTGGATGTTCACGAGATCCCATTTCCGGACAATACCTTTGATGTGGTCTTTTGCAACCACGTATTGGAGCATGTGGACGATGATTTGTTGGCCTGTTCGGAATTTAATCGGGTCTTAAAACCCGGAGGATGGGGCATCTTGCAATCTCCCGTATATCCACTGGAAGCCACGCTCGAAGACAAAACCATCACCGATCCTGCAGAGCGGGAGCGCCTATTTGGTCAGCGGGACCACGTGCGCAAATTTGGAAAGGATTATGCTGCACGCCTTCGCGGCTCAGGAATACAGATCGAAGAAAATCAGTTTGTAAAGGAGATTGCTCCAGAAAAAGTGAAGCAGTATGCACTGGCTCCGGATGAGGTAATCTTCGTTTGCAGCAAGGGAAACTAACCTTTCCGCAACTTTACCGCTAGTTCGACTAACAATCCCGATCCGTAGCCGCAGAGTTGAACCAAGGAGGTTAACAGAGCCAAATGACCAACCAACAAAGAGCGGTACTTCCAATAGGCTTGGTTGATGACAAGGATAGCCCAAGCCCAAAAGATCAGCAGCTGAGGGATTAGCATGAACTTTAGAAAAATTAAGTTCACTCCAATCGAAATTAGAAAAAGAAGAAATAGGCTCGGCAAGGCATGGACCAGCTTGATGGCTTCAGGGTGAAAACGAGACACATTGACCCGATTTTGGCCAAAGGAAAAGGCCTGCTTCGCAAAGGACCAGAGGGTATTTTTTCGTTTGTGGTAGACAAAAGCCTCTGATACCAATTCCAAGCGGAATCCCGCCTTCTTGATGCGGAGGCTCCACTCAATGTCTTCTCCCCTGTTGGGGTCTAAAAAGCCTCCCAAACGGTCAAACACAGCTCTAGAAACACCCATGTTGAATCCGCGTGCCTGGTAGGCCGTAGGGTTTTTGAGTTTACCCCGAATCCCTCCCGTAGTCCAGAAGGAAGTCATCGCAAAGTCCATCGCTTTTTGTAGTGGAGAAAAGTCCGAAGCTGCCGCATCCGGACCACCAAAAGCATCCAGAGATCGGGCTGTAATCGCTTTTTCAAGCGCTTCAAAGTAGCTGGAAGGAAGAATCACATCCGAATCGAGAATCACAAAGAAATCCCCTTTGGCCTGCTGCATTCCAAAATTACGCGCAAAGCCTTGGCCTGTATTTTCTTGATAGAAATAGCGAATGGAAAGATCTTGACTGAAGGAAGTAACTACTTCATCGCAGCGAATCGTGGAACCGTCTTCCACCACGATTACCTCAAACTGAGTATAGCTTTGCGCAAGCAGGCTGCTTAGCAATTCCCTTAGTTCACCCGGTCGATTGTAAACAGGAATGATACAGGAAAAGAACATTAAAAATCGAGATTGATTTCTTCGTCAATTTTGTACTCGGGCTCTTTGGCTTGGTTGGACGTCATCAGTTCAGCGATGAAGCCCGTCAAAAACAATTGCGCACCGATCACTAGCGCGACCAAGGCCAAGAAAAACACAGGCTGATCTACTACCTCTCGCACTTTGGTGCCTTGGCTTAGTCCATAAATTTTTTGCGCAATCAGCCAGGCCGTAATCACAAATCCAGTAAGAAAAGACAGCGTGCCCAGCAAGCCAAAAAAGTGCA
>CAZPKI010000203.1:0-3093 GCA_964587015.1 uncultured Limnohabitans sp.
TTTGAAAGAGCAAAACCCAAACCTAGTTACAGTAGGATTGGATACCTACGGTTCGGTATTCAAGAAATACAAGGAGACGGGTATTTTTGATGAAAAGGAAATCTATCCTTACCTCACTGAAGGAATTGGTGAAGATATTTTGCCGAAGAATGTGGACTTCTCCTTGATTGACCACTTCATCAAGGTCACGGACAAGGATGCTGCCGTGATGACGCGTCGTTTGGCACGAGAGGAAGGGCTTTTTGTAGGTTGGTCCTGTGGATCTGCAGTGCATGGAGCGTTGGAATATGCTCGGGAGCACTTAAAAGAAGGAGATGTACTAGTAATCATTCTTCCAGATCACGGAACCCGCTATTTGGGCAAGGTATACAATGACGAATGGATGCGTAACCATGGATTTTTGGAAGACAAAACCTATGCTACTGCACGTGATATTATTGCGCAGCGAAGTGGGGCCTACCAGCTCCTTTCGGTAAACAAATCCGATACAGTTAAAGAAGCCATTGGCTTGATGAATGGAAAAAGTATTTCTCAGATCCCTGTCTTGGATGGAGAAGAGGTTGTGGGAAGCTTGACAGACAATAAACTTCTAGCCAAGATTATTGACAACCCATTATTAAAAGATGCAACTGTGGCTGAAGTCATGGAAGGATCCATGAAGTTTGTGGCTTTGGACTCCACCTTAGACGTACTTTCTTCCATGGTTGAAAAAGAAAAGGCTGTTTTGGTACGTGATACACTGGATAATATCCACATCATTACCAAGCACGATATTTTGGAGGCTTTTAGTAAATAAATGAATGTAGACCGCCTGCTTACGGTTCCTGTAGCGATAGATATAAAGGCTGCTTTTGTAAGGGCTTGGGAGCTTTACAAAATCCATCCTTTTTTCTTTTCCATGTACATGCTTTTGATTCTTTCCATTCAAGGCATGGTCGTGATCTATGCTCAGGAGTACATGATTGTCTATAGTACCTTGCTTGCCCCACCTTTTTATGCTGGGTTTTACTTAGTTGCTAATAAGTTGAGTCGTGGGGAGTCAGTTGTTTATCCTGATTTTTTTGCAGGCTTTCGCTTTTGGATTCCTTCGGTAATCATTTCTTTGCTCAGCCAGGTGTTAATTGCTTTGGGCTTGGTTGCATTGATTCTGCCGGGGATTTACCTTGGTGTGGGCTACTTGTTTGCGATTCAAATGGGGATTTTTGGCGGGATGGACCCCTGGTCAGCCATGGAGTGGAGTAGAAAATTGATCACACGTAATTGGTGGCAGTTTTTGGTCTTGGTTCTGATTTTTCTTGTATTCAATGCAGCGGGGATTTTGCTCGCTGGAATCGGATTGGTGTTGACGCTACCGCTTACTTTTTTGGTGCTTTACGTCCTGTTTGAGGACCTAACTCGGGAGGTATTTTCAGAGGAAGAAGAGCTTCCCATTACTCATGGGTAAGGATCATCGCTTCTAATCTATTTCTGCATTTTTCAGCAAACTCATCTACCTCGCTTTTTAAAGAAGAGGTTGGTGGAAAGAGTGGTTTGGAAAAGTAAACCCTGATTTTTCCTGGTTTGAGCAGGAGGGATCCTCTTTTCATCAGTTTATCTGCTCCGATTACGGCCATTTCCATAATTGGGGTTTGGGTTTCGATGGCCAATCGAAAGGCCCCTTTTTGGAAGGGTAGTAGCGTTTGGTCTGTATTGTTTCGAGTGCCTTCAGGCGATACAACCACTGAGATGCCTTGATTGAGGAGGGCTACCAGCTTTTCCATGCTTTTATGTCTGGACTCTGGATTGCTTCGATCCACCCAGATGGCTAGTTTGCTCACTACCGTACTAAAAACAGGGATTTTAGAAAGTTCCTTTTTCCCAATCGCCCGAACATAATGAGGAATCACCATGGGGAGCAGAGGGGCATCTAAGTTGGAGCGGTGGTTGAATATAAAGATGTAGGATTGCTTGAGGTTGAGGTGCTCTTTTCCATGTACTTCGAACCGAATTCCCGACAAAATCGCCCAAGTTCCCACCCAAAGTCGGATAAATACAAAGGAAATTTTATCTCCTCGGGGGTGAATAAGCAATGGGATAAGCACAAATAGGCCTATAACCAGCATGAGCACAAAAAAAAGTAGCGCTGAATAGACGGTATAGATCCATTGAAAGGCCTTGAACATTGAAAATTCTTTAGTAGATTTGAGTTCGTAAAAAATCTTTCACTCTTTGCTTGCAGGCCCCGATTTCGTATCGGGGCTTATTTTTTGAATTCAATTTTAGGGCGAATCCTTCAAAACACCAAGCTTAAAGCTTCGGTAGAAACGGGCTAATTTTTGTTTGGTTTTATTTTCAATTAAATAAATCTCGTACATTTGCAGTCCATTCGAGTGAATGGGGCGTTTTGGAAGTTCCAAACGTTCAGTATTAACCCAAAAACTGCTTCCTCATGACTCTAGGGAAGTTGGTAAACAGAGTCATATTTTATGTCTAGTACAAAAGAATTTGATTGGGATAGCTTCAGCACCAAAGGTTTTGGTGAAGGATATACCAAAGAGCAAAAAGCTCAAATGGAAGCCATGTATGCAGGCACTTTGAGTGAGATCACTGAAAAAGAAGTGATCAAAGGAGTAGTAGTCGGAGTAAACGACAAGGATGTAATCATCAACATCGGATTCAAGTCAGATGGCTTAGTGCCACTTTCAGAATTCCGTGACATTGCTGGCATTAAGGTTGGCGACGAGGTAGATGTATTCATCGAAGAGCAAGAAAATGCTTTGGGTCAATTGATTTTGTCCCGTAAGAAGGCCAAAATCGTTCGTGCATGGCTTGACATTGAGTCTGCCTTGGAGAACGATAGCGTAATCGAAGGTCTTGTAAAGCGTAGAACTAAAGGTGGTTTGATTGTAGACATCTACGGTGTTGAAGCCTTCTTGCCTGGTTCTCAGATTGACGTAAAGCCTATCCGCGATTTCGATGTATATGTAGGTAAGAAAATGGAAGTGAAGGTTGTGAAAATCAACCATACCAACGATAACGTAGTTGTTTCCCACAAGGTCTTGATCGAAAAAGATCTAGAGAAGCAAAAAGCAGAGATCCTAAACAACCTAGAGA
>CAZPKI010000204.1:0-3027 GCA_964587015.1 uncultured Limnohabitans sp.
TACGAAATGCCAATGATGATCTATCCTGCGGTTCACTACACCATGGGTGGTCTTTGGGTAGATTACAATTTGATGACCACTGTACCCGGTTTATATGCACTTGGAGAGGCCAACTTCTCTGAGCACGGTGCAAACCGACTTGGGGCTTCTGCGTTGATGCAGGGTCTCGCAGATGGATATTTTGTAATTCCTTACACCGTGGGTGATTATTTAGCGCAGCTTGCTCCGAAGCCAGTAGACACTACGCATCCTGAATTTGCAAGAGTAAAGGAGGAAGTTCAAGGTCGAATCAACACCCTTCTAAAAATCAATGGAACGAAGCCCGTAGATTATTTCCACAAGCGATTGGGGAAAATCATGTGGAATGAATGCGGAATGGCAAGAACTGCTGAAGGACTTAAAGGTGCTAAGGCGGAGATTCAAGCCTTGAAAAAGGAGTTTTGGTCAAATGTGAAGGTAATGGGAACGAATGAAGAACTCAATCAATCCTTGGAGAAGGCCAACCGTGTAGCGGATTTCTTGGAACTGGGAGAGCTAATGGTGGACGATGCCCTCAGCAGAAACGAATCTTGTGGAGGACACTTCAGAGAAGAATACCAAACTCCAGATGGGGAAGCCCTTCGTGACGACGAAAATTATGCCTATGTGGCCGCCTGGAAATACCTAGGAGAGGGCCAGGAGGAGGAACTTGTCAAAGAAGAGTTGGTCTTTGAAAATGTCAAACTTACTCAGCGTTCATATAAATAATTTGTAGGCAATCAGCTCAACTAGACTTTGGCTTTTTCAATTATTAAAAGATACTCCAAAGTCATTGACCTAAAATAAAACTAGCGTAGACAGATGAAATTAACTTTAAAAATCTGGAGACAGAAAAATACAGCGGATAAGGGTGGATTTGTTACCTATGTAGCAGACCATGTTTCCAAGGACATGTCTTTCTTGGAGATGTTGGATGTATTGAACGATCAGCTTACTGAAAGGGGTGAGGATCCAGTACACTTTGACCACGACTGTAGAGAAGGTATCTGCGGAATGTGTTCCCTCTACATCAATGGTAAACCTCATGGGCCCTTGCAGACTACTACCTGCCAGCTGCACATGCGTTCCTTCTCTGACGGGGAGACCATCACGATTGAACCGTGGAGAGCCAAAGCTTTCCCTGTGGTAAAAGACTTGGTAGTCAATCGCTCTGCTTTTGATCGAATCATTCAGGCGGGCGGTTATGTGTCTGTCAATACGGGTGGGGTGCCTGATGCCAACGAAATTCCAATACCAAAAACTATCGCAGATTTGGCCATGGATGCTGCCCAATGCATCGGTTGCGGTGCTTGCGTAGCGGCTTGTAAAAATGCATCTGCAATGCTATTCACCTCGGCTAAAGTTTCTCAGCTGGCCTTGTTGCCTCAAGGACAGGTGGAACGCAAGACAAGAGCTGAAAAGATGGTGGCTCAGATGGATGCAGAAGGTTTCGGCGCCTGTACCAATACTGGTGCTTGTGAGGCAGAATGTCCAAAGGGCATCTCTATCACCAATATTGCGCGAATGAATCGAGAGTATTTTTCTGCTGTGGTCAGTAGCGACAACATGTAAGCGAGAGATTCTTTCTCAACCAAAAAGGGCCAGCATTTGCTGGCCCTTTTTGGTTTGGGCTGATCAAAGGTTCATCTGGTTGATCCATGCTCGAATCAAGGCCACCCCTTCCGCATGGATGCTGGTTCGTCCGATCTCGGGCATGGCTACTCCCATTTCTGTGGAATTCATACGATGTAGCAGAATTGATGCGTCCGCCTGACCAGGCACGATGTCGTAGGTGTGTTTGCCAGATCCCTTACCTGCCGCAACTGGAGTTTTGAATACTCCCAGTTTCAAGGGGTCTTTCTGGCCATAGGTAAGAAAAAGTCCCGAAGTACTGGCAGGGCCTTCAGCTCGATGGCAATGGGAGCAGTTGATGTCTAGGTAAGCCATGGCTCGATCGTTGAGCGTTTGGCTTTGATCCTCATAGTTGATAAGGGAAGGATGTGCTTCTTTGCCCAAAAAACCTTCTAGTTTTCCAAGCTTCATCCAATGTGCCAATTGATTTTCAGGGCCTTCTTCAAAGGTAATAGAGTGGTTGAGGTGCCTGGTTTGCACGCCCAAGGGCGCTAAGGATTCATTTTTGTTGTGGCAGCTCTTGCATTGATTTTTGTTGGGAACAAGGTAGTTGATGACCTGTTCCTCGCCCGCTTGGTTGATGAAGCGAACTTCCTTTTCAGCACCCACCACCTTCAAGACGGCCTCTGTTTGGGAGTCATTCCAGACGTAGGGATAGGCTTGCCAGCCGCTTGCCTCGTGGATCATCAGACGGGTTTCGATGATTCTACGCTCTCCCTCTGGCTTTCGGAAATCAGCAGGATAGTAGAAATTCTTGATCAAGATCGTTCCCTGCGGCAAATTCAGTTCCTCTCCAGCTAGAATGGCTTTCTCTCCTTCGGGAAGGTACGCAAAGCGACTCTTGAGTGCATAGTCGGTAAACAAGGAGGAGGCAGGTTGGTATGGAATTACCGATTCGTTGGGAGATAAGCCTGCGAGTTCTCCTTCAAAAAAACCATAGGTGGAGAGTCTTCGGTAGGGGAACTTCCCTGAAGCTTCTTCAGGTGCTAAGACTTCTTCCGCTACAGTTGCTTGCATTTCCTCTTTCACTGCTGGCTGGCAGGACCAGAGCAGGGAAAGTAAAAGGCTTGTGATTGTCCACTTTGATAAATTGGGATAGGTGGCTGCCATGATCACCGCTTTGTTGAATGAAGAACTGGCATGGAGCTTAGCCCTAGACCTGCAGGGGAAGGCTTGCAACGCTGAAAGGGAGCATAGTCTTCAAATGCGTCGATATTGTCCTCGCCTTCCATTAGGTAAAATCGGGTAAAACGTAAGTCCTTGATGCTGGGCTCTTGGATGCAAATGCGCATGGGATTGGAGTCAATGGAGGTGGCGAGGGTCTCGTCCCAAATTCCATCGTAGATGATGTCTTGGGTTTTGAGCCAGCCATGTGCA
>CAZPKI010000205.1:0-2979 GCA_964587015.1 uncultured Limnohabitans sp.
GGGCACCGCACTGTCTTGAGCGGTGTTGCCGAGCATTTTGATCCCGCGTTTTTGGTGGGCAAGCAAGTAACCATGTTGATCAACTTGGCTCCACGAAGTATGATGGGGATCGATAGTGAAGGGATGATCTTGATGGCAGCAGATAAGGATGGCAAACTCAAATTACTCCAGCCGCATGAGGTGACTTCACCTGGATCAGTGATTTCTTAAAGAGTCAAGAAGCTAAAAAAAAGGAGACAAGTGTTTGTCTCCTTTTTTATTTGCAGCAAGTAAGCTGCTATCCTTGTTCAATTTTAATTGGATTTTACAGCAGTTTTAGGCATTTCAAATAGATCCGAATCGAGTTCTTCTTTGACTAAAAATACGTCTGAAAAGCTAGTTTGGTAGCGGATTCGGGTGCTCGAATCATTTTCAATTAGGTAACCGGTAATTACTCTTGGGAAGATCAAGCCCCCTGCATCGCGGTAGTCTTCGTATTTCAAAGCTTCCTGCACCTGATTGCCTTTGTCGTAGAAAGTCACTGCAAATAGCACCCAAGCCAACTGGCCAGAAGTCGGGTCGATCAAAAGTTCGTAGCGGTTGGATGGACCTAATAGTTTCCCATCTTTCACTTTTGCTTCCAGGGTTGGATAACTTACCCCATTAAATACGCGATTGTCCAGGGGAGTGATCGTTACTAGGGTGTCGGTGAGGACGTAAGGGATGCTAAGAAATGTAGAATACAAGTTGTGGTAAAAGCGAACCGAATTTCCAGGAAAGGATTGCCGATTGGGGCTTATCCAAACTTGCTCCCCGTCATTCCCGGCTTGAAAAAGGTCTGCATCGATGCGCACCTTACCCTCTCGGAGGTCGAGGTAATGATTTTCCCATTCTAGGGTAGTTTCATGGACCATTGCAAAGGATAAGGACTTGGCGTCCACCCATTGTACCCAATCTCCGTGTGCTTCCAAAAGTTTTTTAAATTGTTCGGGCTGCTGCAGTCGTGGATCAGGCCCTTGATTTTTTTTTTCGCAGGAGAATAGCGTCAAAAGAAGGAAGGCGGGCAAAAGAAATTTAGATAAATTCATAGGGTGAAAATTTTTTAAATATACCAAAACAGAGAGATGTTCATCGATTTTAACCTCTGATTATGGTTTTGGGCCAGCATTTTTTTAAAAAAAGTAGGGGAGAGATTCTAAGAAATAAAAATATTATTTAGATTTGTTCCAAATAAAAATAAGCACTTATGTGGAAGCCCATCCGCCAATTTCTCAATGACATTCACCTGTATGCTGGCTTGCTCAGTGCAGTAGTAGTGATTGCGGTATGTTTTACGGGGACACTGTACGTCTACAACACAGAAATACGCGAATTTTTTGATTCAGAGCGCTATTTTACATCAGCTCAAGGGAATCCCAAAACACTAGAAGAGTTGAAATCTGGTATTCAACCACTTCAACAAGGCAAGTTGGTAAGTGTCACTGCCTACTCAGCAGCCGATAGATCGGTACAGTTTCAAGTGAAATTGGAGGGGGAAGAGAAAGCAACTACCTATTTTTTAGATCCCTATACGGGTGAAATTTTGGCTGATAATGCCAAGAAAACCACATCTGAAGAGCTGATGGGCTACGTATTTTCAATGCATCGCTGGCTTCTTTTGGATAAGGTGGAGACACCCCTACTAGAAAGTATGACCAACCAAGAATTGGGTCGCTTGATCAATGGAATAGCGACATCCTTGTTTCTGGTGGGAGTGCTTACTGGAATCTTCCTTTGGCTACCTAAAAAAGCCATTAATTGGAAGCAAGGATTGTCCGTGAAGTGGTCTGGTAATTGGAAGCGCATCAACCACGACCTGCACAATACCTTGGCCTTTTACTCGATTCTCGCCCTATTTATCATGGCTGTGACGGGTCCATTCTGGTCCTTTGGCTGGTACAAAACTGGCTGGCAAAAGACCTGGGACACCTATCAAGCTCCTAAAGAGGAGAAGAAAGTGGAACCGGCAAAAGATGTTAATTCTCCCAATCTAGTCCTTGAAGATTCCACCCAGATTCCTGAGCCCGTGCTGATTTCTTTGGACGAAGCTATGGCCGCAGCAACTAAGCACTTGACTTACGCTGGTGTAACCAAACTTACTTTTCCCGAAGACCCAGAGGGCGATTTAGCGGTAAGCAAATCTCGAACAGGCTTTTTTGCGAGGGCAGGAGCAGATCAATTGAAGTTGAATGCACGAACCTTGGAATTAAAGGAGAAGGTGCTTTTCGCTGAACTTCCAGTTCGCCAACAGATTGGGAAGTCTGTAAAGGCCTTGCATACTGGAGAAATTTTTGGCCAATTCACCAAATTCCTCTGGGCCGTAGCCTGTGCCATTGCCACTTCACTTCCCATCACAGGAACCTTGATTTGGTTGAATAAGCGAAAGAAAAAGAGAGCAGCCAAAGGCGATCAGAAAGCTGATTAAAACCATGGCCTGAGCAATAACTCCGTCTGGATAGGTTTAGAGGGGTTCAGCTGTTTTTTTTAGGGGATATCGTGGATTTCCCAAAAAATAAAGAAAATTTACAGCATGAGAATTCTCGTAGTAGAAGATGAGCAAGGTATATCCAATTTCCTGAAGCAAGGCTTGGAGGAGGAATCCTTCGCTGTCGATGTGGTGGACAATGGCAAAGTAGGTTTGGAATTGGCTCTTTCTGGGAATTACGACCTGCTGCTTTTGGATTGGATGGTACCTGGCATGAGTGGCGTCGAACTCACCCGTCAGTTCCGCAAAGAATTCCCATTTACGCCCATTATTTTTTTGACTGCCAAGGATACGGTGGATGAAACGGTATTTGGGCTGCAAAGTGGAGCCAACGATTACATCAAAAAGCCCTTTCACTTTGAAGAACTCCTGGTTCGGATCCGGGTACAAATGCGAAGCCGAGAGCAATCAGCAGAAAAGCTTGTGTTGGGGCCCATAACTTTGGAACCAGAAAAGCACCTGGTCCTCTTGGAAGG
>CAZPKI010000206.1:0-2971 GCA_964587015.1 uncultured Limnohabitans sp.
GCCAATTATAAATTGCTTGTTTTGAAAGCTGATACTCACGCATCACTTGGGCAATGGTGAATTCCTTTCGCTCAATTTGTCCAACAATCTGTCTGCGCAGCTCTTCACTGAACAGACGCTGTTGCTTAATTTGATAGGTGTTTTTCATTTTGTTTGGATTTGAGATCCCCAACAAAATGTGACAACTTTATTTAGGCACTATCAGTGGTCAACTTCAATCTGCCTAATGTGCCGCTGTTTGGAAGTCTTTGATGGCTTCGCTAAAATCCAGTACGGGCACTTGCTTGACTTCATTGGCAACAATGCTTACTCCTGCTGCCGAGCGATAGCCTCCCGCACAGTGAATCAATATCGGCTTATGCTGTGGAATTTCATGCGCTCGCTCTCGAAGTTCGGGCAGCGGAATATTCAAGGCTCCGTCAAAAATCGGAGTACCTGCCTTTTCATCCCGGCTGCGTATATCTACTAGGGTATAGGCCTCAGGGTTGGCTTTGAATGCAGCAAGGTCGAAGGATGTTCCTGTAGCCGTCATTCCAGCAGGACGAACTACCGCTCCTTGAATCAACTGCTCATAGCCAATCTTAGCAGTTTTATGAATTAGAATTTCAAGTTCAGCCGCAGTATCCGCCACCAAAAAGAAGTTCTCCTCAGGCCCCACAATGGAACCGAGCCAAGTTTCAAACTTGCCCCCATTCATGATGTTGATCGAACCAGGAATGTGGCCTGCGGCAAATAGATCTTGCTTTCGGGTATCGATCACCAAAGCATCCGCAGGAAGAGTAGCTCCTTCTGGCCAGATAGACACCTGGGAAATAGACCGCTGGTAGGTAGCTGCACCTTGCTTGTTTAGGTCCACAGCATACCCAAAATACTTCGGAATGTAAGGCTGCCCTTGGAGTAGGGTGTCCACAAAAATTGCTTCGTCAGGAGCCGAAAAAGCCCAGTTGGTAGCCCGCTGCTCCCCAATGGTGGACTGACGTGCATCGCTCAAATTTTTACCACAAAGGGATCCTGCTCCATGTGCCGGAAAAACCAAGACCTCATCTGCCAAGGGCTTCAACTTTTGCTGTACGGTATGGTACATCATTTTTGCAAGCTCCTCGCGCTGAGCGGTCAGGTTGCCCGCCTTCTCACGTAGGTCAGGCCGTCCTACATCGCCAATGAATAGCGTATCTCCCGAGAATAACGCATGATCTTTGCCCTCTAGATCTTTCAACAAGATGCTGATGGAATCGGGGGAGTGTCCTGGAGTATGGAGCGCATGTAGGGTGATGGCACCTAGCGTGAAGAAATCACCCTGGTCAAACCCTACATGTGGATAGGCTGCACCCACAAGCTTGGACACGTAGATACTAGCTCCTTCGTTTTTATGGAACTCCAGGTGCGAACTTACAAAGTCCGCATGCGGGTGAGTTTCAATCACGGCAACAATCTGAGCAGCATGGGTTTCGGCAAAGTCATAGTAAGGCTTTGGATTTCTTCCTGGATCGACCAAGGCTATTTTTCCATGGCTCAAGATGGCATAGCTAGCATGGGCTAGCCCTTCGTCGTAAAACTGCTGAATGTGCATAAATGGAGCAATAGGTTTAGAATTACAGTAAAGATACAATCCCGCTTGAAAGTCTATGCTTGTAGCGGGTTGGATTTATTTAATGTAAAAATTCTTTTGAATTTATTCGTTTGAGAGGTAAACTTGAAACAGCCCAAACAAATTCCATTGAAACGAATCTATTTCACTTCCGCGACCTACTTTTTTTTGTGTGTTTTTGCGCTTTCCGTTTTGAGCAGCTGTGGCAGTAAACGAAGGGCCGCCAAATCTTCTCCGGAATTTACGATCATTCAAACTGCCAAGTCCTACCGCGGTACACCCTACCGCTATGGGGGCACTACACGGGCAGGAATGGATTGCTCCGCTTTGGTCTACCATTCCTTTGCTTCGGTAGGGGTGACACTCCCAAGAACTTCTACAGCTCAAAGTAAGCTGGGTAAAAAAATTCCTGAACGCAAGATTCGACCTGGGGATGTCTTATTTTTTGCAACTGGGAAAAAGAAAAAAGAGGTGACCCATACCGGAATAGTTACCGAAGCACAAAAAAATAAGGTGCGTTTTATACATGCTTCTACCTCACTTGGAGTAACCGAAGATTACCTGAGAAGCGCTTATTGGACCAAAGCCTTTCTATTCGCAAGGCGATTGGATCTAAAGTAACTGCCTGCTGAATTCAAAAACCGACTCGCACAACAATTTTCTGAATCAATTCTGATTAATTTTTCCAAATATCCTTTGGTTTAAGGCTTTTCTCACTAATTTTGCGGTCGAATTATAGAAGAGTCTCTTTTTACCTTTCCTCAAATAAAATGGCAAATATTGGCAAGATAACTCAGGTAATCGGCCCTGTAGTGGACGTATCCTTTGAAGGCGGAAAACTACCTAACATCTTAGATGCGCTAGAACTCACCAAAGACAATGGCCAGAAGGTCGTGTTGGAAGTACAGCAGCACCTTGGTGAAGACCGAGTAAGAACCATCGCAATGGATTCTTCAGAAGGTATGGTTCGCGGAATGGCAGTGACCGACTTGGGTCAGCCCATCTCTGTTCCTACTGGCGAAGGCATCAAAGGCCGACTTTTCAACGTAGTAGGTGAAGCCATCGACGGTTTGCCTCAGGTACCTGCTGGCAAGCGTCTTCCAATTCACCGCTCTGCGCCACGGTTTGAAGATCTTTCCACTTCTACCGAAGTATTGTTCACCGGTATCAAAGTAATTGACTTGATCGAGCCTTATGCTAAAGGAGGTAAAATTGGTCTCTTTGGTGGTGCAGGGGTAGGCAAGACAGTATTGATCCAGGAATTGATCAACAACATCGCGAAAGCCTATTCTGGTTTGTCCGTATTTGCGGGTGTAGGAGAAAGAACTCGTGAGGGAAATGACCTTTTGAGAGAAATGATTGAGTCAGGCATCGTAACCTACG
>CAZPKI010000207.1:0-2965 GCA_964587015.1 uncultured Limnohabitans sp.
AGCAGCAATTGGGAAAAGCAAGACTGGTCACGGGTAATCCGACATTCGGTCAGCATCAAAAAAGCAGTAGTAGAGGTAGATCCGAAAGAAGCGGGGCTTCGAAAAATTCTCAATTTTGGACACAGCATCGGTCATGCGGTAGAGTCCTTTCACCTCACTAGTTCCAATCCGCTACTCCATGGAGAGGCCATTGCGATGGGGATGATTGCAGAGGGATTTTTATCCTTCGAAAAAATAGGATTCAGCTTTGAAGAACTAAACGAGCTAAGCCACAAGTTGCTCCAGGTATTTGGAAAAGTAACCTTGAATTCAAAAGACTTAGATGCAATCTTGGATCTCTGTGCCCAGGACAAAAAAAACGAAGGGAAGACGCAACTTTTCTCCCTACTTCCAAGCCTTGGGGATTGCAGCTTCAATATTCCTGTGACCCCTGAGGAGATCAAACATGCGATTATCTACTACCAACAACTGCCCTTGGCCTAATGGATTATCAGAAAATACAGCTTTTGGAGCTCAGACAAAAAAATGAGTTCTCCCGGGTGCACATCCCCCTCCCCTCCTCCAAGAGCGAATCCAACCGTGCCTTGGTGATTGATGCCTTGACGGAAGGGGAAAATAAACTCAAAAATCTGGCAGAGGCGCGTGATACCCAAACGATGATTCGGCTGCTGCGCACCAATCCGGCTGTTTTTGATGTACTCGATGCAGGCACGACGATGCGATTTTTAACTGCTTTTGTAGCAGTCACCAACCAACAAAAAGTGATGACAGGCACAGCTCGAATGTGCGAGCGTCCTATCGGGATTTTGGTGGATGCCTTGCGGAGCCTGGGGGCTGAGATACATTACCTTGGTGTCGAAGGTTATCCTCCGCTTGCTGTAAAAGGGTTGCCTGAGCAACTCACCAATCAAATCAAGATTCGCGGAGATGTGTCCAGCCAATACATTTCGGCACTCTTGATGATCGCTCCCGTTTTGCCTCAAGGCCTAGAATTGGAACTTGAAGGCAAGGTTGGAAGCCGTACCTACATAGAAATGACCCTAGAGCTGATGGCACAGTTTGGAATTGTGTACAGCTGGGAAGAAAATACCATCAAAATCAGCCCTCAGGCTTACCAAGCCACCCAGTTTACTGTGGAGAGCGATTGGTCAGGGGCAAGCTACTGGTTTAGCTTGTTGGCCTGTGCGGATGAAGGATCCTTTTTCCTTGAAGGGCTAAAATCACAAAGTCTCCAAGGCGATGCTGCTATTGTAGAGATCATGTCACATTTGGGCATACGAAGTACTTTTCAAGAAGGCGGCCTACTCCTCGAAAAGCAAGCCGTAACTGGCCTCAAAGAATGGGATTTCACCCATTGTCCAGACTTGGCCCAGACCGTAGCAGTGACTTGTGCAATTTTGGGGCAAAACACCGTGTTTACAGGTCTAGAAAGTTTGCGGATCAAGGAAACTGATCGAATCTATGCCTTGCAGCAGGAATTGGCAAAGTTTAATGCAGAATTACGGGAAATTGGAACAGGCACTTTTCAAGTGATCCCATCGGTCACTATGCCGAGAATAGTACAAATTTACACTTACGATGACCACCGCATGGCCATGGCTTTTATGCCCTTAGTTACCAAAACAGTGGTACACATTGAAGACCCAGAAGTAGTCAACAAATCCTATCCTAGTTTTTGGAAGCAGGTAGCCTTGACAGGCATTCATCAAGAATCTTACAGTCCAGGCATCCTATGAAAGTAGCAATTCAAGGAATTCCTGGGTCCTTCCACCACCAGGTTGCGCTGTTGAATTTTGGGAAAGATTCCCAAGTTATTCCGTTCTTGAGCTTCGAAGAGGTTGCCAAGTCGATTGCCACAGGAGTTGCGGAAGTGGGCATCATGGCAATAGAAAACTCTATCGCAGGTGCTATTTTACCGAATTACGATCTGATAGATCGTTATGAACTGTTTATTCATGAGGAATACTACTTGCCTATTTCCCATCAGTTCATGGCATTACCTGGGCAAACTATTGCTGATATTTCCGAGGTCCGCTCCCATCCCATGGCTTTGCTGCAGTGCAAAACCTTTTTATCCCAACAGCCTCAAATTAAACTGATTGATGACTTGGACACCGCTTCGGTAGCCAAGCGCATCCAGGAGGAGAAACTGCGAGGTGTCGCAGCCATTGCCAGCGAAATCGCTGCTGAAACTTATGGGCTGGAGATTCTAGCTTCAAATATCCAAACGGTACAAGATAATTTCACCCGGTTTATCTTGCTAACAAAGGAAAAATCAAATCGAAAGGAGGCCCCCAACAAGGTTTCCTTCAAGATTACCATCCGGAATGAGGCGGGTGGATTGGCAAAGTTATTGACGATGCTTGCGGACAAAAATCTGAATTTGAGTAAAATTCAATCCATCCCTTTAATGGACAAGCCTTGGGATTATGCCTTTTTTATCGATGCGGAATTTGCAGAGGAGCAGGCCTACCAGGAGGCGGTGGAGCAAATGCAAGAGCGCTATGGTGAGTTGAAGGTTTTTGGAGAATATAGGAGTAGAAAAGGATGAAGGGATTTGCAACACGTATTGAAGGCGTAGAAGAATACTACTTTTCAGCCAAACTTCGAGAAGTCAATCGGCTTCTTGCAGAAGGGAAACCCGTTTTGAATTTGGGAATCGGCTCGCCCGACCTAAGCCCTGACCGCAGCGTCATCGATGCCTTAAAAAGCACCGCCGAAAACGAGCAGGCGCATGGTTACCAGGGCTACCAAGGCATCCCTGAATTGCGAACGGCTATGGCCCACTATTACGCGAGCGAGTTTGGTGTGCAGCTGGACCCAAACCGGGAAATCCTCCCCATGATGGGATCTAAAGAAGGAATCTTTCACCTAAGCATGACCTTTTTGAATCCTGGAGACCAGGTTCTAATTCCCAATCCAGGCTATCCTACCTACGCGGCAGTCACGCAGCTCCTTGGAGCAT
>CAZPKI010000208.1:0-2911 GCA_964587015.1 uncultured Limnohabitans sp.
CTGGACGCATGTTGATCACTGCACCCATCAGCAATCCTCCTGCACTGCCTCCCATGGCATAGAGGTGTGCAGGGGAGGTGTATTTCTGCTGAATCAAGTGCTCGGCACAGGCGATGAAGTCGGTAAAGGTATTTTTCTTCTTCAATAGCTTGCCGTCCTCGTACCAAGCCCGGCCCAAGTCTTCGCCACCTCGAATGTGAGCAATGGCAAATACAAAGCCCCGCTGAAGTAGGCTGAGTCGATTGGAAGAAAAGTAGGCATCCATGCTGTACCCATAGGAGCCGTAAGCATAGAGGAGTACCGGATTTTTTCCAGTTTTGGAAAAGGTAGATTTCTGGTATACCAAAGAGATGGGGACGAGCACGCCATCTGCGGCCTTGGCCCAAATGCGCTCCGAAATGTAGTCGCTCGGTTCGTGACCACCCACCACTTCTTGTTGTTTCAAGAGCGTTTTTTGACGGGTCATCATGTCGTATTCGTAGACCGAACTTGGAGAAACTAGGGAATTGTAGCCAAATCGCAATATCTCGGTATCAAACTCGGGATTGGTCCCTACGTAAGCCGTATAGGTTTCATCGTCAAAGGCAAGCGAATGTCCTTCACCTTCCCAAGGTTGAATTCTGATTTGCGTCAGTCCATTGCTTCGTTCTTGCGTGACGAGGAACTTGGAAAACAAATCAAAATCTTCAAATAAGGTCTCTGGGCGATGCGGGATCACTTCAATCCAGTTTTCCTTGCCAGGATTTGCTAAAGGAGCCTTGACCAATTTGAAATTTTGGGCTTGGTCATTCGTGCGGATGTAGAAATGGTCCCCATAGTGGTCTGCTGCATACTCCAGATGCGGAATTCGGGATTGCAAGATTTGAAAAGCTGCCGTAGGTTGATCTGCTGAGACAAACCGGACCTCGGAACTGATCGTGCTTTCCGAATGGATGAGGACGAATTTTTCAGATTTGGTTTTGTGGACCATGCAGGAAAATTCCTCGTCCAATTCCTCGTAGACAAGCAGATCCGTGGAGGTGGGGCTCCCTAAAATGTGCTTGTAAATTTGAAAGGAACGGAGTGTTTCTGGATCCTGCTTGGAATAAAAAACGCTTTGCTGATCTGCTGCCCAGACAAAATTTCCCGTTACCTCAGGAATCTGATCTTCCAAAAATTCATGCGTGTCTAAGTTTTTGAAGCGAATCGTATATATCCGTCTGCCGACCTCATCGGCTGCAAAGGCAAGAATTTTTTGATTGGTACTCGTCGCAGCTTGGGCAACTTGGAAATAGCTTTTCCCTTCTGCAAGTGTATTGACATCTAGGATAACCGCCTCTTCTGCTTCGAGGCTCCCTGGCTTGCGACAAAAGATTGGGTATTCACTTCCTTTTTCGTATCGGGTATACCAGAAATAACCAGACTTGAAGTAGGGGACACTTTCGTCTTGCTCTTTGATACGGCCCTTCATTTCCTCAAAAAGTTGCTTTTGCAATCCCTCTGTAGGCTTCATGACCTCTTTTAGGTAGCTGTTTTCCGCATTTAAGTAATCAATAACCTCTGGATTCTCCCGATCATTCATCCAGTAATAGGGATCTTGGCGCTGGTGGCCATGAATTTCAAGGAGTTGCGGTTTTTTGGGTGCAAGAGGTGCAGACATAGGGGAGTGATTTGGATGCAAGGTTACTGAAAATTTACAAATCTAATGGGGCATTTGCCGAGATTACTAGGGAAAGCTGAATTCAGTTGGATTAACTTAGCCTGTATCCTCTTTTTCTTGAGACAAAGGGTGATTTAAACTAAGAAATCATGTAATTTAATAGAAGCGATTGCTGTTCTAGCTCATTTTAATTCTCCATTTAAATCCAAATCAGATGACCTTTTTCAAACAGTTTAAAGAGTTCGCAGTCAAAGGCAATGTCCTTGACTTGGCTGTCGGCGTGATCATCGGTGCAGCTTTTGGCAAAATAGTTTCTTCTTTTATCAGCGATGTGGTGATGCCTCCCTTGGGTTTGCTGGTTGGAGGAGTGGATGTCAAGCATCTCAACTTAGTCCTGAAGGAAGGAACTGTAGATTCTACAGGTGCAGTGGTTGAAGCCGTTACCCTTAATTATGGAATGTTTATCCAAAATGTGGTGGACTTCACCTTTATTGCTTTTGTGATTTTTGTGGCGATCAAAGGGATTCATACCCTCAAAAAGAAAGAAGAAGTTCCAGAAGAAAAACCAGAAGCTAGTCCTACCGAAAAGTTGTTGGAAGAGATTCGAGATTTATTGAAAAAATAAGAGCTCCTTCAATGAAGAAGGAGCTCCTGCTTAGTTTACTAGTTGGTTTAATTTCCTCTTTCTCGACCTCGTTCGTACAGGTGTCGATTGAAGTCTTTGGCAATATTTTGAAGCAGCAGCAACTGTTTGTAGGTCAGCACCTTTGCCGCCTCTGCAACAAAGATTTTCTCATCCTGAACCAATTTCTGTTGGATTTGGAGCTTTTGTTGGATTCGAGACTTCGCTTCCTCTTCGCTCATGCTTTCTGCTCCTCTGCTGAGTTCTCCCATGGTACGCATGGAGGCCTCTCTAGATTCGGTGAAGGAATTGAATAGGGGCCAGAATTTCTCTGCTTGCTCGGTCTTCAAACTGATTCGCGTGGTGATGTAGGCAATCCGAGCTGCTTGCAAGCGTTCTGGATCTACAGGCTGTCCATTGCGCTGCGCAAAAGCAAGACTTGAGGCAGCCATAAAGAGTAGGAGTAAATAGATTTTTAGTGCTTTCATAGGATTTAAAACCAAGTTTCTTCTTCTGTCCATAGGGGTGCTGATTTAGCGTATTCTTCTTCAATAATTTGATCTAACAGTGCATTTGGATCCTCTGAGAGGCTCAATACATCTTCTGTGCTCCATTGCTCACTTTCAATATAAAGTAAGGCCTCCTCTTCA
>CAZPKI010000209.1:0-2900 GCA_964587015.1 uncultured Limnohabitans sp.
ATATTAATTGGGACGAATGAAACGGAAAACACTGTTTTCAACGTCCTCGGCATTCAAGTGAATGCGCAGCAGGTAATCCAAAAAATCCATCCTGAAAGTATTGCCTATATGCACTTGATGGCAAACGACCTCCTACTCAATCTAGATCTCAAGGCAGATTCCCAGAAATGGGAAGTTGAGGTAGAGCGGCAAGGGAGAAAGCTAAACCTATCCTTTGCCAAGGAGGAGGGGAACTTTTACCCACTTTTGGTCTTGGAGGAAGGGCACAGTACATCCCTTAGAAACAACTGGATGAATTAAAAAAGGAGGGTATCGCTACCCTCCTTTTTAATTATTACAAATATCTGGACTGTAACCAGAAAGCCTAGAAAAGAAGTTTGAAGTTCAAGATAATAAGCTGTGGACCGTGGTCCGCCTGCAGACCGTGGTCTGTCAGCTGTTGACAATTATCCGCAACACCCAAACTTCATATCTAATAGCCTAGCAAAATTGCGGATAATTCAATTAGTTGATATCCGCGTCTGTCACTGGCACGTTAAGCTCCAAAGAAGTCACCTTTGCCTCCAAAGGCACTGGGATCTGAGGCGATTTGATGGTCCAAGACATCGGAAGCAATACTCCATTGGTAGCCTGATAATCTCCATAATACGTATCTCCAGAAGCAGGATTTTCATACTTGATCTTCAATCCTGAATCCTGTGCATAGTAGTTGATTAGCTTGGCACCTGAAGCAGCCATGATGATCACCTTGTATGCTGGTTTTCCATCTACATCTTTCAATCCATCAAGCGAAACGGTGTAGCCATTGGCCTTGTATACCGCCTCAGGGAACAGATAGGAGTTCAACTGCGCTTCAGCCAGTTGCGCAGGAGCCATTTCAATCGTATTGCCCTGCACTGACATGGAACCCTTGCCATTTGCTAAGCTTGTCTTTTGCATCACATTGCCCGCAATGGAAAGTTTTTGTCCATAACGGCCATTTTGTGAATCGTACACAAAAGCGATGGTCAATGGAGTACCCATGACGTTGGCATCCATGCTGATTTTGGCAGATTTAACGGCAGCTACCTTGTCTGCCCCTCCTATGGCATTCAGGTAATTTTCAAGGACTTTTTCAGCGGTCATGTTCGCATCAGCCACCAGCTGCTTGGCTGGTTCACCCATGATGTCGTATTCCACCACTTCCCCAAACTGGGCTAGCTTTTCTTTGATCTCAGCTCCATTTCCTACGGTAGTGATGATAAACTTGTCGGGCTCAATCAAACGCTTTGCTGTAGCATTGATGTCGGCCACAGTGAAGGAATTCAACTTCTTCAAATAAGTCGCATAATAATCCTTTGGAAGATTGTATCTGGCTGTATTCAAGGCAAAGTTAGCCACGGTACCCGGCTGCTCTAAGGAGCGACCAAAGCTACCTGCAAGTTCTGCCTTGGCTTTGTCCAATTCTACTTGAGTAACTCCCTTGTCCACGAGATTTTTGATTTCATAGACAAACTCGTAGACAGCCGAGTCAGTCACTTCGCTGCGCACCGATGCGGAAGCTGAAATAGTACCAACCAATTTATCTGCATCAATCGAAGAATAGGCACCATAGGTAAAGCCTTTGTCCTCACGTAGGTTCATAAACAAGCGAGAGGCAGAACCTCCACCTAAAATCTGGTTCAACAATCTACTGGAAATGTAATCGGGATCTCCAATTTTCATGGCTACAGGCTGCGTCACGTCGATAACGGATTGCACAGAAGAACTGCGATCCACAAGTGCTACTGCCTGCTTGGCAGCGCGCACTGGCATTGGATAGGTGAAGGTGGGTACAACCCCCTTCTTCCAAGCACCAAAATACTGGTTCACCACCTTTTGTGCCTCTGCCTTATCGATATCCCCTACAATAGCCAAATAGGCAATATTTGGTTTGAAATAGGTTTGGTAGTAGGCCTTCACATCGTCCAAGGTGATGTTCTTGGTAGTTTGCTCCGTTTGAGACTCTCCATAGGGGTGGTTTTTTCCATATAGCACCGCGCGAGAAAGTCGCGAAGAAATCGCCTGTGGATCGTCCTTGGTAGTAGCGAGACCTGTTAAGGATTGCTTTTTCAACTTATCCAATTCAGGTTGTGGGAATACGGGATTGAAGAGCACGTCTGCCATCAGATCAAGCACTTTTCCTTGATGCTTTTTGAGGGAGGAAGCAGATACAGAAGTGGCAGAAGCACTGAGGCTTGCTCCAATGAAATCAATCTCTTGATCCAGCTGATCTTTGGTTCTATTCTTAGTGCCTCCCATCATCATCTCCCCGATAAAGGTGCTGAGTCCTGCCTTGTCTCCTTCTAGAATCGGGTCTCTTTCCAATACCAGGGTAAAGGATACGCGTGGGAGTTTGGTGTTTTTCACCACAAACACTTTCAATCCATTGGCAAGCGTGAAGGTTTCTGCCTCTCCGATCTTGATTTCAGGAGCTGGGCCAGAAGCCGGCAACTTACTCCGATCTACTTGGGCAAAGGTGATCCCCGTGGCCAGTAGCATAACTAGAATTAATGCGAATTTTTTCATGTCTTTTCGATACGTTTAGTCAACGAATTATTCAGATACTGGCTTAGCTGATTTCGGCAAATAGTACAATACCACGCGTCCTGTGAGGTCCATGTAGGTTTTGGCTACCCGCTGAATATCTTCCTTGGTCACCTTCGCATAAGCATCCATCACCTGGTTGACATAGTTGGTATTTCCAAAAATCACCTTTGCTTCTGCCAAGTTCTGTGCAATACCCTCTACGGTGGAATTCCCACTCACAATGTTGTTTTCCATGATGTTTTTCAACTTGGTAAACTCCTCATCGCTGATGCCTTGATCCTGAACCTGCTTGATCAATTTGTCTACTTCGGTCTCTAGGTCTTTTGGATCTA
>CAZPKI010000210.1:0-2900 GCA_964587015.1 uncultured Limnohabitans sp.
CTCACCCAGAAAGAAAAAAGGAATGGGGCACAGCTAGACTTGCCATTCAGGAAGCGTTGGAACTCCTCCAAATCCCCTACCCTGGATTTTTTAAGGACGAGCATGGGAAATCACAACCCATGAATGGGCAAGGCTTTGTCTCCTTGACGCATACACGTGGCTATGCTGCAGCTATTTATCACCGCGAGCTTCCAGTGGGCATTGACTTAGAGCTGATCCGTGAAAAAATCCTTCGCATCGGCACTCGATTTTTGGCCGAAAGCGAGTTAAACTTCCTTCACAGCCTACCAGCACACTACACCATGGCCTGGTCTGCTAAGGAATCTATTTTTAAATGTCTTGGCAAAAAAGGGGTATCCCTTCGTGACAATATTTTACTTGAACCCTTTGATCCAGATGCCACCCTTATTAAAGGGAAAATACATGGTACTAATTTTAAAGATCACCACTACAAAGTGCAGGTAGAACAAAACGAAAGTCATGTCTTAACGTATACCATTTGGTAATCGTGATTTTTCTATACCACACATGAAATTATTTTTTGTCAGCTTACTCTTATTACTAGGAATCAGTTTCGCTTCCTACAGTCAAAATTTTACCCAGCTTGAAGCCATCGATGCAGTCAGCGGGAGTAAAAAAAACTTAGCCAGCTTAGCCAAAGAAAAAGGACTAGTCCTCATTTTTTACGATCCTTCCTGCCCATTTGCTAAACTGTATGAAGCCCGAATTATCGGCCTTGTAACCAAGTTTCAAGCACAGGGCATTGGCTTTGCGCTTGTCCATCCACAAACGCAGCCGAGCGAATCTGAACAATCTCGCCTGCAGACCTACATCGAAGAAAGCGGACTTAAAATGCCCTACTTGATTGATGGAGAGCAAGCTTGGACCAAGCTTTTTCAACTAAGTAAAATCCCTGAAGTAATTCTGCTTGTGCCAGGCCAAAATGGCCTTGAGGTAGTGTACAAGGGTGCAATCGACACTAACCCACAAGTAGAAAGCGCTGTAACGGAAAAATACTTAGAAGTTGCGCTTGCTCAAGTAATCAGAGGAGAAAGGCCAACCAACGCTCAGGTAAGAGCTGTGGGCTGCAACATCCGAATCTTCTAATTCCCGAAAATCTCCAACAACTCTTGCACTTCTTCTACTTTATCGGTTTCTCCCAATTTTTCGAAAGCGGTGGAAAGGTTTTTCAGGAACCGCATGACAATCGCCATGTTGCTACAAGGTTCAAAAAAAGCAGGCTGAGGGTCGATTTTTAGTTGTTCCAAGAAATTTTTTATATCCTCTCCTGAAAAAATAACTCCTTTATTGAAGGCATTGATGTAGAAACCGGAATCCTCTTGCTTGTAGATCAACACAAAAAGGTTCGGGAGATTGACTCCATAAATAGGTAGACCCAATTTCTTAGCAATCAAGAGGTAGATGCTACACAGGCTGATGGGGTTTCCTTTCTTGGACTCCAGTACCATGGAGAGCATGCTATTGCTCGGGGAATGGAAATTTTTGGTGTTTCCAGAAAATTGGAGCTGCTTGAATAAGACATGATTCAGGATTTTTACTTGGTCCAAGGCCTGCAAATCCGAAGCAAAAAAAGTCCAGACCTCCACATAGAGTTGATGGATTGCTGCCTGCAAGGTTTCCAATTCCAAATCTGGATACTGGTAGGTATTTAAGATCCATAGTCCTTCCAAAAGGTCCTGGTTTTCAGAATCTTTCCAATCTTGCAATCGCTGTTTCACCAAGCCAAACTGCAGGTCATGAACGAGGTCCTCCAATTCCTTTTGTAGTACGGGATTGAAACTCTCCTCCCATTTTTGTTCGAGGACCGGAATCACTGCTGCTCCTAGTCCAACTAATTTTTGGCGCACGTGCTGCTTTACTTCCCAGTCTGAGTCGTCTAGGAGGGAAATCAATGCATCAAGTTGAGAGGGAGAAAGCATGGATTGGAATTGTAGAAGAATAATTTACTCGAGCGGAAGATTACCTCCAGATTCTTAGGTTCAATTTATAAAAAAAAACCTTCCTGAATCCAAGAAGGTTTTCATTTCGATTTAAGAAAAATCAGTTGATCTCAATTTCATTTTTATAGTCCTTTATGGAGCGGTAAATCGCCGAAGCCATGTATTCCTGACCTTCTTTAGTCATCAAAAATCGTTCTTCCTCCGTGTTGGATAGGAATCCGAGTTCTACCAAGACACTGGGCATGGATGGGGTCCAAAGCACATAGAGTGGAGCCTGCTTCACTCCTCGGCTTTTACGTCCCACCTTGTCTCGAAACTGCGTTTCAATTCGATCCGCAAGTGTAATGCTATTTCCAACGTATGCCTTTTGCATCAGGTTAAACATCATGTAGGACTCAGGAGAGGTGGGATCAAAGCCCTCATATTCCTCTTTGTAGTTGTCTTCGAGGAGGATTACCGAGTTTTCTTTTTTTATAATGTCGAAATTGGCTTCAAAGTGCTTGGTTCCGATTACAAAGGTTTCGGTACCAAAAGCAGATTTGTTGGCGGCCGCATTGGAGTGGATGGAAACAAATAAATCCGCCTTATTGACATTGGCGATAATTGGACGCTGCTTGAGGGCGGGAAAACTATCGTCTGAGCGAGTGTAAATCACCTCTACATCGGGCATGTTCTCTTTGATGTACTTGCCCACCAATAAGGTCACTGCCAGATTGATGTCTTTTTCTCGAGCACGAGATCCGATATTTCCGGGATCTTTTCCTCCGTGGCCTGCATCCAATACGATTTTCCGCATTCGTATAGCAGGCATCATCGTCTCATTTGGAATAAATCCACCGAATAAAAAAGGAAGTAAAATTAGAAACCTTAACAGATTTTTTTTTGTATTAAATCTTTCCATGAGGGCAATCGAGTTAACTTTACAGGAAATTAATTTCA
>CAZPKI010000211.1:0-2891 GCA_964587015.1 uncultured Limnohabitans sp.
GTACCATAGGAGTCGGTAAAGTAGCTGTCGACATAGGGCTTGATGTAATCCAGCCAGATTTGTTGTCCGGAAGCCTCATGCCCTGTAGGCGAGGCATTGTTGAGGTAGGTAGTTAGAAACTGATTCTCATTCATAGGTTAGGGGATAGCTGCACCTGGCTCAAGGAGCTCCAGTGCTTGGTTATTCTAGAAAATTGAAAATTACGAAAATGAAGGACTTAACCTCCTCCTTCCGCATACTTATAAAGGAATGTTGCCATGCTTTTTCCTTGGCAATTTATCCACTTTGTTTTCCAGCATCTTAAATGCCTTGATCAACTTGGTGCGCGTGTCAGAAGGGAGAATCACTTCGTCAATGTAGCCTCGGTGCGCAGCGCGGTAGGGATTGGCAAACTTGGCCGTATACTCCTCCACTTTTTCTTGAAGCTTAGCTTCGGGATTTTCTGCTTCGGAAATCTCTTTTTTGAAGATAATTTCTGCCGCCCCCTTTGCACCCATCACCGCGATTTCGGCAGTAGGCCAGGCATAGTTGAGGTCTGCCCCAATGTGCTTGGAGTTCATCACATCGTAAGCACCTCCATAGGCTTTGCGGGTGATCACCGTGATGCGAGGTACTGTAGCCTCCGAAAAAGCGTAGAGCAACTTGGCCCCATTGGTGATGATGCCGTTCCACTCTTGGTCTGTTCCTGGCAAAAATCCAGGTACATCTACCAGCACAAGCAAGGGCACATTGAAGCTGTCGCAAAAGCGAACAAAGCGTGCCGCCTTCACTGAGGCGTGATTGTCCAAAACCCCTGCCATGGATTGGGGCTGGTTCCCCACGATACCAATACTTCTCCCTGCGATTCGCGCAAAGCCAACGACAATATTGTCTGCATAGTTTTCATGCACTTCTAAAAACGAGCCTTCATCCACAATGCCACCAACCACCTCCCGCATGTCGTAGGGATGGTTTGGGTTTTCTGGAATCAAACTGTCCAGGATAGACCTCGTCTCGTCTTTCTTTAGTTCGTAGGGATAACTAGGCGCTCGATCCTCACAATTTTGAGGGAGGTAACTCAGCAAGGACTTGATTCGCTTGAGCGCTTCCATCTCATTGGCGCAGGCAAAATGGGTAACCCCAGATTTGGTGCTATGGGTGGAAGCTCCGCCCAGCTCCTCGGCAGTGACTGTTTCTTGGGTGACAGTCTTGACCACATTGGGCCCAGTCACAAACATATAAGAGGTATTTTCTACCATCAAAATAAAGTCCGTGATGGCTGGGGAGTATACTGCCCCTCCCGCACATGGACCCATGATGGCTGAAATCTGAGGCACTACTCCGGATGCCAGCGTATTACGGTAAAAAATATCGGCATAGCCCCCAAGGGAATTGACTCCTTCTTGTATTCGAGCCCCACCTGAATCATTCATTCCAATTATTGGGGCACCATTCTTTAGTGCCAACTCCATCAACTTGCAGATCTTCTCGGCATGCGTCTCCGAAAGAGATCCGCCAAAGACCGTGAAATCCTGGGAATACACATAGACCAAGCGCCCATTTACCTCCCCATAACCCGTCACTACTCCATCTCCCAAGTAATGCTCTTTGTCCAAGCCAAAGTCTTTGGCTCGGTGCATGACAAACTTATCTAACTCTTCAAAGGTACCTTCATCTACAAGCAATGCGATTCGCTCTCTGGCGGTAAGCTTCCCTTTTTGGTGTTGCCCTTCAATTCGTGCAAGCCCTCCACCTAGCTCAGCTTCTGCATTTTTTTTGGCCAATAGCGCATTTTTCTCCAGGTGGCCTGAAGGGCTGTAATTTGGGTTTTTTGAATCTGTCATATCGGGGAGTATTTCTTAGATCAAATATAAACGCTGGCGCGAATAGAAAAAGCCTTTGTGCAGCAAATCAAATCCCAAGACTCCTTCAACCCGCTACTAACCTGGGTTTTAGCTGATGCATAAAAACTTAAAATAGAACTTTTAAAAAACTTTCTATATTCGCCCATCCAAAAAAAGGACAATGACACATCCCAAGAAGGCAGCGGTGATAGACATGGGGACCAACACCTTTCATTTGTTGTTGGTGGAATTGTATAAAAAAGAGTTTACCACTCTTTACAAAGAGAAAGTTGCCGTAAAACTCGGTCAAGGGGGAATCACCCAGAATCAAATTACTGCGGAGGCAGAGAAGAGAGCCTTGCATACCCTTGGACATTTCAAAAACTTGATTGAAGGGGAAAACATCGACCAGATTTTTGCCTTTGCCACCTCAGCTGTCCGAAATGCAAATAATGGACCTGACTTTGTCAAAAAAGTAAAGGAGGAACTCGGCATACAAATCCATGTTATTTCTGGGGAAGAAGAAGCCCAGCTGATTTACGAAGGCATTCATTTTTCAGGAGCGTTGGACGAGCACAGCTATTTGATGATGGACATTGGCGGAGGCTCTGTAGAATTTATCATCGGCAATGCCCAAGAGGCATTTTGGAAACAAAGTTTTGAAATCGGTGGGCAGCGCCTCCTAGATGCCTTTCACTACCACGACCCTATTTTACCCGAAGAAGTAGAAAAGCTGGAGCAGTACTGTGCAGAAAAGTTACAGCCCTTGCTTGATGCCATTGAGAGGTACAAGCCCAGTGGATTTGTAGGTGCATCCGGTACCTTTGATACGCTGATCGACATGTATTACGCAACCATGCTGCAATGCAAACTCACCGGGCAGCACGTATTTGAATTGCCAGTCAGCGATTTTTACCAACTTTTTCAATTGCTGGTTACCAAAAATCGAGCAGAACGATTACTCATCCCAGGCATGATTGCCATGCGGGTGGATATGATTGTGGTCGCCAGTTGCCTCATTGACTTTATCTTGCAACATATTTCTGCGACAAGCATGCGCTGCTCCCA
>CAZPKI010000212.1:0-2884 GCA_964587015.1 uncultured Limnohabitans sp.
ACCTTGCCCTCAAAGTGCAGGTCAAAACCAACGAGTGGATGGTTGAAGTCAAGCAGCAACTCTTCTCCTAAATTTTTCAAAACCTTCGCCTGCATGGGGTACCCATTTTCGTCCACGAGTGGAAGAAAGTTTCCCTCCTCAAGCATGGATGGGCTGAAGCCTCTTTCCTTCGAAAACTGCTCTACGGGCAAAGTTACCAAGAGCTCTTCATCCGCTTCACCATAGGCTTCTGCTGTGGTCAAGGTGAAGGAAAACTCCTCTTTCAATTTTTTTCCTTGGAGCAACTCCTCAAATTTTTCTGGCAAGCCACTCTGTCCAAAAAGAAACTGAAAAGGATCCTCTTCATCTCGAACTTCCACACTAAAAGGTGCGGACTCGATATCATCTTCTTCCTTGCTCACCTTGAGTTCGTAGGTAAGCCCTACCACCGTACCGGCTTTGATTTCCATGGGTATGTTGATTAACTGCTGATTCCGTATTTCAAACGGATGAGAATTCGTTCTTTAAGGACTTGCCACTTACTTTTTGCGGTGGATTGCTGTACTGGTTTTTTGGCACGGAAGACAAAATATTGGTAGTCCTTTTCTTGGAAAAAGAGCGCATAAGTCTCCATTTTTTCCAAATAAAAATCGGAGGCACCCAAGGTCTGGACCAATGCTCCTGTGTCTAGTGGCTGGTCAATTACTTGAAGTTTTTCGGGCTGATTTGCGATCATCCATTCCAAGTACCGGGGAGCAGGAATGTGGATCAGGACCACCGAGTCAGCATGTGCATGGCGCTGGATGTTTTCAAACAAGCGTGCATGTTGGGCTACAGGAATGTGTTCCAATACATCTGGAAACACAAAAAAATCGAAGGTTTCTCCCGGGAGATTGAAATCGGACATGTCTGACACGTCAAACTTCAAGTTGCCTTGCTTTTTCCAAAGCACTCGAGCCTTCTCAATACTTTCTGGGGAAATATCTACCGCAAGCACCTTTCCTTGAGGAACTTGGGTAGCTAGGAGATGGGATACGGTTCCGATGCCACAGCCTACCTCTAGGATGCGGTGATTGGATTTCAGTCCAGCCTGCTTCGCCTTATCCAGGATACTCAAATGCCTAGAGTTGATGCCTGTTTTTTCTTGCTTCTCGGCAAATTGGTCGTAGAAGCGAACGACTTTATCTTGTTCTTCAGCGGCTTGCATCTGATTTTCTGTAGGTGGTAACTAGTCCAGCGATCAACAAAATCACCAATGCATACTGGAACAGGATCATGGGTGTTTTGGTGGCGGTGTAACTCACAGGGGCAAAGGTAAAGACTATTTCGTGAGTTCCCGCAGGAAGGGAAAGGCCACGAAGCAAGTAGTTGGCTCGAAGGATGGGAACTTCCTTGCCATCCATCTTGGCGGTCCAACCTGCTGGGTAGTAGATTTCCGAAAATACGCCCAATCCGGCCGTGGTCATTTCTGCGCGGTAGGTGAGTTCGTTCGGGCTATGCTTGGTGAGGCTTATTTTTCCTGCACCTGCTTTTTGTGTTCCAAACTCTTTGCTATTGATGGTTGCTTGCGCTTTGGTGTCTATGGTGCCGAGCTTGTCCATTTCCTCCTTGTTGCTACTTACAGCTACAAGTTGGCTAGGAACCCATGCAGGGCCATTTGCTTCCGGGTTTTCAAATACCGCCTTGCTATCTGCTCCAGCGATGAGGTACTTGGTGTTGAGCATGTTGATCGTGCCCATGCTTGCCCAGTCAAAGTTGCCTTCTTTTGCTTTTTTGATAAAGTCTTGCAGCTCAAACTCCATCTGGTAGTCCACCAAATCCTGGTAACGGCGAAGTTTGGCGCCATGGTAGCCGCCGAGGCTATTGAATCGGTAGCTGGTGCGTGCCCCCTGGGTAAGTCCTTCTGTGAGCGGAAGCACTCGGAAGTAGCCTTTGTCTGCGGCTATGGATTTTTCCGCAGGAGTTTCTGCAAAAAACTCGCGGGATGGATTGCCCTTGAAGGAGTCGTCATTGAGGTAGCGGCGGTTGATGGTCCACACATCTAGGGTGATTAAGACAATTAAGCCAATCCCCAGGATGCTTTCTGAGATTTTGCCTTTTAAGTAGAAGTAGATTGCACCAATCGCTAGTGCTACAAAGGCAAAGCTTTTCCAAGCGGAGGAGGAGAGTAGCTCCTTGCGGTCTGCTTGAAGCGCCGTGACGAGCCAATCTGGATAGTTGGCATCGCCAGCTCCTTCAAATCGGAAGAATGCAGTTCCTATGACTGCCAGCAGCAGGGTAATCCCGGCGACTATTCCTCCTGAAATCAATAGGGGCTTTAGTGCTTTGGTTTGCGTCAGTTTTTCCAAGGCAATCATCCCAAGAACTGGAATCGCGAAAAGCGTCATGCCTAAAGCCATGGATACGGCTCTAAACTTGTTGTAGCCCGGTAAAATGTCAAATAAAGCGTAGTTGAACCAGGCTAAATTTTTGCCCCAACTGAGCATCAGAGAGAGCACAATGATGGATCCAAAAGTAATCAGGCTGGCACGAGGTGCTACCCAGATGCCCAAGATGGCTAGGAATACCAGAATTGCACTGCCGTAAATAGGTCCGCCAGTGAAGGGTTGGTCTCCCCAGTAGGTGGGTGCTCCTTTGACGAAATCATTGACTTGTGCGGGCTCTAGGCCTTGATTTCGGAGGGCTTTTTCGGATGCAGAGTCTTTCGGGAGCGGGGTGGTGCTTCCTCCTCCGTAAAAGTCAGGAACCAGCAGGGTCATGCTTTCCAGGATGCCATTGGACCAGCCAAAGGCATAATCTTTATCAAGGCCTGCACCGGCAGTTTCAATGGTAGCCTTGCCTCGTGTGGAGTAGGGGCTGTAATCCAAGGCGGTAGCGATTCTGCCCAAATTTCCTCCAACGCCCA
>CAZPKI010000213.1:0-2877 GCA_964587015.1 uncultured Limnohabitans sp.
GTGTACTTGACGGTGACCGTTCGAAGTTTTGAATACCGACTCATGAGGTCTTCCAAAAGCCTCTTGGTTCGATCTGTGCTCTGATCGTTGACAATCAGCACGTCATATTTGGGGTAATCCTGTTCAAAAAGTTTGGGAATCAATACTTTGAGATGGTGGAACTTATTTTTTGCCGTCACCACTACGGTCACTCCTTCCTCCGGTTCTTGGTGGCTTGATTTTTTCGAACCAGAACGATGCAAAGCAATTCGGGAAAACACTAGTATGAAATACCCTCCTTGAATAAGTATTCCGAATCCGAAGAAAAACCACAATAAAAATAGGCCCATAGGTCAATTTTGCTGGGCAAATATAAAATCAATTTCAGCAAGTCATTTAAGAATAAGTGGATATTTTTGCACAACTAAGTCTAGCTAAGAAAGTCAGGCGTTTTTGCTCCTTTTTGCGTTCCAATGAAGTTTGTCCTAGAAAAAAAAGACACCCAAACCCAAGCCCGGACGGGCACCCTTACCACAGACCATGGCACGATCCAAACGCCTATTTTTATGCCTGTGGGAACAGCGGGTACGGTGAAGGCAGTACACCAGCGGGAATTAAAAAAAGATATCCAAGCACAAATCATTCTAGGCAATACCTACCACCTTTACCTGAGGCCAGGATTGGATACCCTGGAGAAAGCGGGTGGCCTCCATCAGTTTATTGGATGGGATCGGCCCATGTTGACGGATTCGGGAGGATATCAGGTGTTTTCGCTCGCGGGAACACGAAAAATAAAGGAGGAAGGGGTGACTTTTAAGTCCCATATTGATGGTTCAAAGCACTTTTTTGCGCCTGAAAATGTGATGGATATTCAACGAAGCATCGGGGCAGACATCATCATGGCCTTTGATGAGTGTACGCCCTATCCCTGTGACTACGCCTATGCTCGACAGTCCATGGACATGACCCATCGCTGGCTACTTCGCTGCCAAGATCGATTTGATGCTACAGAAGGAAAGTATGGATATAGCCAGAGTCTTTTCCCAATTGTTCAAGGTTCGGTTTACAAAGATCTTCGCGTTCAAAGCGCAGAATTCATTGCACAGCAGGGGAGAGAAGGGAATGCCATTGGGGGGCTTTCGGTAGGTGAGCCTGCTGAGATGATGTACGAAATGACTGCCTTGGTAACCGATATTTTGCCCGTGGAAAAGCCCCGCTACTTGATGGGTGTAGGTACTCCTGCCAATATCCTAGAGTGCATCGCCCTCGGTGTGGATATGTTTGACTGTGTGATGCCTACTCGCAATGCCCGCAACGGCATGCTGTTTACCTCAGAGGGAATTATCAATATCCGAAATGAAAAGTGGAAGGATGATTTTAGTGCCCTAGATCCAGCGATAGGAAATGAAGTAAGTAGCACCTATTCAAAGGCCTACTTGCGGCACCTGACAGTTTCCAAGGAGATTTTGGCTGCGCAAATTGCGAGTATTCATAACCTTGCTTTCTACTTATGGCTTGTAGGGCAGGCAAGGGAACATATTCAAGCCGGAGATTTTGGCAGCTGGAAAACGGCTATGGTCCAAAAAGTAAGCACGCGATTGTAACATGAAAATTCTCGACAAGCTCATCATCAAAGAGTTTTTGAAGACCTACTTTTTTGTAGTTGTCCTACTTATTCTGGTGGTTTTGGTTCTGGATTTTACTGAAAAAAACGACACCTATATCCGGAATCAGGTGCCCACAAAGGACATCTTGTCCTACATGGGCAACTATGGCTTGTACCTCAACAACCTGCTAACTCCAATTACGGTCTTTATTTCGGTGATCTTCATCACCTCCAAGATGGCGGGTAGAACGGAGATTGTAGCGATCCTGAGTTCAGGAATTAGTTTTGTTCGATTACTTCGACCTTTTCTTTTTGCGGCAGCCCTTATTGGAGCCACGAGTTTTGTGCTGAATGGATGGATCCTACCCAGTGCCACTGCGGGAGTAGCGAAATTTCGAATGCAATACCTCGAAAAAGGAGAAGCCTCCACGGACCCCAATATTCACATCAAAGTGGGTCCAGATGCCTATGCCTACATCAGTCGATTTTACAAGACCAGCAATACAGGCTACAACTTTACCTTGGAAGAAATCCGTGAGGGCAAGCTAATTTCCAAGCTCTCTTCAGACTTAATCCAATGGGATACTGCCAAAAATGTATGGCGATTGGAAAACTGGAGGCTACGAATTCTAAAGGAGCGAGGAGAAGATTACACGACGGGCAATTTCATGGATACGGTGCTCTCCATTTCTCCTGCTGATTTTGATTTGCCTGAAAACCATCATGAAACTCTTAAGCTGCCAGAATTGAGTCAGCAAATTACCCTCTTGGAAGAACGAGGGGCAGATAATGTGAGCTACTACCGCATCGAACGCATCGTGCGATACATGTCTCCTTTCGCCTCAGTTATCCTTACATTTATTGGCGTGATTATGTCGGCACGAAAAACGCGAGGTGGCTCCGGATTTCAAATTGCGCTTGGTTTCTTCCTCGCTTTTGTCTACATCTTGTTGTTTCTCCTTTCGCGCACCTTTGCTGAAGCCGGCACCCAGTTTCCCGTTTTGGCGGTTTGGATGCCCAACTTACTTTTTGCGCTTACGGGATTGATTTTATACAAAACTGTTCCTCGGTGATGCTTCCTGCTACCTTCAAGGATTACTTGCTGCTTCACTTTATTGTGTTGATTTGGGGTATCACCTCCATCTTAGGATTGCTGATTAGCCTACCCTCATTGGAACTTGTTTTTTACCGAACACTGCTAGCAGCGATAGGCGTAGCAGTACTGATGGGAATGCGGAAAGAATCGCTCCGTGTAGCTCCCATGGACTTGCTCAAAATCATAGGGGTAGGGG
>CAZPKI010000214.1:0-2869 GCA_964587015.1 uncultured Limnohabitans sp.
CGCGATTTGGAATCATGGCGCCATCGTTCGTGGCAAAGGGATAGTTGGAGGTATATTGGCTTTTAACTAGAGCGGGGAGAAATAAAAATTTACCATGCTTCCCAAGACGTTGGTGGTAGCTGGAAGAGTCCAGATCGACCAAGTCCCCATCCAAATCGAAGCCATGTGCAAGGCCAAAAGCGGCCGTAGGGATCAATGGGCGAATCATAAATGAGGAAGCCGAATCCACCTTGCCGGTCAACTGCAATCTCCGTAGGTAGTCTTCCAAGGAAGGAGCCCCCACAGCAATACTCTGAGCCTTAGTACTCTGACTGAATGAAAGCATCCCAAACAGTCCAATCGCCGCTAGTAGTAGTCGTAGTTGCATCAGGAGTTAGTTTGAATGGCTAAAATGGAAATTTTGGCAATCGACCAAGACTCATCACACTTGGGCGAATAACTGTTGGTTTGCTTCAATTCATCCCGCATGAAAAACCGTACAGAGTCTAACTTGGAATGTTCAATGAGCTTCTCTATTCGGTACCGGCTGGTGGTGGTTTGTCCTCCAAGACACAAGCTTGGCAGGTTGGCTTCTATCGCCCCTGTTTTGGGGATATTCTGCCGGAAAAATTCATTAGGGTAAGACTGGTACAAGCAATAAGAAGATTCACAAGGGCTATTCGAAAAGGTAGTGCGAACAACATCCATGCTATCGATTCCCATAAACCAGTAATCTGGTCCAGAATAACCATCATCCCAGTTTCCGTCCCAGCTGTCGTGAATAAAAATCTCAGCAGTCAACTTTAAATAGTTGTGCGCTGGCAAGTCGTAAAGTGTAACCGCCACTTCCTCGTTGTGGTAATGCCCTGCAATGGTATCATTTCTCCAGATTAATAGACGCCCATTTTCAAAATTGGCCAGATCCAGTTTTGAAAAGTCATTGTTGTAAATTTGAACTTGGTTTTCAACAGACTCCACACAGGAAACCGTTCCCAAAAGCAGAAAAAAAGCAAAAAGGCGAAGACTAAGCAGCAACTTTCCCATGGAAAAAGGGGGGATTAAAAATATAATTTTTGATTATCCGCAATTATACCAGTAGGGTAAGATTTGTTTGAATTACTGCGGATAATCGTCCACGGACGACTGTCCACAGTCCACTGCTCACCTAAATGAACTTCAAGCCTTATTTTCTCTCGTTAATGGTAAAAAAACGGATAATCAGATATAATTTAACAAATAAACAAAAAAGGAGCCATTTCTTCCAATTTAAGAAGGACAATCTCCTGATTCAAATTCACCTTTCAAGACAGCGCGTAGCCGCCATTCAGTTATCAAACCTGTCTGCTCCTGGCTTCAGTCAAAAAATAAAGGATAATCCCTTACTTTTACTTGTCAATTCGCTTTTGCTATGCCTCTTTTTACCCTAGTAGCCGGTGCTCGGCCCAACTTTATGAAAATCGCTCCGCTGATTCATGCCTTGCAAAAAAAGCAAGCGGAAGGAGTAACGGTGGATTTTCGGCTTGTGCATACCGGGCAACATTACGACAAAAACATGTCGGGAGATTTTTTTGATCAACTACATATCCCCACTCCAAATGCAAACCTCGGAGGAGGTGGAGGCACTCAAGCGGAGCAAACTGCAGCGATTATGGTGGCTTTCGAACAGGAATTGATGGCCCATCGTCCAGACCTTGTTCTTGTAGTTGGCGATGTCACCAGTACCTTGGCCTGTTCCATCTCTGCCAAAAAATTACAAATCGATGTCGCGCATGTAGAGGCAGGTATCCGCTCAGGAGACTTGAGCATGCCGGAGGAGATCAACCGCATGGTAACCGACTCGATCACAGATCACTTTTTTACTACCTCCGAGATTGCAAATGGCAACTTGCGTACCGCAGGGGTCCCGGAAGACCGGATTCACTTTGTGGGCAACACCATGATTGATACCCTGTTGGCGCAGCTGCCACATTTCAAAAAGCCCGCTGGAAAGCCCTTCGATCAGTTGCAGGCAGGTGAATACTTTGTCATGACACTCCATCGCCCAGCGAATGTGGATAATGAAGAATCCTTACGGGAGCTGATGGAAGCTATCTTGGATGGGACTGCCGGATTGCCGTTGATTTTTCCAGTACATCCGCGCACTGCCAAAAACTTAGAACGTTTAGGTATCGCTGCTCCGAATCTTCACCTGATCAGCCCGCTAGGCTACTTGGAATTTAACCACCTCGTGCAGCAAGCCAAGGGAATCATAACGGACTCGGGAGGAGTGACGGAAGAAGCTTCAGTGATGAATGTGCCTTGCATTACCCTACGTGATAGCACGGAGCGCGCAGAGACAATTCACCTCGGCACCAACGAATTGGTAGGCACCGACCCAAAAAATCTAGGGCCCTACCTCGCAAAAATCTTACAAGGAAACTGGAAGCAGTATCAGGGGATCCCGCTATGGGATGGGAAGACCGCCGAGCGCATCGTGGATATTCTCCTCCAACATTACCATTAAAAAAAGGGTAGCCTCTCGCAAAGCAGGAAAGACTCAAAGAAAATAGTAAAGCCCGTAACACCCTGCCAACGGTAGGCTGGCTTCGCGTGATTTTTTTTAGCGCGCAAAGAAATAAACCCCTTTGCGGCTTGCCGTCTTTGCGCGATTACTTCCCTTTATTCTCGAAGAGGCGCATAGAAATAGGTTAAGCCATTCGCAGCCTGCCTACCGCAGGCTTACCCACCTTAAGCAGGACTAGAGCCTTTGTTTTTTTAGCGCGCAGAGACGCGGAGACGCAAAGAAATACGTAAGCTCTTGGCGCCTGCCTTCCGCAGGTAGGTCTTGGCGTCTTGGCGCGATAACTTCCTTTTTTTAGCCGAGGAGCAAAGAGATTGAACCTACCGCAGG
>CAZPKI010000215.1:0-2856 GCA_964587015.1 uncultured Limnohabitans sp.
CAAAAGTCTCTCGGATGGCTTTTGCAGCCAAAAGTGGATCCGCAACCTTGTCTGGGCCTTCTGGATTGACATAGATCAATCCCATTTCTGTGGCTCCTAGCGGATGGGCTAGTGCCTCTGGGTTGCGGTGAGAAACCCACTCGTTCTCAGTTCCCCAGAAAATATCTTGTTCAGGCTCCCAGATATCTGGGCGACCTCCGCCAAATCCGAAAGTTTTGAAGCCCATGGATTCCATGGCCACGTTGCCCGCTAGGACCAAAAGATCCGCCCAAGATAATTTCTGTCCGTACTTCTGTTTGATTGGCCAAAGGAGCAAGCGCGCCTTGTCTAGGTTGGCATTGTCAGGCCAGGAGTTGAGCGGAGCAAAGCGCTGAGCACCAGTTCCTGCACCTCCACGACCGTCTTGTACGCGATAGGTACCGGCAGCGTGCCAAGACATACGTACCATAAAAGGGCCGTAGTGTCCGTAATCTGCTGGCCACCAGTCTTGGGAGGTAGTCAATACTTTTTCAATGTCAGCCTTTACCTCAGCGAGGTTGAGGCTTTCAAATTCCTTGGCATAGTCAAAACCTTCTTCCAGGGGATTGGAGAGGGTAGAATGCTGACGCAAAATGTTTAATTTCAATTGGTTAGGCCACCAATCTTGGTTTTGCATGCCCTTGCCTGCTGCTGCAGCCATGGAGCCATTGTGGAAAGGACATTTTGCGATGTCGCCTCCGTTTTTTCCGTGTGTATCCATTGTATGTATGTTAGTTTATCGAGATAAGACGCTAAGTTAAGAAAAGAAAAATGCATGTAATTATTTTTTCGATTGATAAAAACTATGAGTTATATCAGGAATTGGAGGAGGGAGTGGAAATGGAGGTCTTTAAGTTGAAAAAATTTCAAAAAATCCCCCTTGCCCCCTTAAAAAGGGGGAATCACTCCCTAGCCTCACCTAACCATCAATTATAAAGTAACATTTTTGAATTAATTGTGTCTGTTTGGAGACCAGGTGGTGAAATTCCCCCTTACAAGGGGGATAAAGGGGGATTTAAAGGATTTAGACGGGGATTAATTAGAAAAAAGACCAGCCATTTTTAATAAATTCATTCCACAAAAATTAACCTATAAATTAATTTTAAATTCTTTTTATTACCTTAAAGATTTATATTTGTTAAAATTATTTAAACCTATAGGTTATGTCAATCCTGCAAAAAGCATTGATTCAAAAGCAACTGGATGAACAGATTCAATCCTTTGAGTCGGGAAAACAGCAAATATCCCCTCCTGCGGGATGGATTCAAGCAGTACGATTGGCGCTGGGCATGTCTTTGAGGCAGCTGGGGGAACGATTAGGTATTTCTGCTAGTGCAGTTACAAATTTTGAAAAGCGAGAACTAGCCGAAACGATCTCATTGGCAACGCTAAAGAAGACAGCAAAGGCAATGGATATGGAGTTGGTTTATTATTTCAAACCAAGAACGGGTTCAATCAGCGCAACCCTCGAAAAACAAGCCCAAAAAAAGGCGCAAGAGATTTTTACTCAATCCAAACAAACCATGCGCTTGGAGAATCAAGAAACCAATCCCGCAAGTCAAAAACTTGAGTTGGAGCGATTGACTAAAGACCTACTGTATCGTATGCCTAGTCAATTATGGGATTGATGTTTGGCTATCAAGCCGGTCAAACGCCCCTGGATCCAGAACAAATCAGTGGCTTAAAAATCAAGACCATTGCTACCCAGCAACAATTGAACGAATTTGAACAGGCCAATATCAATGAGGCTTTAATCTGGTTGATTAGTAAACGAAAAATAAAAAACCTGCTAACTGAAGAATTTATCATTCAAGTGCACCAACGTATGTTTGGACTAGTTTGGAACTGGGCAGGACAATTTCGACGTACGGAAACCAATCTTGGCATGGATTGGACAAAAATCAGGGTCGAACTCAGACAACTTGTAGCGGATGTAAATTTTTGGGTGGAGCGCCAAAGCTACCTACCTGATGAGGCTGCCATACGATTTAAGCATCGATTGGTATCGATCCATTGCTTTCCAAATGGCAACGGCAGACATTCCAGAATCATGGCTGATTTGATTTGCCAACATGTTTTTGACTTGAAAAAATTCAGTTGGGGGCAAAGCAGTTTGGTGGAGCCCTCAGAGCAGCGAACCGATTACCTGAAAGCCTTGAAATTAGCCGATAAAGGGGATTTTGTTGAGTTATTGAGGTTTGCGAGGTCTTAGGGTTTGTTGAGCCATTGAATAATTTCCTTAAAAAAATTTAGTTTTCAATTAAAGAATCCCCCCTGCCCACCCACGGCGTATAGGGTCATCTTTGTCAAGCTCCATTCGGGGCCAGATCCGAAGGATCGAAACTAAGATGACCCCCGGTGAAGCCGGGGGTAAAGGAAGCATAATGATTTTTGGAAGTCCGCCGCGGCGGACGCTACTAATCATGTTTTTCGTTTCGCCACCTGCGGGGCTCAAGGGAATATTTATCACACCAACCCCGGGCTTCACCCGGGGTCATCCTTGTGTAGCCTCTTCGAGGCATGTTGGCAATTCAAATAAATTCAATCCTAAAAATATTTCCAGATTAAACGATGTAACATATTTTGAAAATTAGTTTCAATGCTAGATCCGAAGGATCGCAACAATTATGACCCCCGGTGAAGCCGGGGGTAAAGGAAGCACAATGATTTTTAAGCCCCGCTAAGGAGCCTGCCCCGCAGGATTGCGGGGGCGTAACTAGGCCTGTAAACTATTACAAAAAGAGTGTCCTCTACTTCAAAAAATAACGTTCATCAATCTCTAGTTGATGTTCAGCAAGTATTGTTCTGAATTCTTCCTCAAAACTTTGCGTTTTGTGG
>CAZPKI010000216.1:0-2841 GCA_964587015.1 uncultured Limnohabitans sp.
CTCTACACCCGCCGATTTCTAAAGAGCCTCCAATTGAAGATTGAGAAAAAATCCGCGTATTTTCCAGATGAATTTCCCTTAGAAAAATTTGCCTCCATTCGCACCCTTCGGGATTTTGACAACACCTTTACTGGTCCCTTGCATGGGTTCTTCGATGCTGAAGAATATTACCAAATCAACTCAGCATTGCAGTTCTTGCCAGACATTCAAGTTCCTGCACTCGTTTTAAACGCACAAAACGATCCTTTCCTCAGTCCCGCCTGCTACCCCATTCAGCTCGCACAACAGTTGGATCAGGTACACTTTGAATTTCCCAGCCAGGGAGGTCATGTCGGTTTTATGCAAGCTGACCCCCATCTACCCTTTTATTCTGAAGCCCGAGCAGTTGAATTTATTTGCCAGGATTCCTAACTTCGAAAAAAATAGCCAAAACTGCGCCCATGTGTGGAAGATATTCACTTGCCAAAAGTAAAATCGAATTAGAAGAACGCTTCCAGGCAGAAATGCTGGTGGATTTTTCTCCACGATACAACATTGCCCCAACGCAGTTGGTGCCCGTGATTACCTCCGATAGTCCCAAAGGATTTTCATTTTTTTACTGGGGAATTACCCCAGATTTTGGTCAAAATAAGCCCGTTTCGGCCAAACTCATCAATGCAAGAGCTGAATCTGTTCATGAAAAAGTAACTTTTAAATCCTCCTTCCTGAAAAGACGTTGCATAATCCCTGCAGATGGATTTTACGAATGGAAAAAAGTGGGAAAAAAAACCAAAATCCCCCATCGCTTTGTCCTACGTGAGGAGGAACCTTTTGCTTTTGCTGGAATTTGGGAAGAATATGAAACGGTATCCGGAGAGTCTCAACATACTTTTTTAATCCTCACAACCAGCCCAAATGAATTGGTCTCAGAAGTTCACGATCGCATGCCCGTGATTTTGAGACCTGGGCAAGAGAAAAAATGGTTGGACAGTTACAGTTCTGAAGCCGAACTTCTGGAATTATTGAAGCCCTACCCCACTGAATTGATGGGTAGCTACACGGTATCGCCTTTGGTCAATTCAGTACAAAATGATTCCCAAAGTCTCGTTCGGAAGACCTCCCCTATGGATCAATTTGGAAATTACACCCTGTTTGGATAAGCCGAACAAGCCCATCTTTTCTTGTTGAACTAATTTGCAGTACCGATATTGCAACGCTATTTACCCAAACACCCATCTACTTTACGCTAAGCCCATGTATACTTCACGAATTCTAGCAGCGGGACATTATGTGCCTGAACGGATTGTCACCAATGCCGAACTTTCCCAAATGATGAATACCAACAACGAGTGGATTGTAGAGCGTACTGGAATTCAGGAGAGACGTTGGTATACACCTGGAGTGGACACCGTAAACAACATGGCTGCTAAAGCAAGTAAAATGGCCATGGAACGAGCTGGTGTAGAAAAAGATGAAATTGACTTCATTATTTTTGCTACCATTACCCCGGACTACTTTTTACCGGGCAATGGCGTGCTACTGCAGCGGGAATTGGGATTCAAAACGATCGGTGCTCTAGACATTCGAAATGCTTGTTCTGGATTTATCTATGCCCTTTCCATTGCCGATCAGTTTATCAAAACCGGCATGTACCAAAAAATCCTAGTTGTCGGTGCTGAAATCCAATCTTCAGCCTTGGATAAAAGTGATGAAGGCAGATCCAGTTCGGTGATTTTTGCGGATGGAGCCGGTGCGGTTGTAGTGGGCAGAGCAGCGACTGGTCTAGCAGGGATTATCAGTACCCACCTGCATTCTGAAGGAGCTCACGCCGAAGAATTGTATTGCCTCGCCCCAAGTTCCAGTGGAAAAGAACGAATCTCCAAAGAGCTGATTGAGCGAGGAGACTTTTTGCTTAAAATGAATGGAAATGCAGTTTTCAAGCATGCTGTAGTTCGCTTTATGGAAGTAATTCAAGAAGCATTGGCATTCAATCAATTGACTAAGGACGACATTGACCTCCTTGTGCCCCACCAGGCCAATTTGAGGATTTCACAATACATCCAACAGAAACTGGAGTTGCCAGACGAGAAGGTATTCAATAACATCATGCACCTGGGCAATACCACTGCAGGAACCATCCCTATTGCTCTCTCCCAAGCTTGGGAACAGGGAAGATTGAAAGAAAATGAGCTGATTTGTCTTGCAGCTTTTGGCTCAGGTTTTTCTTGGGCTTCTGCACTCTTGAAATGGTAACCGAGTGAAATCGGAGCTAGACCTTAATCTCTGGCTAGATAAAACGCTAGTTCAACGTCAGAATCAACTAAAAACTGATTTTCTGGACCTTTTTGAACAGCTAGGCAACTCCGTTACAAATGAGGAATTGACCCATTTTTTCTCAAAATCGAAGGGTAAAAAAATCTCCAAAGGAAATCAGCTGCTTGGATTCCCCTACCTCGTGCTTGACCTGATTCGAGAGTTTGACTTGGACAGTGGTTGTAACATCCGTTTTGTAAGCTGGTTTGGCCATGGACTTTATTGCTGCGTTTTTCTGGGCAAACAAATGCCGCAACCTGACCGATTATTTAGTGAGAATGGATTCCTATTGGGGCGAAATGACCTTCCCTGGGATTTGGCAGCTCAAGTGGACTGGATACAGGCCCGCAGTACCAACCCCGAATCCCCTCAAAACCAAGGAGAAGCAAGGCTCTGGATTAAGGAGATTGCATTGGTTGGAGATCAAGAAAATTGTCTCCAAATTTTAAGAGGAGAATTGAAGAAAATTCTGCAGGCAAATGCGGCTGAGTGATCAAAAAATTTAAGGATTTCATGTACTTTTAAACAGGAAATGATTTTTTACGTAGG
>CAZPKI010000217.1:0-2825 GCA_964587015.1 uncultured Limnohabitans sp.
AAGGTAAACCAGTTTTCAATCATCGGCTATGGCAATAATGTCAATGAAAGCGGCTTGAGTTGGGATGACCTCCAAGAATTTAGAGGGAGCGGAGCGTTTCAATTTGGGGACACGGGAGATTTCGGATTTAATTCAGACGGTGGTTATTTCATCTTTTCTTCAGGCGGAGACTCTGAAGAATCCTTTGAAATCCCCTTCAACAACCTCAGTTCGGGCTTCTCCAATAACCAAGCGATAGGCATCAACTACAACCACCTGAAGGACAAAAAGGATGTTAGTGGCAACTATTTCTACAGTCGAAGTGATCAAGTCATTGAGAACTTCAGCAGTAGAACGAATTTTCTTCAGAACAACTCCTCCTTCTCTTCCATTGACCAAAGTTTACAAAACAATATAGCAGGTCACCATCGGGCAAATCTTCGTTTTCAAAACGAGCTTGACAGCGCCAACACCCTTACCATCAATGCAAAGGGGAGGCTAAGCACACTCAATAGCTCGCTGAACAGCTTTCAGGAGCTGATCCGAAGTAGCACGGAGCAAAGCCAAATGGAACGTGACAACCGCTCGGATAGGTGGTCTGGCTCCTTTCAAGGCACCGCAATCTTCAGGCATAAATTCGAAAAAAGCGGCAGAAACTTTGCTGCCAGCATCAGTAATACCTACAACCAGGCAGACGAAGAGGGCATTCAAAAATCCGTTGTAGACCTCGTCAACTCCACCGATCCAACCACCTATTTTAGAAATTTGGATCAATTGAACGAAGCATTTAATAGTTCAAACACGATCAAGTCAAGTTTACTTTTTGTCGAGCCAATCAAAAAAATCTTTTTCTGGGAAACGTTTTACAATTTCAGCCAATCAACAAGTGAAATTGACCGAAAAGTATTCGATGTAGAGACAAGCGATGTTCGTACCCTGAATCCTGACCTTAGCCGCTTCTTTGACAATACCATTACCTACAATCGAGTGGGTTCTTCCATCCGATATGCCAACAAGGGCTCCAACTTGAGTTTGGGTTTTGCGGCCTCCAACTACCGTTTGAGTGGACAGTTTTCAGTAGAAAAAGAAGGACAAAATTTAGGTAGCGTGGACAAAAATTACCTCAATTTTACCCCTAACCTTACTTATTGGAAGACCATGAAGGGCAACAAGCGTCTCAACGCAAACTATTCCATGGGCGTGACTCCGCCAAATATTTCGGCTTTGCAGCCCTTCAAAGATATTTCCAACCCCTTGTATATCCGCGAAGGAAATCCCGATTTACAACCTGAAGTAACGCATACGTTCACTACTGGATTTTACATGTATGATCCTGCCACTTTTGTGAATTTCAATTTTTCTTTGAACTCAACCTTCTTCGAGAACCAAGTAGTTCAAAACCAAACCATAGATCCAGAAACGCTTGTCACCACATTTAAGTCCGGAAATGTTTCAGGTGGGCAGCGCTATACTTCCTATCTGGGATTTGGATTTCCTATCGTTAAAACTAAGGTAAACGCCTATTTATCTGCAAATCCATCCTACTCGAGAAATATTGCCCTTATCAACTCTCTTGAGACAGAAGCAACTACCTTAAGTCAGAGTATTGGAGGAAGTTTGGACTTCACCCCAGTAGATTGGATAAACCTGTACGCCGGCTCTTCTTTCCGTCTAAGCAAAACCACTTACGCACAAAACCCCTCCCAGAACCAAGACATCCTTAATTGGAGTGCCTATACCAACATGAATCTCAAGCTTCCCAAAGCTTTTTACTTGGATGTGAAATTCAACTACAACCGGTTTGAAAATGAAAGTTTTGGATTCAATCAAGAAGTGCCTATTCTGAACGCATTTGTTTATAAACTGCTCGGAGAGGCAAAAAAATGGGAGATTCGGCTCTCTGCCTATGACATCTTCAATCAAAATCGAACCATCAATCAGTTTGCAGGTCAAAACTTCGTGACCTCTGGACGAATTGAAACCTTGGCACGCTACTTCCTTTTTGGAGTCACCTACAACATGCGGGGAGTAGAAGTAAAAAATGATAGGTAATCTTAACTAGCAGCTAACCTTTTCGACAATGAAAGTAAAATACCTGATAACGATAACGCTCATCCTGATTGTCACAGGAATTAAAGCACAAAATTTAGTGGGAGAAGTGGAATACAGATACCGGATTTTCTATGATAAAATCTATTCCAGCATGCCCCACCTCACGCAACAGGAAAAGGACCGGATTCAACTCACTTGGAGTAATCCTGAAGGCTACAGCACCCGAATGAAGCTTCAGTTTTGGCCAGAAAAAAGCCGCTATACCTTCGGCGAACCTTATGAAGTTCAGAACTACTCCTGGCAAGTAGAGGACTATTTCATTGAAAACAACCTGAAGGAGCAAACCTACCTTAAGTACATGGACCAGATGAGCAAAACGTATATTGTCCGTGATAGCCTACATGCTCCAAAATGGAGAGTAATGAACGAAATACGCGATATTCTCGGACACATGTGCATGAAAGCCGTCAGTGAAGACAAAGTAAAAGGCCAGAAGATCACGGCTTGGTTTGCCTCGGATATTCCTGTTTCAGTCGGTCCAGAAGAACAATTTGGACTCCCTGGTTTGATTTTAGCCTATGACATTAACGACGGCATGCTTATCGTGGAAGCAGAGAAGATTACGTTTGGCGAACCAAAAGAACTCATCCCCCTGCCTAAAAAAATGAAGGGTAAAGAAATCTCCGGCGCTAGCTACCAGACCTTAGTTAAGGAGTTTATCCAGGCCTCTATCGAAAGCAAGGCCGCCTGGATGTGGGACATGAGGTATTGAAAAGCCTCTACATTCCGGTAAG
>CAZPKI010000218.1:0-2820 GCA_964587015.1 uncultured Limnohabitans sp.
AGAAGTCCGATGGGGAGTACTAGGCGTGGGCAAAGTGTGCGAACTCAAATCTGCACCGGCGATGAATACGATCTTACACAGCAAGCTAGTGGCTGTTATGCGGCGAGATCCAGAAAAAGCCCAAGACTATGCAACGCGTCACGGCGTACCCAAATGGTATAGCAATGCCGCAGACCTTATCCAAGACCCAGAGGTAAATGCCATTTACATTGCCACTCCTCCACATGTACACTTGGAACTCACCCAGCTGGCGGCTGCAGCGGGAAAGCCCGTCTATGTGGAAAAGCCAATGGCACGTACCTACGCCGAATGCTTGCAAATGATTCAGACCTGCGAAAAAGCAAAAGTTCCCTTATTTGTCGCGTATTACCGAAGAAAGCTCCCTCATTTTGCAAAAATCAAGGAGCTCCTGGAAACAGGTGAAATTGGGGAGGTGAGAACAGTACACATCAACCTGAAGCAAGTCCTTACACCCAACTTGGTGAGCAACTCTGAAGAAAATTGGCGCGTCCTTCCCGAAATCGCAGGGGGCGGTTATTTTTACGACCTAGCCTCCCACCAACTGGACTTACTAGACTTCTTTTTTGGCAAAATCACACATGCAACCGGCTTTTCTACCAACCAAGCGAAGGCTTATCCTGCCGAAGACTTGGTGACTGGGAGCTTTGTATTTGAAAACGGGGTAATCGGTACTGGAAACTGGTGTTTTACCACCTCAGCCGCCTCAGAAATTGACGAAATAGTGATTGACGGATCCAAAGGACAAATTCGTTTCGCAACATTTGGAGAAGGTGCATTTGCCCTTATTCGACCGAATCAAAAGCCACTTCATTTTCACTTAGAACTTCCCCATCACATCCAACGACCTCTAATCCAAAGTATTGTGGAAGAATTACTCGGCAAAGGAAATTGTCCCAGCACCGGAATCTCTGCAGCACGGACCAATTGGGTGATGGAGGAAATTGTGAAAAATAGAATATGATTATCCGCAATCTTACCAGTAGCTTAAGTTCAGTTTGAATCACTGCGGATAATCGTCGACGGACGACAGTCCACGGTTCACAGCTCATTTAATTGATCTTCAAACCTTATTTTCTTTAGGTATTGGTGAAAAAGCGGATAATCAGAAAATAGAATTTAAATACGCAAAGCAATCCATGCGACAAAGAAATATTACCCTTGAGAACTACCTAGATCACCATTACCTCCACAGAAGTAATTGGCTGAGAGCGGCGGTATTGGGTGCCAATGATGGCATCATTTCCATCTCCAGCCTTGCCATCGGTATGGCAGCGGCAAGTACCACCCGTGAACCCATCGTGTTGGCCACTGTAGCAGGCTTAGTGGCGGGTGCCTTGTCTATGGCTGCAGGGGAATATGTATCCGTAAGCTCACAAACAGATATTGAAAAGGCAGATAAAGAACGGGAAATCAAGGAACTCAAAGATTATCCCGAGCAAGAGCTGCATGTGTTGGCGCAGATTTATGAATTGAGAGGGCTAAAAAAAGAAACAGCGCGGCAAGTAGCCCTTGAGCTTACCGAAAAGGATGCCTTGGGTGCGCACCTAAGAGATGAGTTGGGGATCAATGAAATGAATCAAGCAAACCCGATTCAAGCAGCCTTCGCATCTGGCGCCTCGTTTACGGTAGGAGGCATCTTGCCCTTAGCTTTGGTGCTTTTGGCTCCCGTGACTGGAATGGAATACTGGCTCTATGGATTCACCCTACTTTTTCTCATTCTGCTCGGAGCTGCCTCCGCAAAAGCAGGAGGATCCAGCCTTAGCAAAGCCATTTGGCGCATTACACTCTGGGGAACCTTAGCCATGGGACTTTCTGCGGGCGTAGGCTATTTGTTTGGAGTCAACGTGTAACGCTATAGGTACCAACCCTGCGAATTCCCTTTGCTTACACTTTTTAAAAGAAAAGATTGCTCTGATTGATAGGTAGAAGAAAAAATAGATCAAAATCTTAGTCCTAATTCAGGCGCATATTTCCCTGCAGATTTAGATTCGCTTTTGAGCCATTTCAATTCATTTTTAAATCACGCTACATTATTTCGCCTTTTTCTTAGATTTAGGATCTTTAAATGCACCACCCTAATGAAACGAATTTTTCTTTTCCTATTCCTGCTTAGCTCGCTAGCTGCTAATTCTCAGACCTTTGATTCCTCTCTTCCTATCAAATACCGAAACATCGGTCCATTTAGAGGAGGAAGATCCGTCACAGCCACAGGAGTTCTCCAAGACCAGCTGACCTATTACTTTGGCACTACGGGTGGAGGACTTTGGAAGACCAGCGATGCAGGTCAACATTGGGAAAATATCTCGGATGGATTTTTTGCTACCAGCTCTGTTGGGGCCGTAGCGGTAGCCGAAAGCAATCCCAACATCGTCTATGTGGGTATGGGTGAACATGCACCTAGAGGGGTCATGACCTCTTACGGGGATGGGGTTTACAAATCCACCGATGCTGGAAAAACCTGGAAAAAATTGGGTTTGGAGAAGACCCAACACATCTCTCGAATTCAAATCCATCCTAGCAACCCGGATGTACTTTATGTAGCGGCCCAAGGAGCTCTTCATGCTCCAAACGAGGACCGAGGGGTATACAAAAGCATCGATGGAGGCCTGACCTGGGAAAAAATCCTGTTTGTGGATAACATGACCGGAGCTGTGGAACTATCCATGGACATGAACTACCCCGAAATCCTCTATGCCGCGATGTGGGAGCACCAGCGCTTCCCTTGGCAAGTGAAGTCTGGAGGGCCGGGTTCGGGCCTCTACAAATCCACGGATGCAGGCAAAACCTGGAAAAAAATCC
>CAZPKI010000219.1:0-2783 GCA_964587015.1 uncultured Limnohabitans sp.
ACCTTTGGAAGTTTGGCGATGATGTCGTTGTCTTTTCCCACCAGCCAGCGGTCAAACCATGCGGTAATCACTTCGTCGTATTTCCAGCGTGCATCTCCCACGCTACGCTGGCCAATCACCGTATTTTCGGTAGCTCGGGTAAAGGAGCAATGCAACACTGGGGCGATGACCAAATACTGGTTGTCCCGAGCCATCTGGCTGATGGCATTCGTACGTGCGTGATTGTAAAGCGCAATGTTAGGAGAGGAAGAGACGTCGTACCAGGACACAAACCACAAGCTTGGGGTGTCAAAAGGCATGTTGTCGTGGTAAAGTCCTCCTTGATACCAGCGGGGATCATTTGGTTTGCGCGTGATCATCTCCTCATAAATTCCTTTCGGACCATTTACATTTTTGATAATGTCCTGCACAGGAAGGTGAGCCAAGGCCTGCTTCCAGTCTACTTTGGGGTATTCTGGAGCCATGTCGTAGAAGCGCTCCAAGCGAAGCAAATCTTTTTGTCCAATTCCCGCCTGAAGTCTCGGGGCTAGGGGATCGTGCTGGGTGCTGTAGAGCCAAGAGGTGAAAAGCATCTGACCTGCACCCCCTCGGTACCAGTTCCCTTGCTCGGTAAACTTGCCAATTCTACCCACCCCAGCGCCATAGGCTTGTGGGACGAGGGCAGCGAGTGCCGGGTGTTGCAGGGAGGCGGCAGCCATTTGCCATTCGGCAGTGGAAGAGCAGCCTAGAAGGCCTATTTTACCATTGCTCCAAGGTTGTGCAGCCATCCAATCAAAGGCATCGTAACTATCGGTGAGGGGCAAGCCTAGGATGTCCCAGTTGCCCTCAGAGAAAAATCGGCCTCGTTCGTTTTGAACTACGTACGCATATCCTTTTCTGACCCATTCCAAGGCGGTCTGCATGGTGCGGGAATTGAGTTCCCCATTGCCGTAAGTATTGAAGTTGTAGGGTGTCCTTGAAAACACGATGGGCACTGGATAGTCGCCTTTGGGTCGGTAAATGTCCGTTGCTAGGCGGGTGCCATCTCGCATGGGAATCATGACCTTCTGGTCGATAACAGCTATTTCATCAAGCTGAAGAAGAACGGGTTTTTCTTGCGAAAATCCAGGGAGAAAGCTTCCCGAAAAAAGGAGGAGAACGAAAAGTGAAAAGATCTTTTTCATAGGTATTGGAGGGTATTGGGTGGAATTAATTTCTCCCCTTATTCATTGTTACAAATCTAGGAGGTCAAATTAATCGACATCAAGATAAGTGAAAGCAACAATTAATTATTCAGGTGTGGCAAAATTATGGTGCAACAAAAGTGTTTTTTTCAAGATTAATCGATCTAGTAAGTAAAGCGGTTTTTTGATTACCCTGAATCTGTCTACCTTGCAGCCTCTTAAATTTTTACACATGAGCACTAGCCCATTTCCACTGTTAACTACCTGGGTGGAACTTCCCAAAAACACTGATTTCACGATTTACAACCTTCCTTTTGGGGTGTTCAAAAGCAAGAAATTGAGCCCTCGGATAGGCATGGCTATTGGAGATCAGGTGATTGACCTGAGCATATTGGACCAGGAAGGCTTTTTTTCCAACCTTTTTCTTCCGCAGGGAATTTTCCTGAAGGATTCACTAAATGAGTTGATTGGGCTAGGAAAAGTAAAAACCAAAAAAATCCGGGAGCGTGTACAGCAGCTTCTTCTTCAGGAAAACGAGGAGCTCCGAACCCATTCCATACGCGGGAAAGTGTTGATCAAGAACAAGGAGGTCGAAATGCTGTTGCCCGTAAAAATTGGAGATTACACGGATTTTTACAGCAGCATAGAGCATGCCACCAATGTGGGCAAGATGTTTCGTGATCCAGAAAATGCCTTGCTGCCCAACTGGCGGCATCTGCCTGTAGGCTACCATGGCCGCGCTTCTTCGATTGTGGTCTCGGGTACTCCCATCCACCGTCCAAAGGGGCAGTTTAAGGATGCAACTATGGATAAACCTGCGTTTGGACCTAGCCGAAGCATGGATTTTGAGTTGGAACTTGCCTTTATCACCGGGAAATCCACCCAGCTAGGGGAATCCATTGTTACTCAGGAAGCGGAAGACTATATTTTTGGAATGGTTCTCTTCAACGACTGGTCTGCGCGAGACATACAGGCTTGGGAATACGTGCCTTTGGGCCCATTTTTAGGAAAAAACTTTGGTTCTTCGATCTCTGCTTGGGTAGTGCCCATGGAGGCTTTGGAACCTTTTCGTGTAGCTGGGCCGGTACAGGAGCCCGAAGTATTGCCGTACCTGTCTTGCAGTAAGGCGCACAATTTTGACATTCAGCTCGAGGTATGGTTGCAGCCAGATGGCAAGGAGGCAAGCAAGATCTGTACCTCCAACTTCAAATACTTGTATTGGAACATGGCGCAGCAGCTTGCTCACCACACTGTAAATGGCTGTAATGTGAACATAGGGGACTTGATGGCCTCCGGGACTATTTCTGGGCCTACAGAAGATTCCTTCGGTTCTATGCTGGAATTGAGTTGGAAAGGCACCCGCCCACTTACCTTGAATACTGGGGAATCACGAAGCTATATACAGGATGGAGATACCGTTCGAATGCGAGGCTATGCGGAAAAGGACGGCATTCGTGTTGGTTTCGGTGAAGTGAATGGAAAGCTCCTTCCTGCTACCTAACCACAAAAAAAGGTCTCTGAGAAAGAGACCTTTTTTTTGTGGCAATGCTTATTCCTTGGAAGGAATTAGTGTCGCAAGTTTCTCGGGCTCGTCGGTAGTGATAAAATCCACTCCTTGAT
>CAZPKI010000220.1:0-2769 GCA_964587015.1 uncultured Limnohabitans sp.
TAGATCTGAAAAAAACAGGTCAGTTTTCCACTTTTTTTCTGGATTACCTGGAGGGGAAGGAGTCGCTCCGTACGTTTTACTCCCATTTACCCAATTTGGAGAGTTTTGATGCCGCAATTAAGGCCAAGCAATTTCCTGCGAGGACCCGTCAAACTTTAGTAGAAGTCCTTGAGAGCCAATACGAGGGTTTGCCAGTTTCTCCTGTCGTAGCCCAGCAGCTCGTTGCCCTCCGTGATGAAAAGACCTTCACTGTTACTACCGGACACCAGCTCAACCTATTTACTGGTCCGCTCTATTTTATCTACAAACTGATTTCTACAATCAATTTGGCCAAACGGTTGAAAGAGCGCTATCCTGATTTTCACTTTGTGCCGCTATATTGGATGGCGACAGAAGATCATGATGCTGCTGAGATCAATTATTTTAAACTCGATGGCCAAACCTACCGATGGGAGAGCTCCCAAAAGGGTGCAGTAGGGGATTTTGAACTGGATTCCAGTTTCCAAAACTTCTTAAAGGGTTTGGGATTTGCTCCCGCAGTGTTTCGGGATGCTTATTCCCAAAGTGCAACGCTAGCAGAAGCGGTTCGCAAGTATGTGAATGAGATGTTTGGTGCCCAAGGCTTGGTGGTGTTGGATGCAAATGATGGGCGACTGAAGCGAGAGTTTGTGGAGGTGATGTCGGCTGACCTATTTACACAACAACCCTTTGCGGCAGCACAAGCCAGCACTCAGGCCTTGGAGAAGCTGGGCTATGGCTCACAGATTTACCCTAGACCGATCAACCTGTTTTACCTCGACAAAGGCATTCGGGAGCGAATTGAGCAGGATGGAGATGCTTATGTCGTATTGAATTCTGATTTGCGGTTTACAGCTGAAGGCTTGAAAGCCTTGCTTCAGGAGCATCCCGAACGATTTAGCCCCAATGTGGTCTTGCGGCCTGTTTATCAGGAACTGATTCTTCCCAATCTGGCCTACCTGGGCGGCCCTGCCGAGGTAGTGTATTGGTTGCAGCTCAAGGGAATATTCGATCAATTTGCCATTCCTTTTCCAGTGTTGCTTCCCCGAAATTTTGCAGTCCTGCTTTCCCTTCCGATCCAAAAAAAGATCGCTCAGCTGGGATGGGCTCCGGAGCAGTTGTTCCAAAAGTTTGCCGATTGGAAGAAAGCCTTTGTTCAGTCTTCCTCCAGTTTTGACTTTTCATTAACTGCCGCCAAGGAGCAAGTAGCTAAAGTGTTTAAAGATTTGGGGAATCAATCCTCTGCTTTAGATGCGGGACTGCCCAAGGCATTTGCGGCAGGAGAGGTGCGGAGTATTAAGATTTTGGAACAAATGGGCGTGAAGCTCCGCAAAGCAGAGGAGCGAAGACTGGAAGCTGAGTTGCTTCGTGCCCAGACTGTTTTTGAATTTTTGTCTCCGGGGGGCAGCCCTCAGGAGCGCGTAGTTAATTTTATGCAGTTTCAGTTGGATCACCCAGCCTTACTGGAGGAGCTGATGGCTTGTTTTGATCCGCTAGATTTCAGCATGCAAGTACTTTCCCTAGAATGAAAACAAAAAACGAACTCCGACAGGACTACCGACAACTTCGAAAGCAGTTGAGCGGTGATGAAGTAAACGATCTGTCTCGAAAAATAACTACCCAACTTGGAACTTGGCTCGAAGGTCAGGAAGGCTTCACGCACTTCCATTTGTTTTTCCCTATATCCAAATTTAAGGAGGTCAACACCTTTTATATACAGCAACTTTTGGAGCAGCAGGGTAAGACGCTCTTCACTTCTCAGGTCAATCGGGAGGAGAATCGATTGGATACGCTCCAACTTCCTCCAGAAGCCGCCTTTTTTCTAGATGAGTGGGGTATCCCTGTGCCTCAAGAATCGGTGCGTGTGACGGCGGCGAAGATTCAGGTAGTATTTGTGCCGCTACTCGCTTACGATAAGTCTGGGCATAGATTGGGGTTTGGAAAAGGATTTTACGATCGCTTTTTGGCTAGTTTGGAACAGCCCGTGTTGAAGTTAGGGTTGAGCTTTTTTGCCCCTGAGGAGGCAATTCCTGTGGAGCCTCACGACATTCCTTTGGATTATTGCATTACACCTGACCAAATCTTTAAGTTTAAAGCCTACTAAACCCCAGGAAGAGGCTTTTACAATGAGCTGACAAAATGCTATTTCCAGGTGTTTGGTTTGTGTTCTTTGCTAAGAACGATTTACTATCTAAGCATAAATCACTTATTTTTATGAAAAACCACAGATTATTTGGCTTCTTGCTCTAAGGCGGATAGGTGGGATTTAAATTTTCAGCAGGAAACCCATTGATAAATAACCGATTCATTGAATTATTTTCAATTTAATTGAATTTTTCGCAAGAAATAATTCCTTTTTTAACGAAAAAGGCAGATTAATTTGCTGTTATCGAAATAGTCTTTGTTTTGAAAAGAAGAATGGAATTCATTTTAGAATTATATAATGTAATTAAACTAAATACCTTAATTTAATTTGCTCAAGTATTGAGATTGCTAAATTTTCTTGCCGCTCAGAATTTTTTATTCGAAAAATTGAAATTTTTTAAATTTTGTTAAATCGACTACGGCGAAATAATATTTTGATAACATTAAAAAAATATATTCAATCCGTTAATTTTTGTTAATCGAGGGTCTAAATGCCAAATTTTTCGCCTTTTGGAGGTTTAGGGCCTTTTTTCCACTTCTTTTGATATTAACAACAAATGATTTTTCTTTACAAATCAACTAAACTAAACACCTTATGAGAAAAGC
>CAZPKI010000221.1:0-2762 GCA_964587015.1 uncultured Limnohabitans sp.
TGGGAGGCGGCAATTCCTGCCAGATACCCAGAACTCATCACCGCAGCAGCCTCTGACTTTGCATTTTTTGCAAAAAACTCCTCAAACTCCTCGAAAACTTGTAACCGCACATTGTTGACACGGCTCAAACCATGATTTGCCCCATATTGGCGGATACAATCCTGGAGCACTGCTCCATAATGCCTATTCGCCTCCATCCCCAGGTAGGAAGTTCCACTGAAAAAAAGATAGTCCTTTTTTCCTATACGGACTACAGGGCCTAGGGACTGATTCAGAGAAATAGTCTTCAAGTTGTTATTATTTTGCAAAAATCTGGGAGGGGTCTTGGAAGGACTTAAACTCAAGGGCATTGCCGCAAGGGTCTAGGAAAAACATGGTGGCTTGCTCGCCTACCTCTCCCTTGAATCGAATGTAGGGATCAATAACAAACTCCATTCCATGAGCTTTGAGCTTGTCAGCCAGAGCATGCCACTCCTCCCAACCCAGTATCGCTCCAAAATGGCGAACTGGAACATTTTTTCCATCTACCTCGTTTGTTTTGGCGTTGGCTAGTTCATCCGGCTTGATGTGTGCAGAAAGCTGGTGACCAAAGAAGTTGAAGTCAATCCACTTGTCAGTGCTCCTTCCAATATCACAGCCCAAGAGGCCTCCATAAAATTGGCGGGTTTCTTCGATGTCACGAATTGGAAAAGCGAGGTGGAAGGGTTTAAAGTCAGACATAATGCTTAGTTTCGTTGGGTGATGTGTTCAGGGCTGAAAGCAAATTGTACCCTAAATATATGGCAAAAAACAAAACAGTTTCATTGGTTTTGAGCAGCGGCGGCGCAAGAGGATTGGCGCATGTAGGCGTCATCGAAGAGCTGGAGCGCAGGGGATATGCCATCGGCGAGATTGCGGGCTGCTCCGCAGGAGCTTTGGTTGGCGGCATGTATGCTGCAGGCAAGCTCCCCGAATTCAAAGATTGGATTTGCAATTTGGACCGCGTGGATGTCTTTTCCTTGATGGATTTTACTTTTTCAAGCCGTGGTTTTATCAAGGGAGAAAAGGTCTATCAAGCCCTAAAGCGAGTCGTTCCGGACCAAAACATTGAAGAATTGTCCATACGATTTTCCTGCAATGCTGTAGATGTCAACTCTGGAAAGGAGCATGTTTTTACCCAAGGAAGTTTGTATAAAGCCATCCGTGCATCGGGTAGCATCCCCTCCGTTTTTATCCCTGCCAAGGCAGAGAAACAGCATTTTATTGATGGCGGCGTATTAAATCCCGTACCCATCTCCCTAATTTCGGATCCACACGCCCATAAGGTAGTGGTGGTAGATACAAATGCATTGGAAGAACATTTCCTCGATCGCCCCAGCAAGCCTTCCAGTAGGCCCCAGGGACTTGCCCTACCGAGCTGGGTAAAGGAGTACCAAGGCAAAATGAAAACCTATTTTCCGGAAGAAAAAAAGAAAGAAAACCAACGCAGCTATTCGGCGTTGGAACTCGTCACCCGATCCTTCGACCTGCTTCAGGATCGCTACTGCCAATTACTTTTGGAAAACTATCCAGTGGATGCCCAAATCAAAATTGCGAGAAAACAGTGCGGAACCCTAGAATTTCACCGTGCTTCAGAATTAATTGAAGTAGGCCGAATCAAGGCCGCTGCCGCCTTAGACCGCATGGAACATGGAAATTGAGGAACTCAATCGCCTTCTTGGCAATGTGGATAACTACCTTTTAGATCAACTCCTCAAAGGTCGATTTACCAAGAACATGAAGATCTTGGACGTAGGCTGTGGGGAGGGTCGAAATGCCGTGTATTTCCTTCAAAAAAACTACTCCATTTTTGGCATCGATCCGAATGAGGTCGCCATTCAGTATTGCCGCTACTTGGCCAAAACTATAAACCCCCAAACAGACATTCACCGCTTTCAAATCGGCGATGGTGCTGCAATTCCTTTTCATGCAGCTGCCTTTGATGCAGTCATCAGTTCGGCCGTCCTACACTTTGCGGAGGGGCATGCCCATTTTTGGAAAATGATCGCTGAAATCCATCGCGTACTTAAGCCAGGGGGGGTTTTCTGGATGCGGATGTGCACCGGCCTTGGCAATATCCTGGAAGAAAGTCAAGACCTAGGCGAGGGCAGATACGCCTTACCGGACGGGTCCGAGCGCTATGTATTGCTGCCTGATGGGCTGCAGGAACTGGAACGCCTGGGATTCCGATTTCTTGAAGCCCCCAAGACGGTCCTTGTCTATGGGCAACGGGAGATGGGGGTGTTTTTGATGGAGAAAATAGGCTAAGAACTTCCTTCTTTAATTCTATTTCCCCAGCACCGCTTTTACAATCAAGTCAAATACGGAAGTTGGAGCAATGCGCTCGGCATTAGAAAGTGTAGCCTCACAAACCAACAAGGGCTTGTCCAAATCCGATTCTGGGATACGCCCATGGGCTCCCTTGACCAAGGTGGCATCCAGAGGAATCACGTCCATCAAGTAGCGAAAGCCGAGCTTTTTCTTGATGAGCTTGCTGCCCACCTTCAGCATCGGAATGGGGATAGCAGGATCCATAATCAGTTCCACAGGATCGTAGCCTGGCTTGCGGTGGATATCCACACATCGGGCGTAGTCTGGGGCTTTGGCATCGTCCAGCCAGAAGTAGTAGGTAAACCAGGAATCGGCATCCGCTACGACCACCAAATCCCCTGAACGGGCATGATCCAATTGCGCCTCTTTTTTCCCTTGGGCATCCAGCACCTTTTCCACTCCTGGAATCGCTT
>CAZPKI010000222.1:0-2687 GCA_964587015.1 uncultured Limnohabitans sp.
GCCATCTACTTTATTGACGATTTGATGGATGATTATTTCTTGAAGATTTATGCAGAACGCAACATTTACTTGAGCAAGTAGTGTTGTCTAAAAACGATAAGCATTGATTAAGTTTCTATTCATACTTCTAGGCGTTGGATGGCTTTTGGGTCAACTGATTCGCTATTTTCTTCGATCCAAGCTTGCTCAGCTCGCCCGAAAGGTCAATGAGGCTGCCATGGAGCAGCAGCGTGCCCAGCAGCAGGCGCAACGTCCCAAAGAGGGGGTTCATGTGGACTTCATCCCGAAAAAATCTCCTCAAAAAATGAAGAAAGATATCGAAGGCGGAGAATATGTAGATTATGAAGAAGTGAAGGATTAACCTTCACTTTTTTATTGTACTCGGGTACACCAATACAGCCTGTAGCCTGATACAGTTTTGGTTCCAATTAAAAAATCCTCCCCGCCATCTTTCAGGCCCAGTTTTTTCTTGAGTTCCTCCGCTCCAGTGCTGTAGTTACGGCAGATTACATTGACCTTCCCTGTGGGAAAGAGGGTTTTGATCTCCTGCTTTTTTGGGTTGATTTCTTGTTTTACCTCAAAGACACGGCCTGGAATGCCCGATGTAAAGGTGTCGTTGGTGTAGAGGTGGCTATTTCTTTCCAGTTTTTTAAGGCCATAGCGTTCTCCAAAGAGGTTGAATGCTCCTGCCTTTAAGATGCCCGCTAGGGGTTCAACGAGGTAGTGGCCTGCTTCGGCAAACTGGGAATGCGCTTCTTTTTCGGTACTAGGTTCAAACTCAAAAGAGGGCATTTCGCTCTCAAGATCAACCACTGAAATCATCCGTGATGCTCCTTTCCTGGCTTTTTCCCAATGGAGGAGGAGCTCTTTCACTTCGTTGCGAACGGATACTACCGTAATCTTTTGGATGCCTGGCAGCTCAGCCCAAGCCTGAGTCAGGTCTAGCATTGGGGAAACTTTTACCAGAATTTTCTCGGACTTACTTTGCATCAACTCCCAGCCGTCAACCACATTCGGTTCGCAATCTTGGAGTTTGTACAGCTTTTGATTGCCGCTTCCCCTTCGGGCGGGATCCGCATAAATCAGGTCAAATTGAATTTCCGTTTTTCTCAAGAAATCCAATCCATCCCCATTTATAAATTCAAACTTGCCCGGATGAAGTGTAGCAAGGTTATGTGTTGCGATTTCAAAAAGTTCGGACTGTTGCTCACAATACACCCCTTTTTCAAATCCCTGGCTAAGCTGGTAAAAATCGACTCCAAAGCCTCCAGTAAGGTCAATGAGGTAATTCCCCGAGATTCCCTTTGATTTGAAGGAGGCAGTTTGCTCCGACGAACTTTGTTCGACCGAGATGCTGGCAGGGAAGAGAAGGTTGAGATTTTTGGACCAGGTGGGTAATTTCTTGGCCGCCTTCTGCCGCGCTGCGATTTGCTGCACGGCCATTTTGAGGTCAAAAGCCACATTCCCCTGGTGCTTAAAAAGTAAACCTGCAGGATCTTCTTCTAGGTGATCCTGCACAAATTGGTGGAATTCAGCGGTATTGAACTCACTGAAGGGCATTAGACTAGTTTATTTTTTAGGAGGTATTCTGCGATTTGCACTGCATTCGTAGCAGCGCCCTTTCGAAGGTTATCCGCTACAATCCACATATTTAGTGTGTTGGGTTGGGACTCGTCTCTGCGAAGTCTGCCCACAAATACCTCATCTTTTTTGTGTGCATGAATCGGCATGGGATAGACAAAGTTGGCTGGATCATCCTGAACGATGATGCCAGGCGCATTTTCCAACAGGCTACGCACCTCGGCAAGATCAAAATCTTGTTTAAACTCTACATTCACAGCTTCCGAGTGACCGCCCATGGTAGGAATTCTGACCGTGGTGGAGGTAACCTGAATGGAGTCGTCGCTGAAGATTTTCTTGGTCTCATTGATCATCTTCATTTCTTCCTTGGTGTAGCCATTGGGCTGGAAGACGTCGATATGTGGGAGGACATTCATGTCAATTTTATGTGGATACACCATCTCTGGCGTTTTCCCTTGGCGTTCTGCCATCATCTGATCTACTGCAGCCTTACCTGTACCCGTTACCGACTGGTAAGTAGAGACTACAATGCGTTTGATACCATAGCGCTGACGGAGGGGCTCCAAAGCCAAGACCATTTGAATAGTAGAGCAATTGGGGTTGGCGATGATTTTATCTGCAGTACCGATTTCTTTTGCATTGATTTCTGGGACTACCAATTTTTTGCTAGGATCCATTCTCCAGGCGGAGGAGTTGTCAATGACTACGGTGCCAACTGCTGCGAATTTGGGAGCCCATTCCATGGAGGTGCTTCCACCAGCAGAGAAAATTGCGATTTCAGGTTGAGCGGCTACTGCGTCCTCTAGGCCGATTATGACATGGGATTTGCCCATGTACTCGATGACCTTTCCCTTGGATCGCTCAGAAGCCACAAGGAGTAATTCATCGTAGGGGAATTGGTGCTCTTGAAGTACTTCTAGGATTTCGGTGCCTACTAGTCCAGTAGCACCCACTACAGCAAGTTTCATAGGTTGGAGGGGATTCGTTTTGAGTGCTCAAAAATACGGAGGCTTAAAACAATAATACAGTTCATTTAAAATTAATTTATGAGGTATAGTTTCAATTTAGCCTGCTGTGGTTTGTGGACGGTCAGCTGTCGACGATTT
>CAZPKI010000223.1:0-2659 GCA_964587015.1 uncultured Limnohabitans sp.
GCCGGTGTAGGAGTGGTCGCTGCGGCAGTAGCAGAAGCTTCGATCACACAGATCAATCCTCCTATTTCTACGGTATCGCCTTCTTTGGCTTTGATGCGTAAGGTGCCACTGGCCTCAGCTGGAAACTCAAAAGTTGCCTTGTCTGACTCCAATTCGCAGAGCACCTCATCCAATTGAACTTGGTCTCCGTCTTTCTTAAACCATTGTCCTACGGTTACTTCCGAGATGGATTCGCCAACAGTAGGTACTCTCATTTCTTTGCTCATGGTCTTCTATTTTTTGCCTTGGAAAAGCTCCCTCGGTATTTTTTATAGCTTAATTTAGGTAATCAACCGCCTAGCTTGCGGAGCTGGGATTAAAGACTTAGCGCCTGTGCCACCAGTGTTTTTTGTTCTTCTACGTGTACTTTGTTGTAGCCTGTGGCTGGAGAAGCACTTGGCTTCCGAGCAATCACGCGCATCGGAAGCTCCTGATAGAGCAGGCGAAGCAGGTAATTCCAATAGCCCATGTTTTCAGGTTCTTCTTGTACCCAGACTACCTCCGCTCCTTTGTAGGATTTGAGGACCTCCAAAAGCTGTGTTTTTGGTAGCGGATGAAGTTGCTCCAATCGCACCAAAGCCACATTTGAGATTTTTTCCTTTTCTCTTGCCTCTTCCAAGTCAAAATACACTTTTCCTGTGCACAATACTACTCGCTTTACCTTTTTCGGATCTACAGTAGTATCTGGAAGCACTTCTCTAAATCGTCCTGAGGTAAACTCAGTAATTGGAGAAACTACCTTTGGATGTCTCAACAAGGACTTGGGTGACATGACCACGCAAGGCTTTCTAAACTCCCAAGTTAGCTGTCTTCTAAGCATATGGAAAAAGTTTGACGGCTCAGTAATATTGGCTACCACCATGTTGTACTCTGCAGAGAGCTGCAAGAAGCGCTCAGGTCTAGCATTGGAGTGCTCTGGTCCTTGACCTTCATATCCATGAGGGAGTAGCATAACTAACCCATTCATTTTCTGCCATTTCGTTTCGCCTGAAGAGATAAACTGATCTATCATTGTCTGCGCACCGTTAGCAAAGTCACCAAACTGACCTTCCCAGAGGGTAAGGGAATGGGGATTAGCCATGGCATAGCCGTATTCAAAACCAAGAACTGCATATTCAGAGAGTAGGGAGTTGTAGATGTAAAACTGCCCTTTCCGGTCTTTCATCTCCAATAAGGAGTTGAAGGGCTGGTTGGTGTTGGCTTCGTGGATCACTGCATGGCGGTGGGAAAAAGTCCCACGCTGCACATCTTGACCCGTGAGACGGACAGTCTTCCCTTCCAACAGCAAAGAACCATAGGCAAGCAATTCGGCAGCCGCCCAGTTCAGCTCTTTGGTCTCAAAGAACATCTCCTTGCGCTGCTTCATTTGCGCCTCAATCTGTTTGATGGGCTTAAATCCTTTTGGAATAAAGGTGATTGCCTCGGCTACTTTTTCGATTTGATCTTGGGAAATACCTGTTTCCGGTGATCGCTCAAAATCTTCAGGCTTGGAGCGACGTAAGTTTGCCCACTCTGTTTCAAATTTGGTAGCCTGGTAAGGCAAAGGCTTCTCCTTTACCATATTCAATCTATCCTGGAGGAGTTGACGGAATTCTTCGTCCATCTGCGTTGCAATCTTCGCATCAAAGTCCCCTCGTTCGATCAGTTGCTTGGTATAAATCTCCCGAGGATTGGGATGCTTGGAAATGATGTTGTAGAGTTCTGGCTGAGTAAATTTTGGTTCGTCGGACTCGTTGTGTCCATGACGACGGTAACAGACCATGTCTACAAAGATGTCTTTGTTGAATTTCTGACGGAACTCAGCCGCCAATCGTGCAGCAAATACAACCGCTTCGGCATTGTCTCCATTCACGTGAATAACTGGTGCATCAATTACTTTGGCCACATCCGTACAGTAGATGGAAGTACGGGCATCGTCAAAGTCAGTCGTGAATCCTACTTGATTGTTGATCACAAAGTGGATAGTACCTCCAGTGTTGTAACCTTTTAGGCCAGCCATTTGAGTGACCTCGTATACAATCCCTTGTCCTGCGACGGCAGCATCACCATGAATCAGGATTGGAAGTGCTTTTTTGGAATCCCCCTTGTGCGCATGATCAATCTTAGCTCGCATAAATCCTTCTACTACAGGATCGACTGCTTCAAGGTGGGAAGGATTGGGCGCCAACTTCAGGTGAACCTTGTTATTCCCTGGAGTAATGATGTCAGAAGAGTAGCCCATGTGGTACTTCACGTCCCCATCACCCATGGTGAGATCAGGCTTGGCTGTACCTTCAAATTCGGAAAAAATCTGCTCGTAGGTCTTGCCCATGATATTGGCAAGTACATTCAATCGGCCTCGGTGGGCCATGCCAATCATGACTTCCTCTACTCCATGCTGCGCAGCAGTAGCAATAACAGCGTCAAGGAAAGGAATGGTACTTTCGCCTCCTTCTAGAGAAAAGCGCTTTTGACCAAGGTATTTGGTATGTAGGAAGTTTTCAAAAACTACTGCCTGATTGAGCTTAAATAAAATACGCTTTTTCTCATCGTGGGTAGGAGCAAAAGCCAAGGCTTCTTTTTCCACCTTAGATTTGAACCAATCCAGCATTTCTGCATTGCGGATATACAAAAATTCAAA
>CAZPKI010000224.1:0-2652 GCA_964587015.1 uncultured Limnohabitans sp.
TCTCTCCAGATGCTTCTAAAGTGGCTTTTGTGAGTGAATTTAACTTGTATGTTCAAGACTTGAATTCTAGTCAAATCACTCCGCTAACCACCGATGGCACCCGCAAGCTGATCAATGGAACCTTCGATTGGGCCTATGAAGAAGAGTTTGGATGTCGCGATGGCTTCCAGTGGAGCCCTGACGGAAACCGAATTTCTTTTTGGCAAATCGATGCCAACAAGATTCGTGATTACTACATGATCAATACCACAGATTCGATTTATTCCCAAATCATCCCTGTAGAGTATCCAAAAGTGGGAGAATCTCCCTCACCGGCGAGAATTGGAGTAATTGAACTAGCCAGTAAAAAACTCACTTGGCTCAACATTCCTGGTGATCCACAGCAGCATTACTTGCCCCGAATGGAGTGGAATTCACCGGAACTCCTGCTGGTGCAGCAACTCAATCGCAAGCAAAACCATAGCAAGATTTTAGGAGTCAACGTAACGACTAATGTGGCAAATCTCATTTTTGAGGAACAGGATGAAACCTGGATCGATGTATTATCCAGCTGGGAAAACACCTATGGGCTCACTTATAGACACGAGTTTAAGTGGATCAATGCAGGTAAGGAATTCCTATGGTTTAGCGAGAAAGATGGATGGAGACACCTGTATCGGATTGACTTGACCGGTAAAGTGACTCCGGTGACCCATGGAAATTACGATGTGATCAACCTCTTGCATTTCAGTGAGAAAGAAAATTCACTTTATTTTCATGCTTCCCCTGACAATGCCACGCAGAAATACCTTTACAAAGCCAAATTGGATGGAAAGGGAACTGCCGAGCGGGTTACGCCGGCAGATCTGCCTGGAACGCATTCGTATGTAATTTCTCCTAGTGGGAAGTATGCCATGCACCAGTTTTCCAACAGCTATACCCGGCCTGCTAGCGAATGGATAAGCCTTCCCAAGCACCAACCCTTGGATCCTAGTCAAAGCATCGTATCCAAGTTGCCTGCTAACCAGGGTGCCAAAACAGTGGAATTCTTTAAAATCAACACAGCCGACGGCACAGAAATGGACGGATGGATGGTGAAACCCAAGAATTTTGATCCTACAAAGAAGTACCCCGTCTTATTTATGGTGTATACCGAACCTTGGGGTGCCAATGTAAAAGATACGTATGGAGTAGGGCGCAACCGAAACTATGAGGGTGATATGGCAGCCGATGGGTATATCTACATTTCCATTGACAATCGGGGCACACCTGCTCCTAAAGGTCGGGCTTGGCGTAAAAGTATTTACCGAAAAATCGGGCGATTAAACATCTCTGACCAGGCAGAAGCTGCCAAGCAGATCAGCAACTGGCCTTTTGTAGATCCTACTCGCATGGCGGTATGGGGTCATAGTGGGGGTGGATCCGCAACCTTAAATCTACTATTCCAATACCCTGGACTCTTCCAAACGGGCATTTCCTTGGCGGCAGTAGCCAACCAATTGACTTATGATAACATCTACCAGGAACGCTACATGGGACTTCCTCAGGAGAACTTGGAAGATTTTGTGGCTGGATCGCCCATCACGCATGCCAAAAACCTGCAAGGCAATCTCCTGTATATTCATGGTACTGGTGACGACAATGTTCACTATGCAAATGCCGAAATGTTGATCAACGAATTGATCAAGCATGGAAAGCTATTTCAGTTTATGCCGTATCCCAACCGATCCCATGGCATTGGTGAAGGAGAAGGCACTACAGCTCACTTGCGCATGGTATATACCAGTTTCTTAAAAACTTACTGTCCTCCAGGAGGAAGGTAATTCACTCCAATTTTCAAGTTTATGAACTTAAAATTTACTCACTATATTCTAGCAGGAGCTGTTAGTTCTTTTCTGCTCCTTTCAAATTCCGCTCTAGCCCAATACAGTCGTGCAGACAGTTTGCGGGGTAGACTTGGCCCAGAACGGTCTTGGTGGGACCTCAAGCATTACGATCTGAGTGTAGAAATTATTCCATCTAAAAAATACATAAAAGGCTCAAATAAAATAAGTTATCAAGTATTAAATGAAGCGAAGCTTTTACAATTAGACTTACAAGAGCCTTTAGCTGTTACTTCCATCACACAGGGAGGAGAGGAGCTCTCTTTTCGACGAGAAGGGGCAGTTTACTGGGTAACTTTAACCAAGAAACAAGTTCCAGGTGCCCTAGAATCACTTGTGGTGAAGTACGAGGGGGTTCCCAAAGAGGCTGTTCGCCCACCTTGGGATGGTGGAATTACCTGGCAGAAGGATTCAAAAGGGCTTGATTTTATCGCATCCTCCAATCAAGGCATTGGATCCAGCATTTGGTGGCCCTTGAAAGACCATCCTGCCGATGAGGTCGATAGTTTGGACATGCATGTAACCGTCCCCAAAGGATTGTTAGATATTTCAAATGGGCGGTTGGTCGAGATTGAAATGGGAAAAGATACCGATACCTTTCACTGGAAGGTGGTCAATCCCATCAATGACTATGGTGTAAACATCAATATAGGTGATTACGCACAGTTTGGAGAGAAATATGCAGGCGAAAAAGGGACCCTGGATATGGATTACTTTGTTTTGCGTGAGAATTTGGAGAAGGCAAAAGTCCATTTTCAAGATGCCAGACGCATGATGCAAGCTTTTGAGC
>CAZPKI010000225.1:0-2606 GCA_964587015.1 uncultured Limnohabitans sp.
GAATAAACTTCCTCGATGCGCTGGTTCGCAGCAGCAGAATTTTTCCCAAACTTATTGACAGGCACAAATAGGGGTTCAAAGTTGTTGAAGGTCATCAAGAGGTCATTCACCAAAATACGGACATCGGGACGAATTTTACCGATGGCCTGCACAAAAGCGATTCCATCCATCCCCCCAAGCGGGTGGTTGGATGCGAGTATCACCCCCCCAGTTTCGGGGATATGGTCGGCTCCACTCACCGTAACATCCATCTCAAATTCCTGAATCAGGGCATTGGCAAAGTCCCAGCCCTTCTTATTTAGGTGCTTATTCAGGACCGAATTGAGCCATTCTTCGTGTGTCACCCGCTTCACGTAGCGAAGCAAAAAACCAGGCATCCACTTCAAAAGTGTTGGATTTTTAAGGGAAATGGCCTTTTCAATATCGATAAATTTCTGAGACATAGGGGTAAAAAAGAGCGAACAATTGACTACCTAACAAGCTGAGGCAACAAGTCAAAAATAGAAAAAATCTAGCTTCTAAAGCTGTTCTTAAAAATAGGTTTTCTAGCTTCCTGGAAACCAAGTACCTTGGTGTGTTGTAGTACTCCAAAAAAGCCATGAATCTAGTTCTTACAGGAAGTACCTCCGGAATCGGATGGGAAACCCTCCTCGCCCTACTTCCACAATTTGATCGGGTATTTCTGCCGGTACGAAATATCCCAAAAGCAGAGCAGCTCATCCAATCGATTGCCGAAAAAGAAAAAATCGTATTGATCCCCATGGACCTGTCGCTGATGGCGGAGGTTAAAAAAGGTGCTGAGATCATTTTGAGTCAAACCGAAGAGATACATGTCCTGATCAACAATGCAGGTGGCATGTACCCTGGTGGCAAACGCAGCAAAGAAGGTATTGACCTGAGTTTTGCGACCAACCACCTGGGACACTTCCTACTGGTCCAAGAGCTCCTTCCCGCCTTAATCAAAGGAAAAGCAAGAGTGATCCAAGTAAGTTCTGAAGCGCACCGAATTGCCTTGCACCCAGGCAAGGATTTATCACTGAAAAAATCAAGCAATACCGTAGCTGCTTATGCCCTAGTAAAACTATACAATATTCTGTTTACCAAGGAACTAGTAATCAGGTTTGCAAGTGAAGGATTAACTTCCTATGCCCTCCATCCTGGTGCTGTACGAACTGCCTTTGGCTCGGAGACCTCGACCTGGGCCAAGGGATTGATTGCATTTACCAAGCTCTTTTTTATCTCTCCTAAGGCAGGAGCTGCCACCTCCATCTTCTTGGCTACTGCTCCCGAGAAATCCCTCAAAAATGGCAGCTACTACAAAGACAAAAAGTTAAACAATACCTCGACCTTAGCGAAAGATGCTAAACTTGCGCAAGCGCTTTGGAACTTCAGTGTGGAAGAAATAGATCGGGTCTTGGGCAATGCAAGTCCCAATAAGCAGGAAGAAAACGACGGAATTCTGTAGTTTTGCAGCAATGAAAGATACGATTCTCTCCCTTTGCCCTGGCCCCTGGAATGACTACGAACTGATCGACACGGGTGGCTTCGAAAAATTGGAACGTTTTGGCAAATTTATCCTCAGCCGACCTGAGCCACAGGCCATTTGGGACAAATCTCTTCCCGATACAGACTGGAAAAAATTAGCCCATGCCCACTTTGCCAAAGAAAAAAACAACCCCGAAAAAGGGCAATGGCAGCAGCTCAAGGCCATGCCGGACCACTGGCAACTCCCCTATGAAAATGCAGAGGGGCTAAAAATGACCCTCAACCTCTCTCAAACCTCCTTCAAACACATCGGCGTTTTCCCCGAGCAGGCGGTTAACTGGGATTATTTGTATCGAAAACTAAAGGCATTCCCAACGCCAAAACCCAAAGTGCTCAACCTGTTTGGCTACACTGGGGCAGCGAGTGTGGCGGCAAGGGCAGCTGGCGCAGAAGTGTCCCACCTGGACTCAGTGAAGCAGGTGGTAACCTGGACCAAGCACAACATGGAGTCTTCCGGCCTAGATGGCATCCGCTGGATTGTGGACGATGCGATGAAATTTATCAAGCGCGAAGCCCGTCGTGGCAATGTATACCAGGCCATTGTCCTCGATCCTCCCGCCTATGGGAGAGGTCCTGAAGGAGAAAAATGGATCCTGGAGGAGCAAATCAACGAAATGCTGAAAACCTGTAAGGAAATTCTCGATCCCAAAGATCACCTCCTCCTCCTCAACATGTATTCCTTGAGCTTCTCCTCCCTAATTGCAGCCAATTTGGTACAATCCAATTTTGGAGCAGTGAAGCATGCCGAACAAGGTGAATTGTACCTGCAAGAAACGCAAGGGAAGAAACTTCCTCTAGGGATTTTTTACCGGTTTTCAAGTTTTTGACCTTGATTCAAAAATGAATAACCGCAACCTATTTTTGGCACATTTGGCTCAAACCACGGACTTTCCCCTCGCAATAGAGGTGGTAAAAGCCGAAGGAGTCTACCTCTACGGACCCAATGGGGAGCGCTACCTGGACCTGATTTCTGGAATAGGCGTCAGCAACGTAGGTCATCGCCACCCCAAGGTAACCGCAGCCATCCACCAGCAAGTGGACCAATACCTCCACGTGATGGT
>CAZPKI010000226.1:0-2602 GCA_964587015.1 uncultured Limnohabitans sp.
AATTCAAGCCCTGGGCTTTCAATTGGGCAATGATTTCAAGGTTTTCTGGTTGGGCAAAGAATTCTTGAAGACTCTGAACCAAGGTTTCTCCTACTCCATTGATTTCCAGCAATTCTTCACTAGTAGCGGCTTGAAGTTTTTCCAAATTTCCAAAATGCTTCGCTAGGAGCTGCGCGGTGTTTTCTCCAATGTTTCGAATGCCAAGCGCAAATAGGACCTTGTCAAAATCTTGGGATTTGGAAGCAAAAATCCCTTCCATCATGTTCGTAATGACCCCTTCTTGAAAGGTATTTGCTTTTAGTTTTTTAATGCGCTCCTGAAGTTCGTCGGGCAAGTTGAGTTGGAGATCAAGCAGAATGGTGTGGATGGTGCCATGCTTTTTGCTGGCTTCCAAAATCTGCTCAAATTCCACGCGTCGGCCTAAGAATATCTCCAAGACCACAGCCACGGGAATGTAATCTTCCACCTTCATCAAGTCGGCGTGTGTGGCAAGATTTTGCAGTAAAAAATCTACCATTCCTACATTGGAAGGTACTTTTTTCTTCCATGCTTTGAGTTGTGCTTGAAAAGCACGGATTCGATCTCGAAGAGGGAGATGGGTATTTTCAAGTAGAAAATCTTGGATTTGCTTCAGAGAGATTCCCTCCGTCAGCGCAAACAATACTTTCTCTAAGGAGATGTAGAGCAGCCCGTTGACTTCCCGCTCGTATTGATCCTGACTCATCTCTAACCCGAGCAGTTCGCTTTGTTTGCTGTCGAGGCTGTAAAGGTCTGCGTAATTTCGAATAAATCCTTGATCAATCAACGCGCGAATCCGCTCCGTTCCCATGGAGTCAATGTCCATGGCTCGCTTGCTGACAAAATGTTCGATACGGCCTAGGATCTGTGGAGGGCAAGCAGCCGTGTTGGGGCAGTAATGTTTGGCTTCGCCTTCTTTTCGCTCCAAGGTACTGCCGCACTCAGGACAGTGGCTGATGTAGCTGATGGCTTGGGAGCCAGATCTTCGCTTAGCGGTATTCACTGCGGTGATTTTAGGGATAATTTCTCCTCCTTTTTCTACCTGGACAAAATCTCCCTCGTGGATTTCTAGGCGTTCGATTTCATTTGCGTTGTGTAATGAGGCCCGCTTGACAGTGGTGCCTGCAAGAAGCACGGGGGCAAGGTTGGCCACCGGGGTGATGGCTCCGGTACGCCCTACTTGGTAGGTAATGGAGAGCAATTCGGTTTCCGCACTTTCTGCTTTGTATTTGTAGGCGATGGCCCAGCGAGGATTCTTTGCGGTGAAACCCAGTTCTTCCCGTTGCTGGTAATCGTTGACTTTAATCACGACCCCATCCGTATCCAAGGGAAGTTCAAAGCGCTTATCCTTCCAAGATGCGATGTATCCGAATACTTCTTCGATGGTTTTTGCTTTTAGGTAGGTGGGAGATACGTTGAACCCCCAGCTTTCTAGTAAGTGAATGGCTTGATCATGTTGATCTACTCCTAGGTCATCTCCCAGGAGTTGGTAGAAATAGCAATTGAGGCGGCGCTTGGCCACCACGCTGCTATCCTGCATTTTGAGGGTGCCTGAAGCAGCATTTCGTGGGTTGGCCAGTAAGGCTTCCCCTTTGGCTTCACGCTCGGCATTCAATTTTTCAAATTCCTTGAGGGGGAGAAATATTTCTCCTCGAACCTCAAATTTGCCAGGAACATTGGGGTAGGGTAGCGCTAAAGGGATATTTCGGATGGTCTTCACATTGGCAGTGACATCGTCTCCTTTGGTGCCATCGCCGCGAGTGACGGCCCGCACCAACTGTCCATCTTCATAGACCAAGGATATTGCGACTCCATCAAATTTCAATTCGCAGAAGTACTCGTAGTTGGAATGGCCCAAACCTTTGATCACACGTTCGTCAAAAGCGCTCAATTCCTCTTCCGAGTAGGTATTGCCCAATGAAAGCATCCGGTATTCGTGTGCAACGGTCTGAAATTCCTTCGTGATGGTGCCTCCCACACGCTGGCTGGGGCTATCGGATTGAAGCAAATCAGGAAATGCTTTTTCCAATCGAATCAACTCTTCCAAAAGCTGGTCAAAATCGTAATCAGAAATTTCTATACGACTTTCTTGGTAGTACAGCTGGTTGTGGTAATTGAGCTGCTGGGAAAGTTCTTGGATACGATGTGCGGCTTCGGAGTGAGTCATTCAAGGCTAAAATTTCTAGGGTAAAAATAAGGGTTAAGGCTCAAGAATTTGCGCTTTGAAGCGAATTGTAACTTCATTTTTTTGACTGAATTCTGAATCTAGGGGGAATTGCCTTTGAACCGATTTTATAGCCCTCTTGGGCTACAGGCTTCCCTTGAATTTTCTATCTTTGCTCTCAAGTTTCAGAAAAAGCACTTGTTTTTTCTAGACGCGATACGATACCCACATGAGCGACACCAAATTTAAACGCTATACCGTTACTTCAGCATTGCCCTATGCAAATGGACCACTTCATATTGGTCACTTGGCGGGCTGCTATATTCCTTCTGATATTTATGTGCGTTACTTGCGCTCCCAAGGAAGGGATGTCGCCTACATCTGTGGTTCCGATGAGCATGGCGTAGCGATTACGATCAA
>CAZPKI010000227.1:0-2593 GCA_964587015.1 uncultured Limnohabitans sp.
AGTTTCGTTCAAGTTACCAAATTTTGGTAATCTGCTAAAAAAGAATTAAAAAAAATCTTGGCAATAGCACTTCTAACGCTTTACGGCTTCTGGAAGTAACCTAAACTAGATCAAGAAAATCCAAAAAATAAAAATCGACTAGCTCATGTGGCCAAAGGGCTTATTTGATCGAATATCTCGTTTTGTTCAGTTCCCCTGAACTCTCAAATAAGTTCAATTCAAGTCCTTTTTTAAGATCTCGGCTAGCCGTAGCGGTGGAGATGTCTTTGAATACGCGCATGTAATCTTTTCGGCTAAACTCTGTAAATCCTTGACCTAAAAAGTATGCTAACCTATCCATGTCCTTTAGGATTCTTTGGGTGTAATTCAGCAATTCAGCCAATGATTCATCAATGACCCCAAGCATGTACTCAATGAAAGGTGTCGATTTCCCTAGTTTATCGCTCTCGGAAAGCGATTGGTAATAGGCATTTTGAGTTTCATTAATCAATTTTTCAAAAGGTAGGAATTCAAACACTGGAAAATCTTGGAGAAGGATTACGGTCTGCCACAATCTTCCCATTCTTCCATTTCCATCTAGAAATGGGTGGATAAATTCCATTTCATAATGGAAGACGCAACTTTTAATTAAAGTTAATTCATCGGCGTTTTTCAAATAGGCAAATAAGTCTTTCATCAAATAAGGCACGTTCTGAAAGGGTGGAGCAACATGTTCGAGCTTTTCTCCTTTTACAATACCTACGCTTTGATTCCTGTATTTCCCTACAGGGTCTAAAAGGCCCTTCATTAGTGCAGCGTGCGCTTTTAAAAAGGATTTTTCGAAATGTGGTTTGTAACTAATTAGTTCATCATACACCTGAATTGCATTTTGAACTTCTGTTATATCTTTTTTGGGACCAACCACTCTTTTATTCTCAATCAGCGCGGTGATTTGTTCAATGGTTAGGGTATTCCCCTCTATTTGCAAAGAGGACTGAATCGTTTTAATTCTATTTCGCTTCCGAAGTTGTGGTGATTGTTTGCTTAGATACCTCGCATTTACCTCACCAATTTTCTCAGAAATAGAGCTGATGAGTTTTAAAACTCTAGGAGTAATATCATAGGGAGGTTTCATTGATACTATCATTTGATAGTATCAAAGATAAACTACTTGGTGAGATTGCCAAAAAATAAGAGGTTAGCAATCGGTTTTCCTTGAAGCGCTTGCACTAGTGTGAATAGAGCCAAAATCCCATAGAGGAGAGCAACGACCACAGTACCCTTGGTGTTTTTTATCAAATAGAAAGAGAGGACTGGGAGTACCTGCAAGGCATGCATGCCAATGAAATGCGATACGCGGAGATCTCCAACCGTTTTGCTCCATCCCAAAATGAAAAGATTGGAGTTGTCGTTGATGGCTCCTACGCTATGGCTCATTCGAGAACCCATGGCAAAGCCTTCAAAAGAAAAGACCACAAAAATCAGGATACTCAGTCGAATGGCCCAGAGGTAGTAGGGAGGGAGTTGTGGAAAAGATTGGGTAAAAAACTGGACCCCAACAAATGCGGTGTAAAGCGTAACCAGCGTGGCGGCCAAAGCCATCATCGAAAAGAGGCTGGCGTATAGGGGGGTGCTGGTATTGTAGTGGGAGATTTCCCCTTTTCCGGCCATGATGGCGATGTAGACGATTTCAAATCCCAGAAGAAGGATGACCGACCAGTTGAACAAGGGCTGATTGAATCCTCCCAAGTAATGGCAGTACCAAGCCATGGCCCAAGCAAACAGGGAGGTGGAAAGGGCAAACTTAAACGGTTTGAGCCAAGCATTGACTCCGTAAACCTGTGTGGTCATGGTTTTGGATAATACAAAAAATAGGAGGGCCAAAACAAGACAAACTACCCCATAGTAAAATAAGGTTTCGTTTCTGGACTTGAGTTCTGAGATAAAGGAGATCAAGGGGCTGGCTATTTTTAACCAAATAACTACATTTTTACTAACTCTCTGCTATTTTTCCTTGATTGATTTGATCACAAAATACAATAGCGGGATAAAAATAAGGACCAGTGTCAGTGGTAAAAACCAAACCCCTAATCCTTCGCCTGCTCCATTTGCTTGTTGAATGGTTTGGAACGAAATCCCTGCGAAAACAAGCACTAAAATTAGCTTAAGGTACCGAATCATTCGCGTTGCGTTTGTATACTGACTCAGAGCATTGTCTTGTGTGACGGGATTAGGGAAATTAAATATATGTGGAAAGCGATTCAGCAGGGTCAGTCCGATGTAGAGCAAAGTAGCGATTACGGGCAAACCAATAATAGAGGCCTTTCTACCAAATCCATCTGCTTCTCCGGCGGCGTTAAAATGCGTTGGGATGGTGTCTGGTAAATTAGAAAAGCTAGTGCCTGTCCAGGTCCAAAGTACCAAGAGGACTCCCCAGCCAAGCAGTTCAAGGACTTTATCCGTCGGACTGAGTTGAATTTTGAGTTTGGGTCTTTCTTCTGGAGTCATGGATATTCTTGGCTATTTACCACTGCTGGAATCGGATACCAACTTGTTTGTCTAAGATTGCAAATTCCTTGGCTCCCCAAGGTCTGCGCGTCACCTGATTTAGATT
>CAZPKI010000228.1:0-2591 GCA_964587015.1 uncultured Limnohabitans sp.
TGAGCGAAGAAGTAGACATCCACTTCGATGAATATGGCGTACCCCATATCTATGCTCAAAATGAGAACGATGCCTACCGTGCCTTAGGCTATATACACGCACAGGAACGCTTGTTTCAGTTGGAAATGATGCGCCGCGTCGGATCTGGTACCCTTGCCGAGTTCCTTGGACCAGATGTCCTCGAAATCGATCAATTTTTTCACACGCTAGGCATCCCAAAGCATGCCAAGGAAAGTAGCAAGGCTTTAGTAGCTCAAGGAAATACACCTTGGAGAACTGCTGCAGAAGCCTATATCGCAGGTGTCAACCAGTTTATAGAGCAAGGCAAACTCCCAGTAGAATACTTGCTATTAGGGAGCAAACCACGCCCTTATACCTTAGATGACATGCATTCTATCTTGGGATACATGACCTTCTCCTTTGGAATGGCATTGAAAACGGATCCTTTGGTAACCGAGATTGCCCGTAAATGGGGAGGCAGTCACCTTGCTTCCCTCTCCGTGCAAACCCTTCCCTCTCATTACGTCATCCCTGTCAATTACCCCGACTCCTTAGTTGCTGATGCAAGTGTAGTCGATTCAAAACTCAATGCCTTGCTTGAAAAATTACCTACCCCGCTTTTGGAGGGATCCAATGGCTGGGTGATTTCGGGCAGCCGTACCAAGTCTGGTAAAGTTCTTTTTGCAAATGACACTCACATTGGGTTCTCTTCCCCCTCTGTTTGGTTTGAAGCACACTTAGAATACCCTGGGTATAGCTTTTATGGAAACCACCTCGCAGGCATTCCTTTTGGGATGGTAGGTCATTCAAGACACCACAGCGTGGGCTTGACCATGTTTGAAAATGACGACCAAGACTTTTTTGAGGAGAAAGTAAATCCTTCCAATCCAAATGAAATTATAATTGGAGATTCCATTTACCCCATCGCCACTCGCACTGAAGTCATCCAGATCAAAGGACAGGAACCAGTTGCCCATGTCATCAAAGAAACGATGCACGGACCTATTATGAATGCTGTGGTCAAGGAAATCGAAGCACTCACGCCCAACCCAGTTTCCTCTTGGTGGGTATATCTGCTCGAGCCAACTCGTGCACTGGAGGCTGTTTACCAAATTAACCATGCGCAAAGCATGCAAGATGTAGCCAATGCTGCATCCCTGATCCATGCCCCTGGGCTAAACATCATGTATGGAGATAGCACAGGCAACATTGCCTGGTGGGCTGCTGCAAAGCTCCCCATCCGTGGAGCTGGGGTTCATTCCAAAATTTTTGCTGATGGCTCGGATCCAGCAGCACAGCCCCAAGGCTGGTACCCATTCACCGAAAACCCACAAAGCATCAATCCTGCTTCTGGATTTGTCGCCTCAGCCAACAACCAACCTGATTCTACCAAATCGGGAATCTTCTATCCTGGCTACTATTATCCAGGTGAGCGTTGGAATCGGATTGCCAAGACCGTGACCTCCAAAAATGATTGGGATCAAAAATCCATTCAATCCCTGCAATTAGAAACACTTAATGAACAATCTGTTAAAAACGCAACCTTTCTGTTGAACCAGGTAGCACAACAAAATTATGAAAAGTATGAGGACATTTTAGGTGAGCTCGCAGCATGGAAAGGAGACCATGAATTAAAAAACACCGCTCCCACCCTGTATTACAAATGGCTATACCATACCTTAAGGTTGGCAATGGAGGATGAGCTGGGTAAAAATGGATTCGAAAGCTACCTTCAAACTTTCATGATGATCCGAAGCACTGCCCATTTCTTTACCCATGAACCAAACAAATGGTGGGACAAGAAAAACACCAAGGCCAAAGAATCTCGAGCGGATATCGTAGCTGAGGCCTTGAAGGTTAGTTTGGAAGAACTAACCCAGCAGTTTGGTGAAGACCAAGGAAACTGGAAATGGGAAAAGGCAGTGACAGTTGAACATCCTCACCCTTTGGGTGCTCAAAAGCCTTTGGATAAGCTTTTCAACGTGCGCACCGAAGCCGTGGAAGCCAATGAGGAATCAGTAAACAAGTTGGCCTTCAAATTGAATGGGACTGGCAGTTACAAAGTAACCTCAGGGCCTGCGATGCGTATCCTGTTGGACTTTGAAAATGTGGAAGAATCCGTATCTGTGTTGCCTACCGGAAACTCAGGCAATCGCTTCAGCAAGCACTATGCCGACCAGAAAGAACTCTATGTTGAAGGAAAATACCGCCCGCAGCTAATGAATAAGGAAGATATTCTGGATGAGGCGAAAGGAACGTTGAAGCTAATACCTAAGAAGTAGCAGAAATTTGTACAAGGTACCAGGTACAAAGTACCAGGTATAATTTAAGTAATACGAAATACGGATTTGTACAAAGTACCAAGTACCAGGTACAATGTAACCTCCAATTAAAAGTTGGTTTCAAAATGAACGAGCAGAATTAACCTGCTAACAGTATTCCATACTTGGTACTTTGTACTTCGTACATGGTACAAATTTAACCCCCTATGTCCCAACACGAACTTAACCAATCCCTCTGGAGCCAGTTTGGCGCAGCCTTAGAGATGTTTGAAGAAAGTATTCAAACCTGCCCGAAGGAGGTTTGGGATA
>CAZPKI010000229.1:0-1234 GCA_964587015.1 uncultured Limnohabitans sp.
CCATCACGGTCGTGGTCGATGGCTACAGCATTGCCTCGACGCTCGTACTTCAAGGCATCGTGGTACTGCGCATAGGCGTCTGGGGAAAGGTTGGGAAATACATAAAACGTAGTGGATTCAAGTGCCTTGGCATTCTCTCCTACGAGCTTTTCGGCAAACTGAAGCGCAAGTTCCACGCCGAGTACATGAAAACCTTCTACACCGCCAACTACTGCGACAGCAGGCTTCTGGTCTTTGGCTCCGGTACCGATTTTCAGGGCATAAATTTCCTTACCGCCAGCGGTCTTGGTCAGCGTCTTTAACTCTACTGCTGGATTGGCACTGAGTTTCTGGATACGTTGAGCGCTTTGACTGAGTGTGGGGTAGTCGCTTTGGGCAAGGGCTTTGCCGCAAATCGTCGTTGCCAACAACAGTCCAAAATAGAGGCATTTTCTCATATTGGGTTGTGTTTTTGGATAGATTCAAAGAGTAAATGAAGGAAAAGTTTGTGAAAAATAGCGGGATTCTCTCCTGGAGTTTTTCTGAACCCCCAAAATAAAGGTAAGCGGAAGTCGCAGAGGATGAATGGTGAACAGGACAAAGGAACTTGCTCCTTTCACAAAAAATGACGTATTTCAAGGATTAATCAGGTTGCCATGTATCAAAAACTTGCCCTCGCCATTGCTTTTTCTCCACGAATGGAAGCCTTAATTGCTGAAGCTCGAAAATTGATTCAAATTTTTGAAGGGGAATTGATTTTGATACACGTCGGCACCAAGACACCGGAGTTGGAAGCGCAGCTGTCAGAAGTGCTTTCCCGTCATTGTGGGGATCTTCTACGAATCAAGACCATTTGGAAGGAAGGGAAGCCCACAAAAACCATCTTGAAAACCTGCGAGGAGGAAAAGGTGGATTTATTAGTCTTGGGGGCATTAAAGAAGGAAGGCTTACTCACCTACTACCTAGGCTCCGTTGCAAGAAAAGTCATTCGGAAATCAACCTGCTCCGTATTGACCTTGATTGAGCCCAAAATAGAAACCACACATTTTTCGAAGGTAGTCATTAATGGAACCGAATTGGAAATTACTCCACGCGTAATTGCAAGAGGACTAAAATTCTGTCAAGCCGAACAATCTACCCAAGTCCATATTCTCAATGAGATCAAGTTATACGGCTTTCAAATGGCTACTGCCGGAGAAGGCACAGAATCTGAGGTAGCGAATACACGGAGGAAACTGGTGCAAGAAGAAATTAA
>CAZPKI010000229.1:1334-2551 GCA_964587015.1 uncultured Limnohabitans sp.
ATATTGGCAGGAATCATCCTAGGACCAACCGTGCTTGGCATGATTGGTCCCGATTTTTTCGAATTTTTATTTCGAAGCAATCCATCCGCAAATTTAGCCCTAGATGGAATAGTGCAAATGGCAGTAATCCTTTTGCTTTTTATTGCAGGTTTGGAAGTGGAGCTACATCTCGTATGGTCCCAAGGAAAATCAGCCGTTAGCATTAGCCTCTTAGGTCTAGTAGTTCCTTTTGTTTTTGGTTTTTTAACCCCCTATTTTTTCCCTGAATTGTTTGGCCTCACCGAGGAGAAAAAGATTCTTTTCTCGCTATTTATGGGTACTGCCTTGTCCATTACTGCCTTGCCAGTGGTGGTTAGAATTTTGATGGACATGAATTTGTTTAAGACCAAAATGGGGATGGTTATCGTTGCAGGAGCCATGGTGAATGACCTAATTGGCTGGTTAATCTTCTCCGTTATCCTTTCCTTCATGGGAAAAGCAGGAAACTTCTCCCTTATCAACACCATTGGCATTACCCTGTTATTCACCGTTTTCATGCTTACCATCGGAAAGGGATTACTCAATAAGGTGCTTCCGTGGACCAATAAAAAATTGGCTTGGCCAGGGGGCGTACTCTCTTTGTCCATGGCTTTTTGCTTTTTGGCTGCAGCATTCACCGAATGGCTGGGAATTCATGCCATCTTTGGAGCGTTCTTATTTGGCGTAGCATTGGGTGATTCAGATCATCTGTCTGAAAAGGCCAAGGAGATTATCCACCAGTTCATCAACAATATTTTTGCACCCTTATTCTTTGTATCTATTGGGCTAAAAATCAACTTCTTTACCAATTTTGATCTCGGCTTGGTGTTGGTAATTCTGGTTATTTCTTTTGCTGGCAAGATCATTGGAAGTGGATACGGCGCATTTCGCTCTGGATATACCCTTAAAGATGCCTTAGCCGTAGGTTTTGGAATGAATGCTCGAGGAGCAATGGAAATTATCCTGGGCTTGATTGCTCTAGAAAATGGATTAATTAACGAGAAAATATTCGTTGCCCTAGTCGTCATGGCCTTAGTGACTTCTATGACTGCCGCCCCACTGATGAAATGGGCGCTAAACAAGAAAGCTGAAGAACCCGGCTAATCCCTTCTCCTCAAATTATCTTTCACTTTTCACACCAATCTTCCCTCAATTAATTAAACAAAGGGACTATTTTTGGGCTTTTCATAGGAAATAAT
>CAZPKI010000230.1:0-2519 GCA_964587015.1 uncultured Limnohabitans sp.
GAGGTCTTCAAGGCAGTGGCACTTTTCTTAAACGTAATCATGGTATGGATAGACGCCACCAAAATCAGCCAGGGCACATAAACTGCATTTTCCACTGGATCCCAGTTCCAATAGCCCCCAAAATTTAAGGTGACATAGGCCCAATAAGCACCCATGATAATTCCCATCCCCAAAATCATGGCCGAGAAAATCGCCCATGGCAAGGCTGGACGGATCCATTCTGCATACTTTTTGGTGACTAGGCCACCAATTAAAAATGCAAAGGGAACCAGGGTAGAAGCATAGCCCAAAAACAAGGTGGGTGGGTGAATCACCATCCAAATATTCTGCAAGAGCGGATTGAGGCCCGTACCATCTTCTGGAACAAAGTCCGGATTTAAATCAAAAATTGGTGCCTGCGTAGCGTCTCGAAGTAGAATAAAGGGGGAACTTCCAATCTTAAGATCTCCAACCACTACCCCCAAAATCATGGAAATCAGGAAGGCCTGTACCAAGGAGAAAACCACCATCACAGGGGCTTCCCAGAACTTGTTGGTGTGTACCAAGATCAAGCCAAGCACCACATTCCAAAAAGCCCAAAGGATAAATGCTCCTTCCTGACCTTCCCAGAAACTGGAAATCATGTAATGAACAGGCAAAGCTTTGGAACTATGAGAGTAGGCGTAAAAATACTCGTACCGTTGATTGTAGATGATTTCAAACAAGGATACGGCAATCAAGCTGGTCGATAGCGCATGGATGTAAAAACTCACGCGACTAAATCTTTGCCAACTGGCTTTTTCCAGTTCGTTGGCACTAAAGTATTGACTGTACGCAAAAGCGGTAATCAGGGCACTCACGAAGGCCACCAAGGTAGTCAGGTGACCAAAATTGCCCACAAAGGTATTTATCATACGATTTTACTTGGAGTAGAATTTACCATCAGATGCCCGCAGCTTGCACATCCGTTTCTTGGTACTTGGAAGGACACTTCATTAGGATCTTTTCTGCCACAAAGATTTCCTTATCTCTGTAACTTCCGATGACCACTACTTGCTCAGATCGATGAAAATCTGCAGGTACGGGCTGGTTGTAAAACACTTTTTGCTCAGTGCCTTCGTTGTCTACCAAAAGAAAGGTAAAGGAAGTTTTATCCTCGCGTACTTCGATTCCTGAAACTTCACCTACGGCATCTTTTTTTAACTTACCCACCACATGGATCGCCTTATCCTCTCCATCCTGCTTCATTTCCAAGGCAGTGGTGAAACTCTCGTAACTACTCGCATCTCCAATCGAGCTGAGGATGATTGCAATGGCTACAGCAATAATTCCTAAGGCAATTAAATGTCCCTTCTTCATCCCAAATCCCTATTTAGTTTGTCCTACTTTTTCCAACTTAGAAACCCGACGATCTGTTTGAATTACATAGATTAACAAGCCAATGAAAATCAACACAATGATTCCTACCAACACATATATTTTCCCTTCACTTCGCATGACATCCGCCATCTCCACTTCATTGTTGCTGTAATCAGCAGCCGTAACGGCGATCTTCTCTTGAGCCTGTGCGGCAAAAGAAAAAAGTACCAATAGGAATACAACTATTTTTTTCATCGATTAATCATTTACAAGATTTTCCTCCACTTCTCGCTCTAGCCTACGGATACGAACACGAACAGTTGCGATCCAAGTTCCCAAAAGTGTCCAAGCGATAATCGCCGGATAAAAAACCAGTCGGAGTTTGGAGTCCAAATCGTAGGCATTGAAGCCTGGATTGCCCCCATTTCCTGGGTGCAAACTATCCGTAAGTCTGGGCAATACAAATATCAAGGGAATGAAGGCCGCAAAAGCAAAAAGATTATACACCGCAGCAATTCTCCCGCGCTGCTGCCCATCTGAAAGACTGCCTCTCAAAATTAAATAGGCGAAATACATGAGCAAACCGATAGCAGAAGCATTCTGCTTGGGATCCCCACTCCAATAATCTCCCCAGGTAAACTTGGCCCAAAGCATGCCCGTTGCGATACCCAATACACCAAACAAAATCGCCGCATTGGTAAACTCCAAAGCCATGTCATCGTGCTTCAAGTCATTGCTTCTCAAATACTTCACGCTATGCCATGCAGCCACGACAAGCATTAAAATCATCCCAAACCACATGGTCACATGAAAATGTAGCGCACGGATAGTCTCATTCAAGATTGGAAGACGAGGAGCCTCTAGCAGCAGCCCGCCAATGAGCGTGTACATCAATAGCCCTACAGTCAGAAATTTCCACCAAGATTGGCGCATAAGAAGGGGTTAGAATTTTCCCTACAAAAATAAGGGATATGTTCTTGAATCCCCTTCTTTTTCCAAGAAAAGGAAGAAGGAAACTCGCAATTTAAACAGATTGCAACGCCCCGTTAATTTTGAACGCCATCCCCCATTCCTGTCTGCTTTCCCAAATTCAATTCCTACCTTTGTACCGTGGAACTTCAGAAAAAAGACATCCGTAAATTAACCTTGCCCGAACTGGAAGAATTCTTTCTAGCGCAGGG
>CAZPKI010000231.1:0-2510 GCA_964587015.1 uncultured Limnohabitans sp.
GCTGCGCTCCAGAAACCTTATCTCGCACATCATTTGCGGCAGCTTCCAAGTCTGCTCCTACTTCAAACTCTACCGTAATATTGCTTCGCCCATCTGCACTCGTAGAGGTTAGCGATTTGATTCCTTGGATTCCATTGATTTGTTCTTCCAAAGGTTCTGTGATTTGTGCGAGGATCACATCCGCATTAGCTCCTACATAGGAAGTACTCACATTGATGACTGGAGGGTCTACTGAGGGATATTCCCGTACTCCCAAAAGCGATATACCAATCCCCCCAAAAAGCAGGATGGTCAGGGACATCACAATAGCCAAAACAGGCCTTTTGATACTTATACTTGAAAGACTAGCCATGAGATCGCTTAGTTAATGGTTGTAGGCTTGACAGGCATGCCCTGTCTTACTTGCATCACACCGGTAGTGAGCACCAAATCCCCCTCTTTCAAGCCAGAGATTACTTGAACTTGCGTATCTGTTCGCGTACCGATTTCAATCATCCGCTGTTCTGCATTTCCATCCGCACCTACCACAAACACCTTGTAGCCAGATAATTCAGGAATTACAGCTTCAGCTGGAACCAACAGTGCATCTTCTTTTACATCCAACACAAAACGGATTTTCACAAACATCCCAGGTAGGTATTTGCCACTTTTGTTGGGGCTTTGTGCTCTCAGTTTGATGGTACGCGTAGCTGCATCGATCTGGGGCTCAAAGGCATATACTTTTCCTTCCTCCTCTTCTTTAGAGGATTCACTACTAAAAAATATAGGAGACCCTTCAGTTACCATTCCCGCATAGCGTTCAGGGATGGAAAACTCCAATTTAATTGGGTCGATGTTGACTATACTTACTATGATGTTTGCCGCATTAATGACTGCTCCTTCGGAAACTTGCCGAAGTCCCAGTTTCCCATTGAAGGGCGCACGAATCACCGTTTTCTCCAGCTGAGCCTGCACCAGCTTGATGTCAGAAAGGGCAGTATTGTACTGATTGAGTACAATATCGTATTCCTCCTGGCTAATCGCCTCTCTGGCTAATAGCTGCTTCTGCCTCGACTCCTGCGTCTGAACTAATTTTTGGGTGTACTGTAAGCGTTGGTACTGCGCTTGAAGTTCATTGTCATTGAGATAGACTAAGGGGGTTCCCTTGGTCACATATTGCCCTTCTTTAAAATTCACTTTGGTGACCAAACCGCTAATCTCGGGCTTGATATCTACCGATTCATTCGGCAAAATGGTCCCGGAAACTTGGAGCTGGTTATTCAACGTCTCCTTTTTTAGTTGAATTACATTCACCACTAAAGGCTCTCCATTGCCCCCACCTTTTTGGCCGGAAGGTGCAGCACCTTCACCATCCACTTGCGTACCGAGTCTTGGATAAAAATAAGCTATTGCCAGTAGCAAAATAATGCCAAGCACTAGAAAGATTTTGGTTTGTTTTTTCATTGGAATAATAGGCAGTTACTGTTGGTTTTTTATAAAGTCCAGTGAAAGTTGGTTGAACTCCTCTGGTTTTTCTACGTTAACGACATGCCCACAGGTATCCAAAATACGAAGAATCGAATTTTTGTGTGCACGGATTAAATTTTTGACTGGCTCCAAAAACATCACATCCTGATCCCCCATCACGTAGAGGGTGGGAATTCCAAGGTCTTTTTCCTTGAAATACCGCAGCAGTGGATTGATGTCCTTGGTTAATTTAAACCAGCGAATAAACTCCTTTTGACAAAGTTTTTGAGCCTCATGAATGAAGAGGTTACGTGACTCAGCATGCTGCTTTCGAGGCATGATCACGAAAGCAAAAAGTCGATACAACCACATGTAGGGTATGATTTGCTTGAAAGTGTTCCCAAGAAAGACCAATAATCTACTTTGCACGGTTAACCGAGTCACAGCTCCAGCCATTACGAGGGATTTGACCCGTGAAGGAGCCATCTCTGCAAGCTGTCTTGCCAAGATTGTACCTAAAGAAACTCCCATAAAATGTGCTGGTGGAAGCTTGAGGTGATCCAATACCTCTAAGATGTCTTTGGTAACTGCCTCGAATGTATAGTGCTGCTTCCAGATTGCTTCAGGCATGTCTGCTGATTTACCATGACCGCGAAGGTCGATCAACAACAAGTTAAAATCTTTCTGAAAATCACGCAGCTGCTTGTGCCATACCGCAGAGCTCCCTCCTGCGCCGTGGATAAAGACGACCCACTCGCTACTTTGAGAATGCAGAAATTGCTTAAAGTATAACATACAGCAAGGATAACAAGGAGAGTTTTTCTCCAATGAAATACAAATATACCTTAGTTTTCTTGCAGTTCTTTAGAAAACATAAGGATGGCAAATCCTCACCATCAATGGAAAATAGAAGGGATATTCCCTTAAAACCCAAAAATAAAGGCGATGGACAGTTCCAAATGGATAACAAAAAAAGCGCCCCGAAGTTCGGGGCGCTTTCAAAGAATCAAGATTAAAGCTTAGTTGAAGATATATCTCAAACCAAACTGCATTCTCCAAACGTC
>CAZPKI010000232.1:0-2494 GCA_964587015.1 uncultured Limnohabitans sp.
TAACGTTTGAGGTTCAATTGAGTGGGCCGTGAACCGTGGACTGTCGTCCGTCGACGATTATCCGCAGGAATAAATTCCCATTTCTAAAGACTTGAAAGAATGCGGATAATCATAAATTTATTTCCCTTTTTTAGTTCAAAAAAAATTATTTTTGTGCTATGCAGTTAAAGAAGTCATTCGAAAAAACATCAGTAGGGGAATTAGTCTCCGAAAACTATGTTTTCGCTGCCGTCCTGCACTACTTTGGCATTAGTTTTTACCAGTACCCCAGTGACTCGCTGGAAAAAGTTTGCCACAAGCATAAGGTCAATCCTCGACAGCTAATCGCACAACTCGAGAGTTGGGCCATGCAAAAAGACCCCAGCCTGGAGGAACTGTACCTCAATCCCATCGAACTGCTGGTCGCTTACCTCAAAAAGAAGCACTACTACTTTGTCCGGCAGGAACTTCCATTTTTATCCAACTTGATTTCTGGCATCTCTCCGGAGCCAGGCTACGAACTGCTACTTGGAGATCTTAGAATCTTATTCCCACTGTTTGTAGAAGACTTTATCCACCACATCCACGAAGAGGAAAGCCGTTTATTCAATCGGATCGACCTGTTGCAAAGCATTGAGGCAGGGGAGTTTAGCACCCGAGATGCGCTAACCATCCTCGAGCAAGATCCCATCCACTACCTGGCAGAGCACCACGAGATTCACGACGATGAGATGGAAGGGATACGCAAACTGACAAACAACTACGAATTGACAGCAGATGCCCCCTTGACCATGAAGGTACTCTACCACGAACTTCAAACTTTCGAGAAAGAGCTGTCCATCCATGCAAAAATCGAAGATGAACTCCTCTTCCCGAAAGCGGTAGAGCTGGAAAAAGAAGCCCTGCGGAAAATTCGCAAACAAATTCAAACCAACTGATGCCCAGAGTACTAGCAATAGACCTGGGTACCAAACGCACCGGCTTGGCAGTTACAGATCCCCTAAAGATCACCTGCAATCCGCTGGAAACTATTGAGACTTCCAAGTTGATCCCCTACCTCCAAGCCTACTGCGTCAAAGAAGCCGTAGAAGTATTGGTTCTCGGACACCCGACCCGCCTCAATGGGCAGCCCAATGAAATGACCCCGCTGGTGCTTGCCTTGAAAGAGAAGCTTGAACTGGCCTTTCCCGCACAAAAAGTAGTGCTCATCGACGAACGCTATACTTCCAAAATGGCCATGCAAACAATGATCGCCATGGGAAGCAAGAAAAAAGACCGCAGAGAAAAGGCGGGGAACTTGGACAAGGTTTCCGCCGCCATTATCTTGCAGTCCTATCTAGAAAGACAATGATTTACCCTATCGTCGCTTACGGCAACCCAGTATTAAAAAAGGAAGCAGAAGAACTACCGGAAGGAAGCGACCTCAACCAGTTGATCCAAGACATGTATGCCACCATGGATCATGCGCACGGCGTAGGTCTTGCAGCTCCCCAGATCAACCAGGGCGTACGCTTGTTTGTCATCGATAGCTCCCTGATGCTGGACGAAGACGAGGAAGAAAAAGGCATCCGCCGCGTGTTTATCAACCCAATCCTGCTGGACGAGTATGGGGATAATTTTGGCTTTGAAGAGGGCTGCCTCAGCATCCCAGACGTGCGCGCAGAAATCATCCGCCCCGAAAAATTGACCCTGGAATACTACGACGAAAACTGGAACCTGAAAGAGGAAGAGTTTAGCGGCATGACCGCCCGTGTGATCCAACACGAATACGACCACCTGGAAGGAATTCTATTTGTAGACTACTTGAAAGGATTGAAAAAGCGTTTGATTCAGTCCAAACTGATCGATGTGAGCAAAGGCAAGGTGTCCACCGACTACCGGATGATCTACCCGCTTAAATGATGGCACAAAACCCAGACCTCCGCGTAGCACTCGTGCAAACAGACCTGCATTGGCAGGACAAGACAGCCAACCTTGCCATGCTGGAGGAGAAAATCTGGTCTTTAAAAAATAGCTGCGACCTAATCGTCCTTCCAGAAATGTTTCCTACGGGTTTTTCTATGAATTCCGTCACCTTGGCAGAGCCAATGAACCTGCAGGTGCACAAGTGGATGAAGCAACTGGCTGGTCAGATGGGAAGCGTGATCACAGGCACAGTCATCATTTCCGAAGGAGGAAATTATTACAACCGCCTGCTCTGGGTAGAACCAGACGGAAACACCCAATCCTACGACAAGCGCCACCTTTTCCGCATGGCAAATGAAGATGATAGCTTTGCTCCAGGCGAGCAGCTTCCCATTTTCTCGCTAAAGGGCTGGAAAATCTGCCCACAAATCTGCTACGACCTCCGCTTCCCTGTATGGGCTCGCAACCGCTGGAATAGTGGAAATGCGGCCTACGACCTTCTTTTTTATGTAGCCTCCTGGCCTGCAGCCCGCATTTCTGCCTGGGATGCCCTACTCCCAGCCCGTGCCATCGAAAACCTTTCCTACTGCCTCGGCGTAAACCGCGTGGG
>CAZPKI010000233.1:0-2475 GCA_964587015.1 uncultured Limnohabitans sp.
CCTGCAGCACATGTAAGTCAAGTGGTAGGCTTCACCAAAATCAGCATCGACTACTCTTCTCCTGCAGTGAAAGGCAGAAAAGTATTTGGCGGAATCATCAAGTATGGCGAAAGCTGGAGAGCTGGTGCCAATGGCCAGACCATCATCGAATTCAGCACTGCGGTAAACGTAGGTGGTAAGAATTTGGCAGCTGGTAAGTATTCTATTTTTGTAACTCCTGCAGCTTCTGGCGAGTGGACCATCCACCTCAACAAAAAAGCAGAGAGCATCTACAGCTACATGAAAGACAATAAGATCGATGAGGCAGCACTTGCTGCAGATGATGCAGTAGCTGTGAAGGCAACACCTGCAACTGTAGGCGCTACAGAGCGTCTTCAGTACCACATTTCTGCTGGCAACAACAAGGTAGCGCAAGTAACCCTAGCTTGGGAAACTACTGCGGTTTCCTTTATGGTAGATACCCAGGTAGATCAAAAAATGGAGCAGTTTAAAAACCAGTTTTAAGCTATACCGATAAATAGGTTTATCTCCTAAAACTCCTACCTGGTTGAATTCTAGGTAGGAGTTTTTTTGTTGCCTTACTGGATCTCCCAAATGCCCACTGGGTAAATGTCGCATAGATGTCATAGCCCCACTCTTTTTTTCAATCATTATTCCAGCCATTTTTGAGGGATGACCCTAGCTGAAAAAGTTAAAACCGGTAGAAAAAACCTGAATTGGACCCAGTCTGATCTCGCATTGCGCTGTGGGGTAACACTTCGCACCATCCAACGGATTGAAAAAGGAGAGGTGGCACCAAGTGCCTATACCTTGGGCAAATTGGTTGACCTACTCGCACTGGAGCTACAGGAGGCAACATTAAATCGGCAGCAATCAGCACCAACTCCTCCCAAGAAATCAAAATTAGTTGCCTCTAGCTCCCTCTTTTTTTCTAAAAAAAATCACCCTAAAATTCTCTTTATGTTCGCATCCTTCACCTTGATTTCTCTCGCTACTTTTTGGTTAGCTTCTCCCAACTCCGTAAAAGCCCGGGAAGGAATTACAGAAAAAGTAACCCTCCAAACCATTAATTGTGAGACCGAAACCTCCTGTGATTTCCAACTTACTGTTTTAACTAAGGAAGGGGCAATTCAACTTCAAAAAACCTATGGAGGAACTAGCTATGACAAAGCAAGTGCAGTACTTCCCATCTCCGATGGTGGCTACTTCCTTCTTGGCTCTACAAGTTCCTTTGGAGCAGGTAACTATGACATCCTGCTTATCAGAACAGATGAAAAAGGAGAAGTTGTCTGGCAAAAAACCTATGGTGGGTTTTTTAACGAATACGGAGAAAAAATCAGCCTGAGTGATGGGGTTCTAACCATAGAAGGCCTCCAGCAGAAATGTACTACAGCCAATGTTTCGAATGACTGTTACCTAGAGAAATGGAAGTTTAGTGTCGATGCAAATGGCAACCTACCCTAGCCAAGTCTTCGCCTTCCAATCCAAATCTAGGTAGGAGTTTTTTTTTGCTCAACAGACTTGTTCCTTTACTCAATCTGGAAAACCTTTTTTAATCTTCAATCAAAAAATCTTCCTGTTTTACAATTTTTTAATAACAAAAAACTCCTGCAGGATTCTCATCCACCAGGAGTTTTTTTATTAAAAAAGGATTGAATTCATGTTAGCTTCACACCTTCTCTACCCACTCCACCCCGGTGTCTTTCCAGGCTCGATCGCGTGCTGAGTCGAGTACTGCCTCACACACTTTCTGCGTTTCAAAGGCATCACGGAAGGTAGGGTGACAGGCTTCACCAGTTTCCAAACTGTGGAAGAAATCAGCCACTTGGTGGATAAAGGAATGCTCGTAGCCAATGGAGGTTCCCGGGATCCACCAGCGGTGCATGTAAGGGTGGTCCCCATCCGTTACGTGAATGGATCGCCAGCCGCGAACCTTGCCTTCGTCGCTGTGATCAAAATATTCCAAACGGGTCAGGTCATGCAGGTCCCAACGGATGGAGGCATGCTCCCCATTGATCTCGAGGGTGTACAAGGCCTTGTGTCCACGTGCATAGCGCGTGGCTTCAAAAAGCCCAAGGGAACCGTTTTCAAAGTGACAATGAAAAATACAAGCGTCGTCAATTCCAACAGCCTGCTTTTTGCCCGTGTCCGAATGCACACGCTCCTTTACAAAGGTCTCCGTCATCGCAGAGACATCCTTGATGCCCCCATTGATCCACATGGCGGTATCGATGCAATGTGCTAGCAAATCACCAGTTACTCCAGAGCCCGCTGATTCTACATCCAATCTCCAGGTTCCATCTCCCCCTTGTGGCAAGTCCGGGTTAATGGTCCAATCTTGAAGGAAGTTGGCTCGGTAATGGAAAATTTTGCCCAGCTTACCAGAGGAAACGATGTTTTTGGCTAGGGTAACCGCAGGCACTCGACGGTAATTGTACCAGACCGTATTTTTTACACCTGCTTTTTCAACCGCCT
>CAZPKI010000234.1:0-2468 GCA_964587015.1 uncultured Limnohabitans sp.
TTGCTCTAGATTGGTCCAAGGGCAGCTTCAGTGCACAGCTTGACCTGCATTACACCGATCGAGAGGAACTCACAGAACAGGAGATTTTTGACGAGGGCTTTAGTTTGGAAGATGATTACCGCTACCAAGGAAATGTGCCTTCGGTGTGGATTGGGCCAGTGAAGCAACTCTTGCAGGCTACCCATTGGACCAAAAAATCCATTGACGAGGGAGGGATTACCTTGACTCTCATGGAAGGAACCAAAAGCGGAGGACTGAAGATCCCTGCCAACCAGGAAGAATGGCAGATGATGGCTCAGGATCTAATTCAGGCCATTTACGAGCTAGAAAAGAAAGAAGCTCCTTTGACAGTTCAGTACAGAAAAGTAGAGCGAGAGCAAATCAGTGATCTCAGCCTTACCATCCACTTCTCGAACAGAGAGGCAGTGGTTGTCCGCGAGGAAGTTTCCAAAAACATTTCCTGGGAAGGTGCCATCTCCTTAATGAAATTCGTTTTCATGCCCGACTACCGTTACGAACAAGCCAAAGAAACCCCCGGAAATAAACGTGGGGCTTATATCGAATGTGGGGATGGCTTTTGGCACGAACTGGGCAAAGGCGTGATCAACAGCCATGCTTCTGTAGATGCCGTAGGCAAGATTAAGGCTGGCTTTGATCGATTGCTCGAGGCGAATTAAGTTTCCTAGAGCAAGGTTTATCCCATAATGAACTCGAATTACTACTTCGTTAGCCGGTGATCCGCTTCAAATCCGCATGAATATCCCGGATCATCTCTCCTAAATCATCCAGGTTCAGTGGTTTCTTTTTATCTCCAGGATTGGGAAAATCCGTACTGATAAAGGCTTTGGCTTCCCATACTTCCAATACATCCTCGGCACGAACTTCGTAGGGCTTGTAGACCTCGTTGTCGGATACTAAAAATAGCTTGCCGTTTTCTGCTAGGTAGTTGAATACTCGTTTGTAGACCACCCCTTCGGTTTGGGTAACCAACACGTAAGTTCTCCCACTCTTGATGTCTTGGAGCTGGTCCACATAAGTGCCAATGACAATGGTACCTGAAATTAAGGGCAACATGGAGTCTCCTGCCAATTCAAAGGCTCGGTAGGTCGCCTGCCGAGAAAGGTTAGGCAAATGAAACTGCGGCAGCGTCTCCATAAACTCCGGATCGGCAAAACCATTGAGGTAGCCTGCGGAAGCCTTCTGGCCAACCCAGGTTATGTTCTCCCGATCTGAATTGTCCGTTGCAATCGTCAACACCTGTAGGTTTCGGGGCTGGAGTGCCATCCTCCCTTTGGATTCGATGTCGTGTGACAAGAACTCCTCTACTCCCACCCCCAGTAGGTTGCACAGCGTAAGTAAAGTGGATAGTTTGGGTTCAGAGCGCCCATCCTCGTAAGCGGATATCATCGTGCGCTGCACATCCAACTGCTCAGCCAGTTCGGTCTGAGTCAGGTTTTTCAGCTTTCTTAAAAAGCGAAGGTTAGCGGCTAAGTAACTCATGCGGAAAAGAGGTAAAAATGGTGATCGTCTTGACTCGGAGCAATGGATAAAAATGGATTGGCCTGCAGCAAGGCTTCCCTTCTGCGGGCCAAACGAACCTTGATCTCTTCGAGGATATCCCCTATGGACTTGGTCTCATGCATCAACAAGTACCCGTATTGGGGATTTTTTTCGTCTTCAATAAAAAATTTGACCTGGCAATTGCCTGAATTCAGGGCCTTGGTCGTAATGCGAATGGAAGCTGCTTCGTTCATGTGCGTATCGTTTACAGGTGCTAAAGTAGTAATGTTACTTTAATAAACATTATTTTGTTTTTAAAATAAACATATTTTGAGACAGTAATTGTCGGAAAAGAGAAAAATAGGCCTCAAAACAAGGGTGAAAATTCGAAAAAGGGTCGTATTGCTCGTTAAACCGAAAAATCAACCGCTCAGCCAATACAACTAGATTTTAAACCTTTGAACCTGTTTATTTGTAAAGAGAAGTAGCAGATCGCGAGATTACCGATTGCTCTTTTGTACTACGCCAACTATGAAATCTATTTTTCTTTCAATTGCCTTACTTTTTGGAGTGCTTAGCCTTCAAGCCCAAACCTACAGTCTCAAGGGTACCCTACTTGAGGCAGGCAAATCCCAACCCATTTCTTACGCCAACATCCTACTCCTTCGCCTGTCAGATTCTACCCAAGTGGCCGGCACCATTTCGGAAGTCGATGGGCAGTTTGAAATCACCTCCATCAAAGAAGGAATCTACCTATTCAAGGTACAGTACTTGGGCTACCAGACGCTATTTCGAACTTTAGAAATCCAATCGGACCTGCAACTCGGCACACTATCGATCCGTGAAGAAGAACAGGCCCTATCCGAGGTAGTGGTAGCGGCTAGCCGAGCGGCAGGCGCTCAAAAAAGAGATACCACGCTTTACAATGCAGATGCCTTCCGCACCATGAAGGACGCCAGCGCACAGGT
>CAZPKI010000235.1:0-2453 GCA_964587015.1 uncultured Limnohabitans sp.
AGTTTTTTTCTTCCTTAAGGCTGGACTCAAGGCTGGCATTGGATGACGCTACTTGAGCTGTAGAACCAAGCGCCTGTGCCTGCTGCGAGTTTGTATCCACTATCTTTTCGGGAGCGGATTCAACCAAGGAAATAAGGGCTTTTTGCGCCCCTAGATTCCACTCCAACAAACGAGGAGATTCTTGTCGGGCGGCTTGTAAAGGATTTGTACCAGTACGGCTACTTTTCTCCGAAGTTTGCTCAGACAAGACTTTCGGAACTTCCTCCCTACCCTTTGATTCGGGATTGCTTTGACTTTCCTCAGATTGGTTAGGTGCTATTTCTTGGATGGTTTGCGATTCCACAGCCACTTGATTCTTTTGATTTTCCCCTGTCCACTGCAGACCAAAGAACAGCATCAAGGCGAGTGAGGCAGCGATCCCACCTGACCACCACCAAATGGGTGGGATACCACGTTTTTGATTTCGACGTACTTCAAAGGCCTCCCAGGCTCCCGGGAGGTAAGGTTGTGGAGCTTCTTCCTGCAATTTGCGCAGGCGCTCTCCTAATTGTGTACTCCACTTATCTTCCTGCATAGACGCTGTAATGAAGGTGAATGAGTTGTCGAAGTTTGTGCTTGGCCCGAGTGAGGTACACCCGAGAGGAACTTTCGGAAATGGAAAGCTTCTCGGCAATCTCTTTGTGACTGTAGCCCTCCACTTCGTAGAGGTTAAAGATCAGTTGCTGGTCATCGGATAGCTGCTGCAGAAGGGCGATGATTTCTTGGTAGCCCAATTGCTCCATCGCATTCTCCTGCTCTACCAGTAACCTATTTCCGTCCGCCTCTTCGTGAAACCTGAACTTTTGATTTTTCCGGTAGTAGTCGATGGCTGTATTGACTGCAATCCTTCGCAGCCAAGGGATAATCACCGGGTTTTGTTCTAGCTTTTCTACTGAATCAAAAAACTTGAGAAAAGTGTCTTGCGTAATCTCCTGAGCCAAGTCTTCACTTTTAACATAGGACCTACCAATACCCATGACGAAGCCGTAGTATTTTTTAAAAAAATACTCCTCGTGCAGCTTTGAACGACGCTTGCACCCTTCAATTAGCTCTTGGTCGGTCAAATTCAACTCTTTTGGTTAGGATTACTCGATAGTCACTCGGGGTTAAGCATTCATTCTTTGTGTTAAACGGAATCAAGAAAAGAAACGCTACAAACTTCTAAAAAAATTATCCTCAATTCGGATCTACATCCACGATCCAGCGCACCGAACGAAACTCTGGGAGGGCTTGCAGGTCTTCCAAAATTTTGGACAAGCGCTCCTTAAATACAGATTGGGTGTCGCCTTGTCGGTCCAACTTGATCAAGGACTCCAGCTGATAGAGATTTTTGATCCGGGCAATACTTCCCTTTTCTGGACCCAGCACTATTTTTTTGAGGGGTAGATTTGCCATTTCCCGATGCAATGCATGGGCTGCCTTCTCTGCCGTCCCATAGACCGCATGTCGCGTGGTGATCTTGACTAGCTTGACAAAAGGGGGATAGTAAAAAGCCTTGCGATCTTTCAACTCTTGCTCATAAAAATCGGCATAATCCCCTTGAATTACGTTTTTGTAGAGTTCGGTCTCTGGATTACGCGTTTGGATCACCACATGACCTTGGGCCGCTCTGCGACCTGCCCTACCTGCCACTTGGGTAATCTGTTGAAAGGCCCGTTCACCCGATCGAAAATCAGGAAAATTCAAAATTCGGTCCCCATCCCAAATGCCCACTACCGTCACTCGCCCAAAATCAAGGCCTTTGGTAATCATTTGGGTGCCTACCAGGATATCGATTTGGCCTGCGGCAAATTCATCTAGGACCCGTTGGTAGCCATACTTGGATCTGGTGGTATCCAAATCCATTCTACCCATTCGTGCTTCGGGGAAAAGCAAGGCCAAGGATTCTTCGATTTGCTCGGTACCCATGCCCTGCGTGCTGAGTTGCGTGCTGCCACAAGCTGGACAGGCTGAAGGGATCTTTTCCTTGTAGCCACAGTAGTGGCAGCGGAGTTCAGATGCAAATTGGTGGTAGGTCAAACTCACGTCGCATTGTACACATTGTCCCGTCCAGCCACAATCCTCACATTGCATGAATGGCGCATAGCCCCGGCGATTTTGAAAAATGAGTACCTGCTCTTGATTTTCAAGTGCCCGCTGAATCTGCTCACGCAGCACCCGGGTGGTGTCCAGTTTAAGTAAGTTTTTCTTCCGATCCACACCCAGATCCGCTAAATGGTATTCTGGCAAGGTGGCCTTCCCAAAGCGCTCGGAAAGCTGCACCAATCCATACTTGCCCTGACTGGCATTGAAATAAGATTCAAAGGAAGGAGTTGCAGAGCCTAATAGCGTACGCGCTTGGTGGACGTAGGCCAGCATAATCGCGGCATCGCGGGCATGGTAGCGAGGTGCAGGATCAAACTGCTTGTAACTGG
>CAZPKI010000236.1:0-2441 GCA_964587015.1 uncultured Limnohabitans sp.
AGCGCATCACCATTCGCTGCTTTACGCACGACCCCAGCATTGCCTCCAGCCTGAAGTTTCTCCGCAAAACTCCCTGGGCAAGGGAGCGGGTAGAAGGTCTCTACCTCAAAATGTTACGAGATGCAAAAAAGGAAGGTGGCCCCTTGGGGAATTGAGGGAGATGGTTAATTTTTAGTTGGGAATTGAAAATTCTAAGATAATGGCTCGTGATTGCAAATCACGAGCAGCTCAAGCCCTAGCGGTTCAAATAAAACCCCTTCGCGGTCTTAAAGACCCGAAAGGAGAGCGCAAAGGTGTTTCCCGATCGCCTTCCTTTCCAATCCTATTCTATGGTCAGGGTGATTTTGCGACCAAGACCGTACTCCAGCAACTTATACAGTGTTGAAAGTTGGATGTCGCTATGCCCATTTTCAATTCTTGAAATAAAACTTTTTTTAGTCCCTGTCTTTTCGGCCAATTGCTCCTGGGTCATCGATGCAAGACGTCTTTCTTCTTTGATTACTTCGCCAATAGCAAATGCTTTGGCTTTTATTTCAAATTCAGTCCGCTTAGAAGTCCCAATTTTTCCATAGCGATTGTCGAGATGTTCGTCAAAATTGGTAATGGTTTTACTTTTTTGATCTTTTACTTTCATTTTCCTTCTGCTTTAATTTCTCGTCAAAATATTCGTTCCTAATTTTAATCGCCTTTTCAAGTTCTCCAGAAGGTGTCTTTTGGGTTTTTTTCTGAAACCCATTAAACAAAATCACAACTTGACCCTCGTCAAAACAACAGAAAATACGGTAAATATTACCTTGAAATTCTACCCTAATCTCATATAGCCCATTCGTTCCTTCCAAATGCTGGAAAAATTTCTGGGGAATTCTATTTGCAACCGTTACGACAAATAACACATGATCAATTTTCTCTTTCACTTTTTCGGTCTGCTGCTCGAAGAAGTCAAAAAAGTAGTGTTTGAAATAGATAATTTGTCTGTATCGTTCCATTACCCCTAAAAATTAAAGTTAACTAATAGTGGAACAAATTGGAAATAAAAGTTTTTAATTTTTCGGCGCCTATTCTTGGTGATTCAGCCGGATAAAATCGGAATTCGAATTCCAGTCACATCGGGGCGAATGCAAATTACCCAAGGGTTTCAACCCCTGGATTGAAAAACAAAATTATTACCGGAAATCCCAGAACACCTTCGAGGTCTGAAAGACCTCAAAGGTGGAATAAAAAAGCCCGTCCCGAAGAATTTCGGGGCGGGCTTTTTTGTAAGGCTGGTGGTTTGTATTACACGTAGTTGTTGAGCATCACCGGCATCACGAGCATCAAGATGTCTTCGTTGGCATCTTGAGTCACTGGCAAGATCAAACCTGCACGGTTTGGTGCGGAGAATTTCAAGCTTACTTCCTTGCAAGAAAGGTTGTTCAACATTTCTACCAAGAACTTGGCGTTGAATCCGATCTCGATGTCTTCGCCCTCGTGGTCGCAAGACAAGCGCTCGTTGGCTTCGTTGGAGAAGTCCAGATCTTCTGCAGAGATCATCAACTCGCTTCCGGTCAACTTCAATCTTACCTGGTGGGTAGTCTTGTTGGCATAGATAGCAATACGACGCAAAGAACCCAATAACTCCATCCGATCGATGTTCATTCGGTTTGGATTTTCTACTGGAATTACGTTTTCGTAATCTGGGAATCGCTCGTCAATCAGACGGCAGATCATCTTGATGTTGTTGAACTTGAAGTAAGCATTGGACTGATTGAATTCCACCGTTACTGGCACATTCTCAGATGGCAAGGTAGACTTCAGTAGGTTCAAGGCTTTTCTCGGGATAATCAAGCTGGCGCCATTGGCGGATGCTATATCTACCCTTCTGTAACGTACCAGACGGTGTCCATCCGTTGCTACAAAGGTGGTGTTGGTAGGACTCAAATTGATATACACCCCGGTCATGGCAGGACGAAGTTCGTCCGAAGAGGTTGCAAAAATGGTGTTCGAAATGGCAGAAGACAACACTTCAGTAGACATGTCTACCGTGGTGGCGTTGTTTACTGTTGGAATTTTTGGGAAGTCGGTGGCATTCTCACCAGCGAGACGGTAGCGGCCATTGTCTGAACTGATCTCTACCGCGTAGGTGTCGTGATCGATGCTGAAAGTTACCGGCTGCTCAGGCAAGTTTTTCAAGGTCTCAATCAAAATACGTGCTGGCACGGCAATATTTCCGTCTTCCTTGGCTTCCACCTGAAGCTCTGTCATCATGGAAGTCTGCAGATCCGAAGCAGTGATGGTCAATACAGATCCCTTGATTTCAAAAAGAAAGTTTTCCAGAATAGGCACCACCGGATTGGTGGTCACTACACCGTTGATGGCAGAAAGCTGCTTGAGCAAGGCGGAGGAAGAAACAATAAATTTCATATCGTAGGGGTGGTATAGTTTTTTCTAGTGAGGTAAATTTA
>CAZPKI010000237.1:0-2417 GCA_964587015.1 uncultured Limnohabitans sp.
CTGCATTACTCTTGGAAGCAAAGGCTACTTCCAAATTCTCAAAAGAAATAGTGGGCTTGACGGGCATAGCGCGCATTTATGGGGGCAAATATAGTAGAAAAACAGAGTCGCTTGGGTTTTGTTTGGGAATTCACCCTAGGAAAAAGCTTGGTTTTTTCGCCTCAAAGAAATCTTGGTACAATTACCTTTGGGGTTCAGCTAACAACAACTTTTTCCTACTTGAGAGATAAGTTATTCGAAAAATATTACTCATTTCAGGTATTTGCGGTAGACTATAACTTGAAAAAAAATAAATGGAAACTATTATTTCTGATTAAGAAACAGGGGCAAAATTTTATTTTGAATCTATTCTTTCAATTCGTTCCAATTGGATTTATTTAAAAGTTCACCCCTATCCATTGAAGAAATGATAATGGAAATGCATAAAAATAATTTTGCTTTTAAAAAATTGCAGTTTACATTTACAGCATGTTCATCACAGCAGTAATCTGGTTTAGCTTCTTTTACTTTTACTTTCGACCTAACCATCGAATCGGAGCTGTGTATTGTCTAGCCAAAAACTAAAAACAAATAAACATCACAAAGCCCGATTCGAAAGAGTCGGGCTTTTTTTATTTAAACCCTTCAATTCCATGAAGCCACACAAACAAATCAAAGACTGGGGTCTTGGCCTAAGCAACCCCATGATCATCGGAGGCCCCTGCTCTGCAGAAACTCCTGAGCAGATTGCACAAATCTGTTCCGAGATGAAAGAAAATCAAATCATCCCCCAGGTATTCCGAGCAGGAATTTGGAAGCCCCGCACACGACCTGGATCGTTTGAAGGCGTAGGAGAAGAAGGTTTGAAGTGGATGGAGATTGTAAGAGATGAACTCCATATTCCAGTTACAGTAGAAGTGGGCAATGCTGCTCACGTGGAAATGGCCCTCAAGCACAAGATCGAAATTTTATGGATTGGGGCGCGTACTACGGTGAACCCATTTGCAGTGCAAGAGATTGCCGAGGCCCTTCGCGGAGTAGACATTCCTGTGATGATCAAAAACCCGATGAATCCAGACTTGGAACTTTGGATGGGAGCTCTGGAACGCATGTATGCTGTAGGCATCACCAAGCTAGCGGCTATACACCGAGGATTTTCGGATGCTTACGACAAGCGCTACCGCAACAAGCCCAACTGGTCCATGCCGATTCATCTGAAGCGGGAGTGGACAGGAATGGAAGTAATCAACGACCCTTCACACATTGTAGGACGTAGAGACGGATTGCTAGAAGTAGCTCAAAGCGCCATGAACTTCGGCCTGGATGGCTTGATGATTGAAACCCACCACGATCCAGACAAAGCTTGGTCAGATGCCAAGCAGCAGGTAACTCCAAGTCGCCTGAAGGAAATGATTGATTCGATTGAATTCAAGCAGTCCTTGGAAAACATGAAGCCGGACGAGAAACTGTTTGATTTACGAAGAGCAGTAGACCACATGGACGACCAATTGTTGGATATCTTGCAGGAACGATTTTCTGTAATTGATCAGATTGGAGCGCACAAGCGGGAGCACAACCTGACTGTATTTCAATCGGACCGATGGAAAGAGGTGATGGACTCCCGAACTGAAAAGGGAGTTAAAAAACAACTGAGCGAAAAATTCATGAAAGAATTGCTCTACTGCATCCATGAAGAGTCTGTAAAGCGTCAAGAAAGACAACTTCGGGAAGTAGAGCCAATCAAAAAATAAAACACCCCTTCCTCGCTATCCCTTGGCTAGCGGGGAGCTTGCTAACTTTACCTCCTAGACCAATTTGAGCTGTGGAAACCGTACTCTTCACAACTGACATTCAAAATTCCCTCGCAGAGGTGCTTCAAGCTCGAAGCTATTCCAAAGTGGTGGTACTTACGGATGTGAATACCCGCGAGCATTGCCTGCCCTTGATTCAGGGTGCCTTACCTACAGATGCACTCCACATTACCGTACCTGCAGGGGAGCAGCACAAAACGCTGGAAACATGCTCCATCATTTGGACAGCAATGACCGAAGCAGTACTCGATCGGCAGGCGCTCGTCATCAATTTAGGTGGTGGAGTGATTGGCGATATGGGTGGATTTTGTGCAAGCGTCTACAAAAGAGGGGTTCCATTTTTGACTATTCCTACTACCCTACTTTCTCAGGTAGATGCGAGCGTTGGCGGGAAACTGGGGATAGACTTCATGGGATTTAAAAACCACCTAGGGGTATTTCAACTTCCTGAAATAGTCCTAATCGCCCCTGCATTTCTCGACACCCTCCCCCAGCGTGAGTTACGTTCTGGCTATGCTGAGGTAATCAAACATGGACTAATCCGAGATCTTGCTTTTTTCCGGTCCTTACCGAGCAGCAATTGGGAAAAGCAAGACTGGTCACGGGTAATCCGACATTCGGTCAGCA
>CAZPKI010000238.1:0-2405 GCA_964587015.1 uncultured Limnohabitans sp.
GAGGTATTCCTGCGGAAAAAGAAGCACTGATTGATCACCCACTTACCAGCGAGCGGTCCGGAAAACTGCAAGAAGCCCAAAGCAGCTACAAAGTGTTGGCGGAGACAGAGCAACCTTTCGATACCACCGGAAGGTATCCCACTAGCCGTTACAGCCTACTCGAAGTGGAGCTGCACACGGGCCGAACGCACCAAATACGCAGGCACATGGCCCATATCCGGCACTATATATTGGGAGATCGTAAGCACGGAGACAACAAGCAAAACAGCTATTTCGAAACCCATTTTGGGCTTCAAAATCTGCTACTGCACTCTTGGAAGTTGGAATTTATCCATCCCTTGACCCATGTCTCAGTTCAACTCACCTGTGCACCACCCCCACATTTCCAAGCAATTGTCGAAAAACTGGGCTGGTCAAGAGCGGATTTTGACTTGGGGTAGTTTTCCCATTCAATTTTTGACTTACATTAGTTGTTCTAATTCCCTTCCCATGAAAAAATACCTCTTGAGTTTAGTTGCTGTACTAGTTTGCAACAGTTTCGTGCTTGCACAAAAGCAAGACATCGATAAGAATTTTTCTTCAGAATTTGCCAATTCTTTGTTTAATACACTCGCCTCTGACCTAATGATGGGTCGAGATCCGGTGCGTCCCGAAATAAAGTTAGCCTACACCGTCATTGCCCAAGCGCTGGAAATCGGTGGAGCCAAACCACTACCTGGAGCCAATGGCTACTACCAAGACATTCCTTTCACCTTGTCTTCCCCGCCCACGCGCGGCTCCGTTCAGATAGGTGAGTTTTCCTTTTCTCAGGGGCAAAATCTACTCGTACTCGATGGTCGCTCCTTCAGAGGAAATTACGAGGTGGTGGATATTGGTTTTGGTTCCGTGGAAGAGTTTGCCGGCAAAGACTTAAAAGGTAAAATTCTAATCACCAACGTAGGTGCTCCAAATAAATTTAGCCCCAACCAGCTCTTCTCAGAAGGCAGAGCCAAGGCATTACGTGCCAAAGAAGCAGGCGCAGTAGCCCTGATTGAGCGTTTCAATGTTCCATCTGTTCCATGGCAGCTCGTATCGGGCTTTTTAAATCGCTCTCAACTTGGCCTCGACCAAGGGGAAGCAAGTAATCTTCCTTACCTCTGGGTGGAAGACTTGAAAAATCAATTGACAAGTACCAACCTAGGCAGAGCTCAGGTAGCTGTTGAAGGAAAGGTAACCACCAAAATCGATGGCAAAAACGTGTTGGCAGTCATCGAAGGTACTGATCCAGTCCTGAGAAATGAATATGTGCTGCTTTCCGCCCATTACGATCACGTGGGTGTGGGCACTCCAGATGAAACTGGTGATTCGATCTATAATGGTGCACGAGACAATGCCGTGGGTACCGTAGCTGTATTAAATGCTGCCAAATACTTTGGCAAAAATCCTCCCAAAAGATCCATCATTTTTGCCCTTTGGACTGCCGAGGAGAAAGGCTTGCTCGGTAGTGCCTATTTTGCAAACAATCCTTTAATTCCATTGAATCAAATAGTCTATAACCTGAACATTGACAATGCAGGATACAACGACACCTCCATCATTACGGTAATTGGATTGGGTAGAACCTCTGCTGATTTCCTAATTTCAGAGGCAGTAGCCGAATTTGGATTGACTGCCAAAGCAGATCCATCACCAGAGCAAGGATTGTATGACCGCTCGGATAATGTAAATTTCGCGAGAAAGGGTATCCCTGCACCCAGCTTTACGCTTGGTTTCACTGCTTTTGACGATGAAATCAATAAATATTACCACAAGGCAGCAGATGAGGTGGAGAGCTTTGACTTAAACTATGCACAGCTGTACTGGAAGTCCTACATCCTATCCACTCAAAAAATAGCCAACTGGTCCAAAAAACCACAATGGATTGCTGGCGACAAGTACGAAGAGGTAAGTAAGAAGTTGTATGGGAATTGAGTACCAAGTACCAAGAACAATGTACCAAGTACGAAGTACCAAGTAAGAAATACGATGGAAATAGAGTGGAAATACCCGACGCGGCGGGCCGCTCCGTGAAATAGCTTGAAATAAGAATTCAAAATTATTGAGGCCTTTAATTCCGGTCCTAAAGAATCATGGTACTATGTACTTGGTACTTCGTACAGTTTATCGTCTAATCTCTCGGTTCTAGAGGTCTTTTTAATGCCGTACTTAGTCCTTCGTAATTCGTATTTGAGCAAGTACTTGGTACATTGAACTTTGTACTTCGTACTTGGTACTTTGTACAATTTAAACCAGCATCCCAGCTACCGTAGCGGTCATTAAACAGGCTAGAGAAGCCGCAAATAGAGCCCGGAAGCCCAATCTACTCAAGTTTCCCTGCTGGTTAGGAGCAATAATCGAAATACCTCCCAGTTGAATCGCGATCGAGC
>CAZPKI010000239.1:0-2385 GCA_964587015.1 uncultured Limnohabitans sp.
ATTTTTTGTCTGCCGCACAGGTAGGCGAGCGACTGGAAGTGAGCGCAAGGCTGGTTCGTTCTGGAGCCAACTTGAACCATTGGGAAGCCGAAATCCGCAAGGAATCCGGCAAGCTTGTGGCCAAGGCGAGCTCGAACTTGATTAAGACGCATGTGAGGATTGTAGATTTGGGATGATTGTACGAAGAACCAAGTACAATGTACCAAGTAGAGATACCCGCCGCGGCGGGCAGGCGAAATAGAATGGAAACACGATTGAAATAGACTCCGCTTCGCTCCGTGAAATAGGCAAAACGAAATACAGTAGAAATACCCGCCGCGGCGGGCAAGCCTACCTACGGCGGGCAGGTCTACCTGCCGTAGGCAGGCGAAATACGGAAATTAAACTAATGTCGAACGTTGAACGCCGATTGAAGAATAATGAAGGAAGAAAAATGGGATTGAACAGCAAATTCGCTTCCGAGCTCCTTGGCGGTTTTGCGACTTGGCGAGCCTATTATTTTTCTTCTCGCAAAGGCGCAGAGACGCAAAGAAATCGTGGTCCGCTTCTACCTCAAGTAGGGACCTTAATTATCGCCTCGAAAGAACTAAAAATTACATAAGGATAATCTGATGCCCAAGTGTCAAGTTTAAAACTGGCTTTCAGATCGCTTCACCTTTTTCTATGTGCCTTCTATGTGGTTTTTTTTAACCCGCTTGGTTTTTATTTAAAAAATAAGATCTTAGTTCTATGAATAAATTGAGCATCTTTTGTTTACTTCTATTGCCGTTTGTCTTTGCCTGCAGCCCTGAGAAAAAAGAGCTTGGAACCGATATTTCTACTGAGGCGAGTCAGATCACGAAAGGCAAGCAACTTTTTGAGCAGCACTGTTCCTCCTGCCATCGCTTTGATCAAGATGCCATCGGGCCTAACCTCAGTGGACTCACCCGACAGGTGGAATCAAGTTGGATCCGTGCCTTTATCCAAAATCCTGCAGCGGCAATAGCAAACAAGGATCCACGCGCACTGGCTCTTTTGGAGAAATACCGTACTGAAATGCCGGGGTTTGCACAGCTAGCAGAAGGAGATCTTGATGCCTTATTGAGTTATTTGCACACGTTTTCGACGGTTCCTATCCCCATTTCTGGAGATACCACATCCAACCTAATTCCAGAGAAAATAAAGGATTCAGGCATTCGTCTGGAGCTGGAGTTTTTTGCACAGTTGCCTCCTTCCGATTCTGTCTTTCCGTATGCCAAGATGACAAAAATGGAGCCGATTCCAGGCACCACTCGCTTGATGATCAACGACCAACGGCTAGGATTGTATGAATTGGTGGACCAAAAGCCAGCTTTGTACCTTCCACTGCTCAAAATGCGCCCCAAAATGGTTAGCAAACCGGGTTGGGGCACTGGACTCGGAAGCTTTGCTTTTCATCCTGAATTTGAAAAAAACGGCTTATTCTACACTTCACATACCGAGCCGGGCGGTACCGCCAAGGCAGATGTAGGCTATACGGATAGCCTAAAAGTATTTATGCAGTGGGTCCTTACCGAGTGGAAGGCAGATGACCCGCAGGCAAGGGTATTTAAGGGAAGTAGCCGAGAGATCCTGCGCGTAAACAACTCCTCGCAGGCCCATGGCATGCAGGAATTGACTTTCAATCCCCAGGCTAAAAAAGGAACTTCTGCCGATTATGGGCTTTTGTATATAGGCTATGGAGATGGAGGAACGGCCGAAAAAGGATTCCCAGAAATATCCAATCATGGCGGCAAAGGAATGTATAGCAGCATTTGGCGCATCGATCCTCTTGGGAAAACAGGAGGAAATGGGAAGTATGGAATACCTACCAGCAATCCGTTTTTTGGTAAAAAGGACTTTGCGGAAGAGGTATATGCTTACGGATTTCGAAACCCGAATCGGGTTTTTTGGGACGAAAAGGGTCAGCTCCATGCCACCGATATCGGGCAACACAGCATCGAGGAGATCAATCGTATCGAGCCAGGGAAGTTTTATGGCTGGCCGATACGGGAGGGAACTTTTGTAATCAACCCTTATGGGAGTTTCCGCAGCTTGTATCCCTTAGCTGACGACGATGCTAAATTTGGGATAAGCTACCCCAAGATTCAATTGGAACACGACGAGACGGTGGCCATCATCGGTGGATACACGGTAGCGGACGGACCCTTGAAGGGGAAGTTTGTCTTTGGCGATGTGCCTTCGGGTAGGCTATTTTTTGCTGATTTGGCCGAGGAGAATGCAGTAACACAGACCTGGGGGATTCGATATCAGGGCGAGGAAATGTCTCTACAGGAGCTCGTGGGCCACGATCGGGTGGATCTAAAATTCGGTAGAGATGCTGCGAATGGCCTGTATGTGATGAGCAAGACGAATGGGGGGGTGTAT
>CAZPKI010000240.1:0-2365 GCA_964587015.1 uncultured Limnohabitans sp.
AATCCAAGATCGATGGAGTTTTGCATGATCTGTACAATGCTCCGCATCTTTTCAAAAACCTCCGCTCTCGAAATATTCCCGCGCATGCTTTCATAGTCCACTGCGAGTTCCCAGAGGGCGTGGTTTTTGTCCTGGTTGAACGCTAGCATTTCCTCGCAGGTAATGAAGGGCACTTCGAGGTCTTTTCGAGACATGACCGGAAGTACCGGGTTGATCTTTTTAATGAACAGCACCTCCTCCATTTGGAGAAGTTCCGCGCAGATTTCATCATTCAAAAAGGCATTTGCCTTGATTTCGATAAAGGTGGATTTGCCCTGGCGCACCGCGACTTCATCGCAGGGCATGGACTTCTCAATAAATTCTGGAAGGTTGCCTGCCGTCTTTACATAGACTAGCGTCTGGTAAAAATCCCCCGCCATAGAGACCTGGGCACCATCGATTTCAAGTAGTTCAATCATGCCCCCGCCGGTAGAAATGGCGGTTACTTCACGGGACTCTTTTGGATTGGTCAGCGTCAGTTTGTAAGTATTCGGGTGGGTGGCCCCGATCGGATGGATATCGATTTTAATTTGGATACCGGCTTCCTCAATGGCCCGCAGGTAATCTGGAAGGCGCTCTTCGTAGGCTTCCCAACCCAAAAATCCGCCAAACAATCCCATGTCCGAACCTTGCCCTTTGTGCGTAGTGGCAAGTGAGCCGTTTGGGTCAAACTCCACATACACCTCCTGAATATCCCCATCCATCAAGTCGCGGCACATCCGCCCAATTCGAATGGATGCAGCACAATGCGAACTCGAAGGGCCTCGCATGACCGGGCCGATTACATCATTGAAAATGCTTGGGTAGGTTTTCATAAGGGGTAAATTTTAGATTTTCTTAAATGCAGAATAGTTAAATATAGGGTTTTGTGTAATTAATCCATCCCTGTTTTACCTAAATGGAGGCGAGCAGCCGAGTCCAACTAGGCGGTTGTGCAAATTTTTAGAAGCTTGGGTACTGGGAACTACTTCTAAAGATTGAATGAACTCTTTTTAATTTTAGTATTTTTGAACTGATGAACCAGCAATCCAGTCCTACTTGTCTTAACTGCGGAGAACCTTTATTAGGAAACTTTTGCCACCGTTGTGGACAGCAAAATCTCCCTTTGAAACAGACAGTGGGACAAGTTTTGCTCGTGTTTTTTGGCGAATTTTTTAATTACGATGGACGATTTCTTCGTTCCGTTCGGCTCATGCTTTCCCAACCTGGAGCGATTTCGCAAGCCTACATGGAGGGAAAGCGTACGACCTATGTCAACCCAGTTCGATTTTACCTGTTTACTTCTGCCTTTTATTTCTTAGTGATCAATTTTTTGGCCTTGCCTTCCCAAGATCCTTCTTCCACCTTCCCGGTTGCATCCCAGGTTCAGGTTCAGCAATCTTCTTCTGAAGAAGTAGCTCACGGATTTTTTGAAGGTCTGAATGAAGGATTGGCAGCAGCAGATAGTAGTGACGATGGAACACTAATCCAAACTGAGTTTAAAAATTTTCAAGCATTTAAAGCAAATCAGGCAACCCTTTCCCCAGAACAGCGAGCTTCAGGGCTCGAGCTCCTATTTTTAGAGAAGGTGTATGAGTTGAAGGAAAAATATGGGGACACTACCAGCTTTACGAGCGCATTAGGTAAGGAAGTGCTCAAACGATTGCCACAGCTCTTGCTAATTTCCTTGCCCTTATTGGCCCTAATTTCCAAATTAGTTTTTTTCAGGAGAAAGCACTTTTGGTACATCGATCACCTTGTTTTTATTTTATACGAATCTACCAGCCAGTTTTTCTTTCTATTTATCCAATATGGAATAGACTATGTGGCACTCAGTACAGAGCAAGGGTGGCTTGAGACCTTAGCTCAATTGCTTACACTCGTTTGGATTGGATATTACCTGATTAGCTTCAAGCGATTCTTTGGAAAGAGCTGGGGCAAGACGCTGCTACTTTTCTCTTGGCTTGGATTTTTGCAAGTACTTCTCCTGCTCGGGGTATTTATCCTATTTTTGGCAGTTTCTTTGTTTAATTTGTAGCCTCATCTGCTTTTGAGTTTGAATTAGCATTTAAGCTGAATTTAAGTGACTAAGAAAAGCAACTTTGAAAAGTCTTCGCCAAAAACCAATTAATTCCTCATGAAAAATTCGGTGCGATTTACCCTGCTATTTTTTGCATTCCTGCAGACGGCTACCCTTGCAGGGCAGGAGCGCTATACCGTGAAATCAGGGGATCCCAATGGTATTAACAAATGGTACATGGGGCGCCAAATTGCGCAGGTAATGAGCCACTTTGGAATTGGCTGGCTTGAACGACAAGAAAGAGAGCAGGAAGAAAATACGACGCAG
>CAZPKI010000241.1:0-2365 GCA_964587015.1 uncultured Limnohabitans sp.
ACAATAAATTTCATATCGTAGGGGTGGTATAGTTTTTTCTAGTGAGGTAAATTTATAAATAAAATGCTAATTCAGAGGGGCTGCTTCCCAATTGTGATAAAAAAGTTAAAAATAGCTTCCTGATTTTTGATTTATCCCTTTCGAGAAAATCGTTTTACCCGCAGCAAGCCAATCAAACCACCCATCAATCCCAAGAAAAGCACGGGAATTCCAAGATTGATCAGCTGCCACATTTGTTTTTCTTCGGCTACCTTCACCTTGTTCAAGGGACGAATTTGCAAGACCTTGGTACGCGTTGCAATAATCCCCTCTGGGTCAGTCAGGTACTGAAGAATATTTTCCAAAAACTGCTTGTTGGCATAGGTAGCCTGCGCCAGAGGGTCCTCGCCCAGTGGAAGTGGTTCCTGATTCGAAAGGTTGATTTGGCTTTGGAACACCGATGCATCTCCCAATACGAGCACTTTTCCTTTTCCACTGTTCTTCACCGCACTACCCGCAAATTCCTCAGGGACAAATCGATTCTTAAACAGGGAAGTAAACTCCCCTTCCAGCAAGTAGGCAAGCGGCAAATTTTGAAGCGCAAACTCAGATTCTAAAGGAGGCTCTTGAAATGCGGTCAGGCTTACCAAATGCGGTAAGGGCAGTATCCGAGAACGATCCGAACTAAAAAGTAAGGGAGTCTTATTTACCCCATCGGCCTTCACCGTGTCGAGGCTGCTGGCATAGCGAAAATTTACCTGATCCAATCCCTTGGTGATTGGGTGGGAATACATGCGGCCCGCTTGAAAATGATACGGCCAAGGCAGTGGAACCAGCTGCTCTTGGTTGCCAAAATTTCCTCCCATCACTGGGATCAGCCCAAAATTAAGATCCTGAATCAGGTCTTTGTTGACACGGATCCCGTAGCGAAATAGGAGGCGATCCAAACTATTTTCCTGCGGCAGAGCCAAGGCCCCTTGTCCTGCCAACTGGCTTAAGTCCAAGTTTGCTCCCTCGGCGGCAACTACTAGATTGCCTCCTCCCATGACGTATTGATCCAAAAGGAAAAGCTCGCGATCAGAGAAGGTACTGTCTGGACCCAAAATGAATACCGCAGCAAAAGAACTCAGGTCTTCTACTTTTTTGGCCTGCTCCATCGGCACCTTAAACAATTCGTAGCGACCATTGAGTGCTTCCACCATCCCAAAGCCATCGTCCTCTGCCAGTTCTCCATGGCCAATAATCATCGCTAAAGCGGTTTTGTGAGGATACAGTAATTTTTGGATGGCCTGTGCGATTTCAAACTCTAAGTTTTCAATGGAGGCATTCAAGGTTTGCTCAGCGGACATGCCTCGCTCCCCTTTCAAGATCAAAGCCCCTGTTTCATAGGTGTCATCTGACACCAATATCCCCGGAAAAATAAGCTGCTCCTGCTGCCCAGTGGCCTTGTTGACAAAGAGGTTGGTGGGGCGAATCCCATAGTCGGCAAGTGTGTAGATAAATTCTTCCTTCAAGGAGTCGGTCACTTCCAAGGGATCAAAATAGGACACGGTAATGTTCTCTGCCGAATAGGCATTGAAGGTGCGAACGGTCTCCTCTATGGATTTTTGTAGGCGACGCATTCCTCCCGGAAGCTGCTCCCCGGTCAATAAAATGTCTACATGCAAGGGACGATCTATGCCTTCCAGGAGCTTTAGGGTGGAAGGATGTAGGGAATAGCGCTTTTCTTCAGTGAGGTCAATTCGAAAACGGACCGTCAGTGCCAAGCCTGCCAAGACCAGGATGCCAAGCAGCAACGCCGCAAGTGGAAATAGCCGATGGGATAGCAATTGGTTCATTTCTTCTTTAAAATCAAAACGGTTGCCCCAAGAAATACCCAAATCATCCCAAAAAGAAAAAAGAGGTCCCTGCTGTCGATGACTCCTCTACTCAGACTGTTGTAGTGGTAGCTCAGGCTGAGCTCCTCCACCCAATAGGCCCAATCTCCCGGCACCATCCCTGCCAAAGCGGTCAATCCAAAATACAAGACAAAACATAGAAAGACCCCAAGTACAAAGGCCACCACTTGCTGGGAAGTCAGTGAACTTGCAAACAAGCCCACGGCGGCAAAAGTAGCACCAATCATCAGTAGTCCGATCCAACTCCCAAAGAATCCCGCCCAATCCAAGTTGCCCGGAGGATTACCCAACAGGGAGATGGAGTAGGCATAGCCCAGGGTGGGAAGGATCGCCATACATACAAGTACGAGAAGAGCCAGGTACTTGGCAAGAACAATTTGAGTCAAACTGAGCGGGGAGGTTTGCAGCAGTTCCCAGGTGCCGGCCTTCCGCTCCTCAGCCAAGCTGCGCATGGAGATGGCTGGAATCAAAAAAGTAAATACATAGGG
>CAZPKI010000242.1:0-2361 GCA_964587015.1 uncultured Limnohabitans sp.
AGTTGAGGTCCAATTGAGTGAGCTGTGGACCGTGGACGGTGAACCGTTGACAAAAAATTAACTGTGGACCGTTAGCCGTTGACCTATTTTTTAATTTTACCTTGGAATTAAAAAGATAACCTGTACATTTGCAATCCGAAAGGAGGTGTACAGCTATGATAATCATCAACATTAAAGAAAACGAATCGATCGATAAGGCGCTTAAGCGTTTTAAGAAGAAGTTTGACAAAACCGGTGCGGTTCGTGAATTGAGAGCCCGTCAGGCGTTTACTAAGCCTTCTGTAAAAAGAAGAGAACAAGTCATCAAGGCTGCTTATAAGCAAAAGCTTCAGGAGCAATTCATGAAGTAATTGCATAGGCACTGTCCTATATACAAAGCACCAGTCGTTAAGCTGGTGCTTTTTTTTTGCCCCTACGCAATCCCTCTCCATTTTTTTGACAGCTCCCCAGCGTTTGATTTGTCACCCTGATTTTTTACACCAACCTATTTGAAAAATAAACGTATCTTAAGTAGCAAATTCATCCCATGATTGATTCGTTTATCAACTACTTGGAATACGAAAAAAGGAGCAGTGCGCATACCGTACTGGCCTATCGAAAAGACTTGGAACAAGCCCAGGACTTTGTGAATCTTTCCTTTTCAATAGACGACCTCTCCCACTGTACCCATCCTGACTTGCGCGCATGGATTATTGATTTGGTAGAGCAGGGGATGAGCCAAACTACCGTCAATCGCAAGTTGGCCACACTTCGCTCCTTCTACAAGTTTTTGATGCGCTCCAAAATCATCCAGAAGGATCCTACCTACAAGCTAAAATCACTAAAAAGCCCCAAAAAGCTGCCGGAGTTTTTGCAGGAAACCACCATTGAATCTGTCTTGGAAGAGGGGGTCTACGCCCCCACCTTTGAAGGACAGCGGGACCGAATGGTACTTGAATTTCTATACCTCACCGGGGTGCGCCTCTCCGAACTTACTGCCTTGAAGTGGAAGGATATCCGCCTGCAGGAAGAACAAGTGAAGGTTTTGGGGAAAAGACAAAAAGAACGCATCATCCCCTTGACCAAATCACTGCAGCGGAATATCTCGGACTATAAAAAAGTGGTAGAAGCCCATTTCCTCAAGGTGGAAGGGGAAGATTACTTTATTCGCAGCAACAAAGGCGAGAAGGCCTACTCCATGCTCATCTACCGGATCGTGAAGCACTACTTGGACCTATTCGCCCAAAACTCGAAACGAAGTCCTCACCTGCTCCGCCACACCTTTGCCACCCACTTGCTCAACAAGGGGGCCGACCTCAATGCAGTGAAAGATTTGCTCGGCCATGCCAACCTGGCCGCCACTCAAGTTTATACCCACAATTCCATGGAGAAACTCAAGGCAGTGTTTGAACAAGCACACCCAAAAGCTTAAGTACCTTTTTAGTTAAACCCCTAATCCCTTCTATTATGAAACTACAGATGCACTCCATTCACTTCGATGCAGATCAAAAATTGATCGATTTTATTCAGAAGAAGGCCGATAAACTGGACACCTTTTACGACAGTATCTTAAACGGGGAGGTGTTTTTGAGACTGGATAAAAATGAAAAAAACCAGAACAAACTGGTGGAAATCAAACTAAACGTTCCCGGGAAGCAGTTTTTTGCAAAAAACCAAGACGATTCCTTTGAGGCAGCTGCAGACGAGGCAGTGGAAGGGCTACGGCGGCAGCTGGAAAAGCACAAGGAGAAAGTTGTGCTGCCCAACCACTAGCCCCCATCAATTAAAAGCAGCCTCCCTCATTTAGAAGGCGGCTGTTTTAATTTTAGGTCTTTACGCTAGACTGGCCTTTTCTTGATGTAATGATCCCTTAGTTAAAAAGGAGCGTGTTTAAATACCGCCCTTTGGCCAAAATAGCAAATCCTCCAGCAAGGAGTAAGCCCCCGACATAAAGGCGAATCATGGCCCACTTGTGGGTTTTTACATCACCTCTTTTGATGGCAAACCAAGCCCGTGGCACCGCCCATAAAGTCAGCAAACTGAGTAGATGAAGAAATCCAAAGTGATTTAGCACCCGCGCGCCCACCTGTGCTGGGATAAACAAGGTGAGCCCTCCGGTAAAAAACATCAAGATCATGTACACCTTACCCGCACGAGAATGAAACGCGCTACCCTTCTTGGCAAAAATCAAATAGGTGCCTACTAAAAAACAGGGCAGGACTACCAATAAATGAAGGAAGACAATAGGAGACGGGGTATCCATAAGAACAAAATACATCGTTAAAAAAAATTATACACTACTTCCGCTGTTTAAATTTTCAAAAATTGGAGGTAGAATTATTTTTTTTGAAGGAAATAATACCTTTTCCCCTGCTCTTCCCG
>CAZPKI010000243.1:0-2321 GCA_964587015.1 uncultured Limnohabitans sp.
CCTCAGCCAAGCTGCGCATGGAGATGGCTGGAATCAAAAAAGTAAATACATAGGGAGTGTATAGAAATAAGGATTCTAAATCTGCATAGCCATAATCCAGCACCGAACTTTCGGGAAATACCCAAACCAGCAAGCCGATGGCAACCAAAAACAAGACCAGCACCAGGTAGCCGGTTAAGCTGCCGAAAAAAGAAGTGATTTCCTTGAGAAACAAACTTTTCATTGGCCTTGGGTAATTTCTCTAAACAGGGTTTCTAAATTTTTTGCGCCTTGGTCCAGACGGATTAAGCTAAGCTGCCGCTGGCTCACGACCTGTAAAATCGCCTTTCGAGCTTCCCCTGCATCCTTGGCCAATAGCACCAATTCTTGATTTCCTTTCGTGCCAAAGCTAGGCACTCCGATCCCTTCAAACCAGGATAAGTCCAGCGACTCTTCCGTTTCTAGCAGTAGGGTGACTTGGGTAGCCGCTGACTTCAAGTCCGCGAGGGATCCTGCCGATCGGATTTTACCTTGGTTGATGATGACCACATCCTGGCATACGGCCTCCACTTCTTGCATGATGTGGGTGGAGAAAATAAGCGTTTTGTTCTCGGCTACCTCTTGTATCAAGTTGCGAATATCCACGAGCTGGTTGGGATCCAAACCTGTGGTGGGCTCATCCAGGATCACCAGAGCGGGATCATGGAGCAGTGCCCGTGCAATGCCCACCCGCTGACGATAGCCTTTGGAAAGTTGGCCGATTTTTTTGTGTTGCTCACTCTGCAAGCCTGTTTTGCGAATCATCTCCTCCGTACGGCGTCGGATATCGGCAGATTTCATGCCGTAGATGCCTCCCGAAAATTCCAAAAACTCACGGACATAGCTGTCCAGGTAAAGCGGATTGTTTTCGGGGAGGTAGCCAATTTGAGCTGCCAACTTCTTGGGATTTGCCAAGCCATTTTCGCCCAAGATCGATACCGCTCCCGAATCGGCAGCAAGGTAGCCTGTGATGATTTTCATCGCCGTGGACTTCCCTGCCCCATTGGGTCCCAAAAAGCCCAAAATTCGTCCTGGAGATGCCGAAAAACTGACTTCATCCAGTGCTTTTTGAGAACCGTATCGTTTACTGAGCTGAGAAACCTGGAGTGACATGCTGGGGCGATTCAAGACAAATCGAGTACCTACAAAAATACAGATTGCCCTTGGAACGACAAGGGCAATTTTTTAAGGGATGCTGCCCCTATTTTTTACCCTTTGGGCGGAGCGGCCTGCACTCCACATCGACCACAAAATAGTTGGGATGCGTTTCGAGGGTTTGCACGATCGTCAGGGCCACATCCGCAGGCTGCATCATGTGTTCGTGCGCTTCCATGCCCGGGATGTCATCAAAGAAGTGAGTTTGGATGGATCCTGGATAGATGGTCGACACCTTGATCCCATAGTCACGAAGCTCCATGTACAGGGAGTGGGAGATGCCGCGAACCGCATGCTTGGTACCCACATAGCCCGCAAAGTTGGCCACGCCATTGAGCCCAGCGATGGAGGCCACATTGAGAATATGCCCTTCGTCTGCGGCTTTCATAGCAGGAATAAGTCGTTTGGTGGTGTAAAAGATACCATGCACGTTGGTATCAAACATGGATTTCCAATCGGCAGTGGACATGCTTTCCAGTGCGCCTGCCACGCCAAAGCCAGCATTGTTTACCAGAATACGGATATCCTCCCCCAATTTGGCTACCGTATCGGTGTATGCCTTGGCGACTTGTGCTTCGTCCGCCACATCACAGGAGAAGAAGTGAAAATGGGGGTGGGTAAAATCCGGTTGGGTTCTACCCCAGCCCGCAACGATTGTCCCTTTTTCAAGCAAGAGCTTGACGATTTCCAAACCGAGTCCTTTACTTACGCCCGTGACCACGGCTACTTTATTTTTTAATTCCATCGAAAGTATGTTTCTCCTAGTAAAGCCATTTTCCACCGAAAAGTTCTGCAAACCTAGGCTTTATCCAAAATTTCGTGCAAATTCCGATCCTTGATTTAGTTTTGAACTGATTCATACCCACCAACCGACAAACAGACTATGAAAAAAATACTCCTACCCTTACTGCTATTGAGCAGCACGGCATTTGCGCAGAGCAAACTTCGCCCCAGCATTGATCAGCAGGCTGCAGCCATTGAAACCAAAGTCATCGACTGGAGACGCGACATCCACCAGCACCCCGAGCTGGGCAACGAGGAAACTCGCACTGCCAAAAAGGTAGCCGATCACTTGCGCTCCCTGGGCATTGAGGTGCAAGAAGGGGTAGCCACTACTGGGGTAGTAGGCATCTTGCGTGGGGGCAAGC
>CAZPKI010000244.1:0-2319 GCA_964587015.1 uncultured Limnohabitans sp.
CTCGTTACCAGTTACCCCTTTCTCCTGAGGAGAGCATGAAGTTGGTGCAGCTTCCGGTAGAGTTTAAAATGGAATTGTTTGCCAGCGAACCCATGATTATCAATCCTATGGCAATGGCTTGGGATGAGCGTGGTCGACTTTATGTGATTGAAACAGTGGACTACCCCAACGAAGTACGTACCGAAGGTGGCAACGACAAAATCAAAATCCTAGAAGATACCGATGGGGATGGCAAAGCAGACAAAGTCACCGTCTTTGCGGACAACTTGAATATCCCTACCTCCATCATGGCCGTCAATGGAGGCATTCTGATCTCCATGGCTCCAGATTTTGTATTCCTAAAAGATACCAATGGGGATGATGTAGCCGATGTCAGAGAAGTAGTCATTACCGGCTGGGGCAAAAGTGATACCCATGCGGGTCCTTCCAACCTTAAGTATGGCTTCGATAACAAAATTTGGGGAGTATTGGGCTACTCTGGTTTCAATGGTGAAGTGGGTGGAAAATCCCATTCCTTTGGACAAGGCGTTTACCGATTTACTACCAATGCTAGTGAATTGGAATACCTAGGTAATTCTTCAAATAATACCTGGGGATTGGGCTTTACCGAAGATTTTGAAACCTTCCTTTCTACTGCCAATGGACAACACAGTGTGTATTTTTCCATGGCCAACAAGTACCTAAAGCGTCCGATCTTCCAAGGGTCAGCCAATACCGTCCATGGCATCGATAGCCACTACGACATGCCACACCTCACTCCTTTCCTACGTCAAGTGGATTGGTTTGGAGGCTATACGGCAGCAGCAGGACACAATTTTTACACTGCAAGAAGTTTTCCTGAATCCTATTGGAACCGTGTAGCTTTCGTAGCAGAACCAACAGGACGTGTGCTTCATAAAGCAATGATTAATCCAGATGGATCAAGCTACAAAGAGAAAAATGGCTTCAATATCCTAGCTAGCTCAGACGAATGGTTCTCCCCTGTTCATGCAGAAGTAGGTCCTGACGGTGCGCTTTGGGTGGCGGATTGGTATAATTTCATCATTCAGCACAACCCTACCCCACGTGGATTTGAAAATGGAAATGGAAATGCCTACATCAATCCTCTCCGTGATAGCAAGCACGGTCGTATCTACCGAATCAGCTACAAAGGAGGCAAGGATGCGAAAACATTCGATTTGAAAGATGCCAAACCAGCTAAACTCATCGAAGCACTAAAAAGTGACAACCTCTTCTGGAGAATGACAGCACAGCGTTTGATTGTAGAGCGTAAGGAAAAATCTATCCTTAGCGACTTGTATTCCATAATCGGAAATACAAGCCAAGACAAAGTTGGCATCAATGGTCCCGCAATCAATGCCTTGTGGACACTACATGGCTTGGGTGAATTGACCGGAAAAAATCAAGAAGCGACTGATGCCGTGTTGAAAGCACTCAACCACTCATCTGCAGCGGTACGCAAAAATGCGCTTCGTGTACTTCCACGAAATGAAGCCTCTTCCAAAGCAATCCTAAGCAGCAGCTTGTTGCGAGATGCTGATTTGCATACCCGCAAAGAAGCCTTCTTAGCCCTTTCTGAAATGCCTTCATCCTCTGAGGCAGCTAAGAAATTGATGGATGAAGCCAAGCTGGAAGAAAATGGCAAGGACGCATTCTTACCGCAAGCCATATTTGCAGCTGTATTGACTCACCCATCCGAATTTGCGAAGCGGGATGCAAAAGCAGCAATCCAAGCATCTGGAGAAAGCCCTCTCCCACTTCCTGATCGAATCAGCAGAAGCTTGGTAGCGGAGCAATACCCATTGGATCAACGCAACAGTATTTTATTTCCGCCAGATGTAACAGGCAAGGAAATAGGCGTTCGTATGATACTCTCCAAAGGAGACAATCCACTCGAAGGCGTATTGATGGCTCAAGGCAACAATACGAATGGTTACAGCCTCTACATTTACCAGGATGCCCTTCATTTTGCGGTTGCACAGCAGGACAAGCTGACCATCATTAGTTCCAAAAAAGCCCTTCCTACTACTCAGTTTGTTGTAGATGCGACACTAGTGGCAGACGGTACCCTTTCCCTTCAAATCAATGGAGAAGAAATCGCCAAAGGCAAGATAAACGGACTATTTACGCAGCCACTTCGCCCTAATAAGGTTCGAGTGGGATCCAATGACAGCAAAAATGTGGTCGGCAAGTACGAAGGCAACTGGTGGTTTGGGGGTAGATTAAGCAAAAGTTCGATACTGACACTCAAGAAACCGGGTTCAGAATTGGCTCTGGTAGCTAGTTTACCTACCCTAACCAATACGAGTGGAACCACCG
>CAZPKI010000245.1:0-2314 GCA_964587015.1 uncultured Limnohabitans sp.
GGCAAATAGGTTTTGGCTGCTGATGCAATAAATCGATCCAAGTAATCCTCCAAGAATACGGGGCGATACTGCTCGGTACGGAAAAAATCAAAAATCCCGTAGCCACGAATGACTGCGAGATCGGCAGGATGAAGTCGAGCATCTTGGGTCGGGATGATTTTCCCGTCGGCAAAGCAGAATGGTTTCATAGCATCAAAGTAAGTAATCAAAATTAGGACTTAAATTCACATCAGCTTCGCCGAAGGCTATTGTTTCTTGTTTAATTTTAAAAAAAAAATAACCCCAAACTAAATCCAATGAAACTATTCTCAAGCTTCCTAATCCTACTTTTTTCAATGCTAGTCCTTGCTTGTGCCAATCCCTTGATTGAAACAAATAAAGCAATGCGGGCACAAATTATCGGGGTACACGATGAGGTGATGCCCAAAATAGGGCAACTCATGTCCTTGGAAAAGAAAGCTTTGGCGCAGGCAGACAGCCTTTTTGCACAAGATAGCACTGCTACTACTGACATTGAGGCCATGCGGTCCCTGGCTGGACAGCTCAATCAGGCCCATGAAGGGATGTTTGTATGGATGCGGCAGTATTCACTTGATGAGGAAGGAAAAACTCCCGAAGAACTCAAAACCTACCTGGATGAGCAGCTGGTGAAAGTCAATCAAGTAAATGCGGACATCAAAGCGGCTTTGGAACAGGCAGCTTCAAAGTTGAAAGATTAATTTCCTGCGGGTGGGTTTCTCAGATACTGCTCTACTCGAGGCGCATTGATGACCCCTTCCTTCATGCCCCAACTATTGTACAAGTAAGTGGCAATCTGTGCGAGCTCCAGTGGGCTCAAGTTGGGATTGGCAGGCATGGCTTGGTTGTACACTTGCCCATTGACTACTATTTCTCCTGCTATTCCATGCTTCATGATCCACACCGTTCGGTGAATGTCGGCCTTGAAGTAATCCGCATCCCGCAGTGGAGGGATAAGTTTGCCTAGGCCAGTTCCATCTTTTTGGTGGCAGTTGGCGCAGTAATTTTCGTACAACTCCTTTCCAGGGATTGCAAACTGCAGCACCTCGGCATCCGAAATTTGGGCCAGAGAATTTGCTTCGCTACTTGCTTTGGGAGCACAGGAAGCAGTGAGTAGCCCAAGATAAATTACGATTGCCAGGTGTCTCATGGCTTGAGCAGTTTTGGGATATCTGCAAGCAAACGATCTACCTGATCGGTTTTAGTGCCGTCATACACGCCACGAATCCTTCCCTGCTGGTCTACAAGTAAGAAAGCTCCACTGTGAAGAAATCCCCCAGGCTCCATTTCATCGGCCATGGTCGTGGTCAAATAGCTAGTTTGGCCAATCTCAAAGATTTTTTCCTGGTCTCCTGTCAAGAAATTCCAGGTAGCTGCATTTGGTACGCCTAGTTTGTCCGCATAATCCTTGAGTACTGCTTGCGTATCGTGGCTAGGGTCGATCGTATGGCTTAAGATTCGAAAATTGGGTTCTCCCTTAAACTGCTCGTACACCCGAAGCATTTCTTTTTTCATGACTGGGCAGATCGTAGGGCAGGTGGTAAAAAAGAAATCGGCCACATAGATTTTGCCCGCCATGTCTTCCTTCCGGATGGTGTCGCCTACTTGATTGACGAAAGCAAAGTCTGCAATGCTATGGTACACCGTATCTTGATTGTCATCGACATAGCGTTCTCCAAGGATGGGTAGTTCAGCTGTTTCGCTCGTTTTTTCAGAAGGAGAGCTGCAAGAGATAGCCAAGGCTACTGGCAAAAGAAAGAAGAAGAGCGAGTTTTTCATGGAGCTTAGCGGATTCTATATTTTTTATACAGCTTGATGGCAATTAGGAGCACGAGGGATAAACCTACCAAGCCCAACATCCCCCAAACCATACTCATGGTGTTTTTGAGAACGATGAGAAAGACGATGGCAAAGAGCAGCAGCGTGGATAGTTCGTTCCATAAACGCAGTTGGGTGGAGGTCCACCTTGCCTTGCCTGCTTGCAGCTCTTGAAATAGCACTTGACTGTAGCCGTGGTATACGTAAAGTAGGAAGACAAAGATCAATTTGGCCTGCATAAATTCTAGCTGAAGGTATTCCCAACGGTAGGTAAGTACCCAAAAGCCAAAGATAAGGGTGAGCACTGCCGAAGGCCAGGTGATGATGTACCACAACCTGTGCGCCATCAGATCGAGCTGTGGTTTGAGAATTTGTCGCTCTTGTTCGGATTTTTCGAGGGCTTCGGTTTGGTAAATAAATAACCGTACAATGTAAAAAAGGCCTGCAAACCAGGTGACAATAAAAATCAGGTGCAGCG
>CAZPKI010000246.1:0-2313 GCA_964587015.1 uncultured Limnohabitans sp.
TAGCCACTTTTTCCCAGCAGACGTATGCCCAAGGGGTTTGGAAAAGTTTGTCTGAGGTGACCTACAAAATCAGTAAAGACAATTTTGGAGAGTTGTATGTTCCAGTTTTCTCTGAGAACATCAAGAAGTTGGAAGGGAAAGTGGTAGAGGCAGATGGCTACATCATTCCTTTTGAGGGCATGTTTAAACCTACCCACATCATCTTGTCGAGCTTGCCGCTTGCAGAATGTTTTTTTTGTGGTTCAGGAGGACCGGAAACCGTCATGGAAGTCATGCTCACTTCACCGATCAAATACACTTCCAAGCGGGTGAAGGTAAGGGGCAAACTGACGCTCAACACGGCTGACCCAGAAAAGTTGATGTACATCCTCAAAGAAGGAAAGCTAGTAGAGTAGTCGCTTGAATTAGCTGTGTTCCTCTTTTTAGGGGTAAGTAAAAAAAGGGGTTGAGGACTAATTTAATCTGCTGAACTTTCTTAAAATTTTCAGCAGCAATTAGGTAAACGACTTTTCTAATTTTTCTTCTGTAAATTTCATTTTTGAGGTCGCTTCAACTTTTTAATATCTTCCTCAATTTCTTTTAAGCTTTGCTCATTTTCGATAATGCGCTGTCCAATTTTGTATTTCTTAAATTCCGATTCTGATTTTTGCAATGCTTTTTCATGACTTATTTTCCCAGCATGGGTAAGTAATTCCCTTCCATTCAGTTGTAAAATGCTATCTAGTCGCGCAATCCAATCTGCCATGTACATTGGTATTTGCTGCTGTGCCATTGTTTCGGCAAACGCCAAATATTGCTCTACTAATAATCCTAGTAATTTTATTTCATCTTCGCTCAGGTAGTTTTTGGCAATACTTACTTCCGCTTTTTTTATGGAGTCCCCTGATTTTTTGTCGTAAGACAGCATTCCCATTAAAGGCAAACTTGCATCCACACGGCGGTACACCAATTCAGCTGCGGTTTGTGCACTGATGGCCCACAAGAACTTGTTTTGAACTATTTTAAAAAACGCAATAGTTTTCTCGTCTTTGGGTTCATAATCAATACTGGTTGTATAGATGTCTTTGATTTTCTGATAGAAGAAGCGTTCTGATAGTCGTATTTCCCGAATCCGTTCCTGCAATTCGTTGAAATAGTTCATTGAAGTGCCCGACTTAAAGCGATCATCATTGAGGACGAAGCCTTTTATGATGTAATCCTTCAATCGTTGAGTAGCCCAGATCCGAAATTGAGTGCCTTGAGCTGATTTTACGCGATAACCAACGGAAATGATAACGTCAAGATTGTAGTAATTGAACGCTTTCTGCTGAAATTCGGAATTTCCGAATTTCTTCATTGTTCCCGCTTCTTCCAGCTCCTGCTCTTCGTAAATATTCTTTATATGCTCGTTGATAGTTGATTTGGCCTTACCAAACAAAGTTGCCATTTGGTCTTGTGTCAACCATACGGTTTCTTCCTCTAAGCGCACATCAATTTTAATGTTACCGTCTGAGTTTTGGTAGATAAGGATGTCGCTATTCATAAAAGGCTATTTATACGGGTTACGTTTTTAAAAAATCATCGGTGTGACATATGCTGCCAAAACCCTTCTTGACTCAGCAATTCGAAAAACCACCTGTCCTTACCTGCTTAGGTAGGCTTTTTCGCGCTCGCGGAATTTTGCCATTAAATCCAAACAAACTTTCCCTACTTTTCCAGCCCCTACTTTTCGATTGTCAATCTGTGTAACTGGCAAGATAATTTTTGTGGTGGCTGAGATAAATGCTTCATCTGCTTCCCAAACTTCTTCCAAAGAAATAGGCCGAATCTGTACCTCGCCTGCCACTGCCAGCAAGTGCTTTCGGGTGATCCCCATCAGAATGTGCTGGTTGGGGGTATGAATGACCCCATCCTTCACAATGAAAAAATTACTCCGCGAACTTTCACTCACCATGCCGTCCCAGTGGTACAAGACGTCCTCAGCACCTTGCTCCTTCCACTGCATGCTATGCCAAACGGGCAAGGTATAATTGGTAGTCTTAATGTCGGCAATGGCCCGGACATATTCTACGCTGAGCAGCTTGACGCCATGCTGGTATTTTTCCTCCGAAGGGAAACTCAGTTCCTCTCCAAACATAAAAAGCGTACCCGTAGAAGGGGAGAAGTGATTTTCGGATACGCCTCCGGTCAAGACCATGCGGATTCCGCCTTGTTCCAAGTCATTTTTGGCAATCAACTCCGAAATGATGGTGCGGAGCTCTTCACGAGAATAAGGCAAAGGCAAATAGGTTTTGGCTGCTGATGCAATAAATCGATCCAAGTAATCCTCCAAGA
>CAZPKI010000247.1:0-2305 GCA_964587015.1 uncultured Limnohabitans sp.
AACAAACTAATTTGAGTATCCCAAGAGACCTGAAAATAATCAGTTTTTTTGCAGACTCAACTATTGCTGGTTTGCTGAATCCCTCACTCACGACGATTACGACTCCAACTTTTAAGATAGGGGAGGAATGTGGCAAACTGTTGATCCAAAAGCTTACTAAACCAAAGCAACCCGACTTACCAAATCAAACCCTTGTAATTCCCTCAAAAATCACCATTCGGTCCTCCACGATAGAGATTTAATTTTTAATATGATTATCCGCAATCATACTAGGAGCTTGAAGTCTAGTAGAAGTAGTACGTATAATCGTCGAAAGACCTCGGTCTGCAAGCTGTCCACAGACCACAGCTCACCTAAATGAACTTCAAAACCTACATTTATTTGTTTACTGGTGACAAAGCGGATAATCAGAAAAGAAATAAATCGCGCTAAGACGTGAATTTCTTAGTTTACGCTGATTCAGGAGAAAAGGCCCGCTGATTTTTTGTTTCTCCGTGGGTTTATCAGCGTTATTTTTCCTTTTTGATCTGCGTGAAAAAGAGAAATTCTAATTATCCGCTATCCTACCAGTAGGAAAAAAGTTGTTTTGCATTCTTGCGGAAATTGTTGATAGACCACGGACCACGGCCCACAGGCATTCAACGGTCCACAGCTCACCTAATTGAACCTCAACACTTTTATTCTCTGGCTAGGGGTGAAAAAGCGGATAATCAAAATTAGAAAAATGGAAACGCGAGTTTGCAAAAAAAAGAGGCTGCATAAAGCAGCCTCTTTTATTTACTTTAGCTATTAACTAGTTAATAACCAGGATTCTGAGGGAATGCGGTAGCTCCACCTTCAGCTCTGTCAATTTGATTCTGAGGAATTGGTCTCAAGATGTGAAAATCCTTGATGTTTGGCGCTCCTTGTGGATTAAATCGCTTCACGCGCTCCACCAGATTTCCCCATCTCTTTAAATCTAACCAACGGGTTTGTTCTCCCATCAACTCTCTTGCTCTTTCTTCCATCAAGAAGTCTAAGGTGAATTGAGCAGCTGTGATTTCCATAGCAGATTCTCTTCCAGGAAAAGCAGCTCGTCTTCTTACAGTGTTGATTGTGGTAGCTGCCTCTGCTAACTTTCCTTGACGGAATTGTGCTTCAGCTAAGAGAAGGTAAGTATCTGCCAATCGCATCGCTATGTAATCACGACCTCCTTCAAATTGAGTCAAATCAGCTCTTCCTGGATCCATGTGTTTCACCAATGCAGGAAAAAGATTTTCTCTATACATGCTAGGAGTCAATACTTGATATTTTCTCCTAGCACGCTCTGCAACGGGCATCTCAAAACCAGGAAGAAAAATAGCTGTATCTCCCAATGCAAAGGTCACTGTTGGTTTGCTTCTGTCAAATGCAGTGTTGAAAGTTCCAGGTCTGTTGGAGCGGTAGGTGTCTCTGAATGACTTTTTGTATCGGCTGTCATTAGTTCTATCCCTAAAGACAGTTTCCAAGGCATAAGTAGTCGGCATGTATCTTCTAAAGGGTCTACCGTTTTCAGTATCTCTTCGCATACCGGCTTGTGTATCGTACTCCATTAAGAAGAATACGTGGGCATTATTGCCACCACCATTGGTCAACTGGCTTCTGGTGTATTGTACAGACCAGATTACCTCTTCATTCATTTCATTTCCAAATGCATGCACTAAGGCAAAATCAGGAAGCAATCTTAATCCATAGTTTGAAATTACATTTCTGAACAAAGGCTCCGCTTTTGCATAATCATCTGTAGCCTTAGCAGAAGAACTGCCTTTTGTTACATAAACTCTTCCAAGTAGATGCTCTGCAGCTCCTCTTGTAGCTCTTCCAAACTGGGTAGATGCTCTTCTTGCCTCCAGTGCAGGGATAGCCTCAGTTAAGTCTTTAATGATTGAAGCATAAATCTCCGATTCCGGATTACGCTTTACTTCCTTAGTGGGCGTTTTGGTTTCTTCCAAGCGTAGCTCCACGGGTCCGAATAATTGAACCAAGATGAAGTAATGATGGGCTCGGATAAACTTTGCTTCAGCCACACGCTGAGCTTTTACTGCATCACTTACTCCTGTAATGTTTGGGGCACGTTCAATTACCGCATTACAGGTATTGATTCCTCGGTAAAATTCATCCCATAACTCTCGAACATGACCATTTTGAGAATCAAATTCAGTAGTATAAGTATTCATGAACTTCCAGGAACCATCAGATCCGTTTGTATAGACATCTGTTCCAAATTCGGTAAAATTTTTCCCTCTTTCTGTACCATACCAAGCTCTCATGGTGCTATATGCTGCAC
>CAZPKI010000248.1:0-2290 GCA_964587015.1 uncultured Limnohabitans sp.
TTACCAAGCGATTCCGTAGTCGTCTCCGTAGTTACTTGCTCCACCCCAGAAGCTGCCGTGCTTCCAGTCGATCCATATTGCTGTGAGTGGTCCGGAAGTCTTGTTCCAAAACTCCATCGTATAGCCTCGCTTGAGCAGATCTCTACGAACCCATTCTGGGGTATCTTCCCGAAGTGTAATGGCTCCTGGACGGATCTCGTGATCGCCAAAGCTACTTTGCATCTGGTAGGAATTGAAGTTAGGGGCTTCTACTGCTTCCTGAACGTTCATGTCAAACTCGACTACATTGAGGAAGAATTGCAGCAAATTTTGGTCTTGGGAATCGCCTCCCTGCACTGCAAAGGCAAGGTAAGGTTTCCCATCCTTCAGCGCCATGCTAGGGGTGAGGGTTACGCGTGGTCTTTTGCCTGGCTCAGGCAAGTTGTAAGGATTGAGGTTTTCATCCAATACAAAGCTCTGCATCCGCTGGGAGAGTCCTACGCCCGTATTTCCTGCAATGACGGCAGGGATCCAGCCTCCCGAAGGGGTTACTGACACTACCCAGCCTTCTGCATCCGCGGCTTCCACCGAGGTCGTGCCACTCTGGAAATCAGTCAAAAATTTGGCATCTACCTGGCTTGAACTTTCATCCGGGTCAAGCGCTGTGATTTTTTCTTTGTTTTTGTTCAAGAGGTTTAGGTAGGGATTAATTCCGCCTTGAAATGGATAAGGATCTCCTGCGCCGATTGTAGAATTGTTGATCGATCCGATCAGCTTGGCTCTTTCTTTTGCATATTCTTTGGAGAGTAGGCCTTTCATGGGGGATTTGACAAAGGCAGGGTCCCCGTAGTAGAAGTCCCGATCTGCAAAGGCCAAACTCATCGCCTGGTACACCGTATGGATGTAATTGGTGGAATTGTAGCCCATGGATTTGAGATCGAAGTTCTCTAAGATATTCAGCGACTGAAGCAATGCTGGGCCTTGGGTCCATTCCTGCATTTTGTATACATCGATTCCTTTGTAGTTGACTTGAAGAGGTTCTTCGATTTTCACTTTCCAGTTGGCCAAATCCGCTTCGCTAAATAAGCCACCTTGCTCCCGAGTGCCGCGTACAATTTCCTTGGCGATATCACCCTTGTAAAAGCGATCATATGCTGCGTAGATGGCTTCTTTTCGTGATTTTTTAGCCTTCAATGCAGCCCGTTCGGCTTCGACCAGCTTGAGTAGCATTTGGTACAGATCCTGCTGAACGAAGATTTCCCCTGCCTCTGGAGCCTCTCTTTTTTCACCTAGGTGAGGAAGAAATACTTTCTTGGAATAGGGCCATTCCTTGATTCGGGACTTGTTGTTTTCGATGGCATTGGCAGTTTGTGCTTCGATGGGATAGCCCAAAGCGAGGTCCATAGCAGGTTGAAGCACCTGTTCCAAACTCAGGGTTCCAAACTCTGCCAGCATGGTCATTATTCCTCCTGGAGTGCCAGGGGTAGTTGCTGCTAAGGGACCAAATTGCGGAGGGTAATCCATTCCTTGACTCTTGTAAAAATCTACCGTAGCACCTGTTGGGGCTACGCCCATGGCATTGATGGCAACCACTTTTTTGGTATTGGGATTGTAGATCAAGGCCTGCGTTTCACCTCCCCAGGAAAGCACATCCCACATGGTGGATGTGGCTGCGATCATGGCACAGGCAGCATCCACGGCATTTCCACCCTTTTGGAAGATCATGGCTCCAGCGGTAGCTCCAAGTGGCTTGCCAGTGATGGCTACCCATTTTTTGCCGTGAAGAATAGGGCGATTGTTAGGAGTGGTGCCAGCACCTAAACCAGGAAGTCCTTGGGAGAATGCTGAAAATGATACTAAAAGACAAAAGAAGAGCGCCAATTTTTTCATATGCGAATAGAAAGATGGATTTGAAAAGAATTCCAAGTAGGAGAGAACTGCCCTGTCTTGATCAGCGCAGCTCTTTCCTTGAGGGATTAACTTAAGCAATGAATATACTTGGAATTTGGGCAGGGATACAAACTTCTTTGCACCAATGGTATTTTTTTGATGTAGGTTTCTTTTTGCATTGCTTCCTTCCAATATGCTGCAGTCGGTGTGAGGAGTAGGGGGATGAGCTCCTTTTGGTAGCGAAACCATGTTTTGAACTAACCTATGCCATTACAGGTTATTAGGTGGGCATTTGTCCCAAATTCCCGTATATTTGGCTATTCGGACTCTTTTCCGATGGCTTTTCTTCTAAAAAAATCACCTCAGCTTGAATTTTAATTCGTTTAATTTTGAGTCCTCTCTACAAGAAGGACTTGATGCC
>CAZPKI010000249.1:0-2279 GCA_964587015.1 uncultured Limnohabitans sp.
CCTTCACAGGAGCGATGGCTGGGTGCAACTTCAAATACGTTCGGCTCTTTTCCTCGGAATGCTCCTCGGTGTAGGCATTGCAGAGGGTCAACAAGAACAAGCGATCTGCCCCGATGGAGGTTTCAATCACGTAGGGGATGTAGTTCTGGTTGATCTCTGGATCAAAGTACTGCTGCTTCTTTTTCGAAAACTCCTGGTGTGATTTGAGATCAAAGTCGGTACGGGAGTGGATGCCTTCCACTTCCTTGAAGCCAAATGGAAACTCGTATTCGATGTCCATGGCGGCGTTGGCGTAGTGCGCCAACTTTTCGTGCGGGTGCTTGCGGAGTTTGTCAGCAGGTGTACCCAAGGCCAAGTGCCAAGCCATACGGGTGGCGGCCCACTTTTCGTACCATTCCAGTTCGGTGCCAGGGCGCACGAAAAACTGCATTTCCATTTGTTCAAACTCCCGCATGCGGAAGATAAACTGACGGGCTACGATCTCGTTACGGAAGGCCTTGCCGATCTGTGCAATGCCAAATGGCACCTTCATACGGGCGGTCTTCTGCACGTTAAGGAAGTTGACAAAGATCCCCTGGGCTGTTTCTGGGCGTAAGTAGATGGTGGAGGAGTCCTCCGCTACAGAACCCACTTGGGTAGAAAACATCAAGTTGAACTGACGTACATCGGTCCAGTTGGAGGTGCCGGAAATCGGGCATTTGATGCCTTCGTTGGTGATGAGGTCACGCACGCCTGCGAGGTCTTCTGCTTCCAGCATTCTTGCCAAAGCAGCGGTTAGTGCCTTGCCTTTTTCGCCTTGACCTGCCTTTTCTAATGCTGCAGCATGTTCCTCTACCAAGACATCGGCGCGGTAACGCTTTTTGCTGTCCTTGTTGTCGATCATGGGATCATTGAAGGAGTCTACGTGGCCAGAAGCCTTCCAGGTAGTGGGGTGCATAAAGATGGCCGCATCAATGCCGACAATGTTGTCTTGCACGCGGGTCATACTTTCCCACCAGAGGCGCTTGAGGTTGTTTTTCAACTCTACCCCATAGGCTCCGTAGTCGTACACTGCCTGTAGGCCGTCGTAGATTTCGGAACTCGGGTACACAAAGCCATACTCTTTCGCATGGGAGATGATATCTTTCAATTGGGCGTTTTCGCCTGGAGTTTCTGTTTTTGCCATAGGGCGCAAAATTAAGGAATCTAATTGATTTGCGGAGGGAAGGACCCAGCCTTATTTCTCGATGGAAAATGGCTTGCCTACCACTTTCCCTCTTCTTGGCTGATTTTTCGTCCTTCTTTGGACGATACAAAGGCGGCTTGAATAATCCGCAGCACTGGAATTGCTTGTTCCAAGGTGACCAAGAGCGGTGCCATACCCCAAATGGCATCGGCCACATTTTCGTAAAACACGCGGTAATCACCTCGTAGGGTGGGATAGGCCTGGGTTTCCTGTTCGTAGTGAATGTGCCCCCAGCGCGTTTCGGGTTCTACTCCCCAATCGTCACCAGCTGGGATTTTCCCATCTTTAAATGCTTGTTCCTGCACATCGAGGTGAAACTTTTGATAGGTGCCTTTTTCACCCAGAAGCATGAATTTGGGCGTAGGCACATTGACCAAAGCCCCTGCAGTGACGCGGGCTTTGAAACCAGGATAGTCCAAGGTAATGTCGAAGTAATCGTCCGAAAGGGCATTCGAACGCTGAAATCGAATGTCTGCCCAAATGGCTGTAGGCTTTCCAAAAAGGAGGACTACCTGATCGATCAGGTGGGAGCCTAGGTCGTAGGTTATCCCGTTGCCCGGAACTGCCTTTTCCCGCCAATTTTCAGATACCTGGGGACGGAAGCGGTCAAAGTGGGACTCCAGGTAGACGAGGCGACCCAAAAGGTTCTTGGCCACAATTTCTTGGAGCGTTTTGAAATCTCCGTCATAGCGCCGGTTGTGAAAAATGCTACAGACCAAGTTTTTGGAAGTGGCGAGCGCCAACAGTTCCTCGGCCTCTTCAGCCACGAGCGTGACTGGTTTGTCCACGACCACATGCTTTCCGGCCAGAAGGCATTGCTTCGCCATGGAAAAATGCAGTTCATTGGGCGTAGTGATGCAGATCAGATCGGCCGCATCAGCAGCCAATAGGGCTTCCAAACTCTGAAAGGTTTGCACTTTGGGATACTTTTGCTGGCAGCGGAAGCCATTTCGCTCGACGACGGCGACGAAGTCTAGGGTAGGACAAACTTCCAAGAGGGGAGCATGCATTTTTTCTGCAACAGAGCCGTAGCCCACTAAGGCTGCACGAAGGA
>CAZPKI010000250.1:0-2234 GCA_964587015.1 uncultured Limnohabitans sp.
GGTCCAGTCACATCCGTAGCATAAGAATCATCCAAGACTTCAGCTGCTATTTTATCCATCTCTTCCAAACCTGCACCGATAGTTACTCCATCTGCAAGATTTGCGGAGATGGTCGCACTCACAAATCGGTTGAATCGATACAGTTGTGGCGGTGTACTCTTTTCCACTACGCGTACCAAGTTATCCAATTGAATAAGTTGCCCATTATCACCTCTCACGTAAAGCATTCGCAGATTTACTGGCTCATTTCGGTCTTGAAGCTGCATCTCTCCAATTACCTGGTACTGTTTCCCACCCTTAATAAAGTAAGCAAATCGTTGTCCTGAATAAGAAAGTTGCAGGGTACGGGCAATTTCCTGTACCGATACGCCCATATTTCGAGCTCGTTCTCGATCAATTTCAATTTCAAGTTCGGGCTTGGTGAATTTTAAGTTGATATCCGTGAAAATAAAGGCTGGGTTCTGGGATGCCTTTTCCAAGAAGGGTGGAATTACTTCCTTGAGTTTTTCTAAGGTAGGAGCTTGAATCACATATTGAACGGGAAGGCCTCCACGACGATCGCCAATAGATGCGGGCTGCTGCGCAAAGGCACGCACTGCGGTTACACCTTTGAGAGAGGTATTTACTTGGGTGAAGATCTCCTGCTGGGTTCGGGGACGCTGGGACGCATCCGTCAAAAAGAGACGAATAAATCCAGAGTTGGTGTTTGCAGTGCCCCAACCTGGCGAGGTCATACTGGTAATGCCAACAAGTTCCGCCTCCGGAATTTCCTTTTTGAGCTGCGTATTCAAGTCAGTAATGACCTGATCCATAAAAGAGAAGGTGGCTCCTTCGGGCCCAGTCATGTTGATTCGCAACTCCGATCGGTCCTCTATAGGAACAAGCTCAGTTTGCAGGTTAGAAAAAAACCAATAGATCCCAAACCCCATCACGACAATAATTGGGAAGGAAATCCAACGTACAGTCATGAATTTGGTTAATCCCGCATCATAACGATCATTTAACCAAACGAAAAAGGGTTCGGTGAATCGATAAAACGCATTTTGTTTGGTGCGGTGCTTGAGCATCTTAGCGCTAAGCATGGGGGTCATCGTCAAGGCGACAAATGAAGAAATAATCACCGAACCAGCCACCACGATTCCGAACTCTCGAAATAACCTTCCCGTGGTTCCTGTAAGGAAAATTACGGGTAGAAATACTGCTGCTAGGGCCACTGTAGTTGCAATTACTGCGAAAAATATTTCTTCAGAACCTTTGGCAGCGGCCTCCATGGGCTTTTCTCCCTTTTCTATTCTAGCATAAATATTTTCCAAGACCACAATGGCATCATCAACCACCAAGCCAATGGAAAGAACAATTCCGAGAAGCGTAAGTACGTTGATGGAAAAATCCATCAAGTACATGATGAAAAATACCCCTATGAGGGAGATGGGAATCGTCACAACTGGAATAAATGTGGTTCGCCAATCCCTTAAAAACAGAAAAATAATGGCTACAACCAGGATAAATGCAGTAATGATTGTTTCCTCTACTTCGGAGATTGATTGGCGAATGTAATCAGTACCATCAAAGCCTACTTCCACCCCAATATCTGCAGGCAAGTCCTTTTTAATAAACTCCAAGCGCTTGTAAAACTCGTCTGCAATTTCAATGTTGTTGGAACCAGGAAGAGGGACTAAAACTACCGCTACCATAGGTACCCCATTTCTTCGAAGCAAGGTCTTTTCATTCAATGCGGAAAGTTCGGAAGTACCGATATCTTGAAAGCGGACAATATTCGTTTCACTTTCTTTAATGATCAATTGATCAAATTCTTGAGGAGAACTCAAACGGCTCTTTGTCCGAACAGAAAGTTCAATACTTTGCCCTTCAATTCTTCCTGATGGCAATTCTACGTTTTCAGTCTGAATTTTGCTCAATACATCCATGGGTGTGATTCCATAGGAGGCCATTTTGAGAGGATCCATTCGCAGTCGAATCGCATACTCTTTCTCTCCCCAAATCTGAACCCTACTTACTCCAGGGATGGTTTGAAGACGTTCTTTGAAGACATTATCAGCAATCTCGGAGAGTTCGAGCAAACTACGATTTGTACTGTTTACGTTTACCCCAATGATAGGCTGGGAATCTGCATCAGCTTTAGATACTACGGGGGGGTCTGCATCAGGAGGTAAGCTTCGCTGCGCTCCAGAAACCTTATCTCGCACATCATTTGCGGCAGCTTCCAAGTCTGC
>CAZPKI010000251.1:0-2230 GCA_964587015.1 uncultured Limnohabitans sp.
TGGATGGCATTCAGTTCGATGGCATTGGAGAGTTCCCCCGTATTCAAGGAAGATACTGCAGATCCACCCATGCCGATGCGGTAGTTGTCCCCGCCCATGATGACGATCTGGTCACCGGCTTTGGGTTCCGCTTTCTTGGTGTACTTGGCGTTGGTAAATCCTACGCCTCCAGCAAGCATGATGACCTTGTCAAAACCGTGCTGCTTTTCGTTTTCCTCGTGTTCAAAGGTGAGTACCGAACCTGCGATTAGGGGTTGGCCAAATTTATTCCCAAAGTCAGATGCGCCATTGGAGGCCTTGATCAGGATGTCCATTGGGCTTTGGTAGAGCCAAGGGCGTGCTGGGAGGTCTTTTTCCCAGCTTCGTCCTGCTTCTGACCTGGAGTAGGAAGTCATGTATACCGCTGTACCTGCTAGAGGGATGGAAGCTGTGCCTCCAGCTAGTCGGTCACGGATTTCACCACCGGCACCGGTAGCGGCACCATTGAAGGGCTCCACTGTGGTAGGGAAATTGTGCGTTTCCGCTTTGAGTGAAAGGACGGTATCGATATCTCGTGGTTCAAAAAAATCTGCTTGGTGCTGCGTTTTAGGAGCAAATTGTTGGATGCGTGGTCCATGTACAAAGGCTACATTATCTTTGTAGGCCGAGGCAATCCGGTTTGGATGACGCTTGGAGGTTTCCTTAATCAATTGAAAAAGAGTCATCGGCTTTTCTTCTCCATCAATGATGAAGGTACCGTTGAAGATCTTGTGTCGGCAGTGCTCGGAGTTGACTTGCGAAAAGCCAAATACTTCCGAGTCGGTGAGGGGACGTCCAAGTTGCGCGGCCACCTGGTTGAGGTAATCTACTTCTTCTTGGCTGAGCGCTAGGCCTTCACTTTTATTGTACGCTGCAATGTCTGTAATTGCTTTAACAGGCTCTGGTTGGAGGTGAATGTCAAAAACAGCTTGATCCAAGCCATCGTAGGCTTTTTGGAGCATGGGATCAATTTGCTCACCTGCTTGTAATGGAACGAATTCTTCGATACGTTGAATTCCCAGGATGCCCATATTCCCCGTGATTTCTACCGCATTGGTAGACCATGGAGTAATCATTTCTTTGCGTGGTCCCGAGTACCTATTGCTAATTTTATCTGTTTGGAGGGCTTTTGCCTCCCCAAATAGCCAGCTTAACTTTTGGATGTCTTCTGCGAGCAGGGGTTGAGGTACTTGAACTCCATAAATGAGTTTCTGAGGGGATTCAAAGAAGAAAATCATGTCCTTGGGCGGGTAAGTTGCAAAGGTAAGAATTTGGGTTTTAGAATTTAAAAAGTAATGCCTAAGTTTTCAATTTTTAGAACGGATTTTCCGTCGGTGTTTGGGACTAAGTGTTGTGCTCTTTTTCTTGAGGTTGATGCAGGTAGGAAACCGTGGCTTCGATGAGTTGCCCGTGTCCCACAGGAAGTTGAAGAAGTCTAAGTTGAGGAACTTTGGCCGTAAATCGCGCTAGGTTTTTTGGGGATACCATGCGGTCAAACTCCCCAAGGAAAACCTGTACTGGAATAGGGTGCTTCCGTAATTGCTTGATGATGGTACCTAACTGTAGGTGGAGACCACCTAGAACCTTCCACACGAGGTAGGCTTGGGCTCTTTTGGAGCGGGTTTCGAGTTGGGTTTTGACAAATTTCACCAAGCTTTTCTGTAGGAGTCCGGCTGTTTTCAGGCCATCTACTAAACTAAAGAATCGTTTCGGCCGGAAGATAACCTGTTTGAAAAGAGGATAAATGCCAGAGGGGTAGTTACTCATGCTGTACCAGAGATCTGTTTTGATACCGTCTGGTGCTAAGAGACTGAGGCTGCTGATTCGTTCAGGGAGAAGTTCGTAGCTGAGTAAGGCAAATTTACCACCCATGCTGTAGCCTGCCAGATGAAACGTATCGATCCCCTCTTTTTGGAGTAACAATAAGAGGATTGCCTTCCATTCCTCTTTTTTTAATTCTTTTTTAGATGTGTTCCAGCTGCTTTGGCCATGGTAGACTAAATCCACAAAAAGGTAGCGTTGGTTGGGTGTGCGCAGTTTGTCAAATGCGAGCATGTCCTGGTGACGCTGACCAAAGCCGTGAAAAAATATCCAGACCTCCGAACCGCTGCCGATGCTGCGGTAAGCTAGTTTTCCAGCTGCATGCGTGACAAATTCCATGATGGTAAAATTAACTTTTGTCAATTGGATTTTTTGAAAAATAATTAGTAGC
>CAZPKI010000252.1:0-2230 GCA_964587015.1 uncultured Limnohabitans sp.
CAAATCGAAGGTTGACAGGAGCACCGTATTTTTCACCCAAACCGAAGTTTAAGCAGATGGATGCCGCATGGCCGATGTGCAGGTAGCCATTGGGTTCCGGTGGAAAGCGGAAGCACAATTTCTCCTTTGGAAAACCATTGGCTAGGTCTTCTTCGATGATGTGTTCTATGAAATTCAGGGATTCGTTAGCTTCTTTCATAATCTTCAATTCGCAGTCAAAAATACGTCAAATGCTAGGAATTCCAACCGAAAAGCAAAAGACTGGGCTAGGCTTAAATTTCATCTGGTTCACGACTTGGCCAATAGGCGCCAACAAGGTTTAGGGTCCTTTTGGCTGCATCGAATTGAAAGCTCAATTTCATATTTTCCGATTGAGTTTCATGTAAATCTTGGCAGGCATTGAAGTAAACCAACTCAAAGCTTAGGCAGAGGGTACCACTATTTTGGGAATCCAGTTGGGGGGCAGTCTTCAACTGGACTTTTTCTACCACTGCACCTTGTCTTTTGTAGTAGTAGGACAGAAAGATACCCAAGTCGCGCTGCTGAGTTTTGATGAGCCAGGACCAAGCCTCGGATGAAGGCCTATCAAAGGGGAAATCAAATGTCCAAGATTCTTTCATGGGAATCCAAAGGTAGGGAAATCGAGTTTTGAACGCTTCAAAAAACAAGTAAAAGCAGTAGTTTAGGGACATGAATTACCCGCTCTATTTGGATTACAATGCTACCACGCCTTGCGCAGAAGAGGTAATTTCTGCCATGCTTCCATTTTTCGGTGCTCATTTTGGCAATGCAGCCAGCAAAAATCATCCCTACGGTTGGGTCGCGGAGCAGGCCGTGGAAGATGCCCGAGAGGCAGTAGCCCAATTGATTGGAGCGAAGTCCAAGGAACTCATTTTTACTTCAGGGGCCACCGAATCATTGAATTTGGCCATCAAGGGGGTTTTTGATTTATTTCCTGGTGAAAAACAACACTACATCAGTTGTCAAACCGAGCACAAGGCTGTATTGGACAGTATGGCGGAAATTCAGCGGAGAGGAGCAGAGGTGACCTACCTACCCGTAAACTCCGATGGTGAGCTGGATTTGAACGTGTTGGAACAAAGCATTCAGCCGCATACCAAGATGATTTGTTTGATGTGGGCCAATAATGAAACTGGCGTCATTCACCCCGTTCAGGAAATCGCTCAAATTGCCGACAAGCATGAAGTTATTTTTTTAACGGATGCCGTACAGGCAGTAGGTAAAATCCCAGTGAATACGAATGGGATACACCTGCTAGCCCTCTCTGCGCACAAACTGTATGGTCCTAAAGGAGTAGGGGCACTTTATGTGCGTCACAACCATTCCTTGCCCAAGCCCTTGGCTCAGATTCATGGGGGAGGTCATGAAAAAGGGTTTCGCAGTGGCACGCTCAATGCGCCTGGAATTGTAGGTTTTGGAAAAGCAGCCCAACTTCGAATTCAAGAGATGACCGAGGAAGCGAATCGGCTTGAGAAACTTCGTGATCGGCTGGAATCAGCCCTTTTGGAGCTACCAGGAGTGCATCGAAATGGATCGCCTAGAAATCGGCTTGCTCATGTGTGCAATTTTTCCTTTTCCGGAGTAGAAGGGGAGGAATTGCTTCTGAAAGTAAACCAGCGGATTGCTGTGAGTTCGGGTTCCGCCTGCACCTCCATCTCTCCCAAACCGAGCCATGTGCTTCATGCTATGGGCATCCCATCAGATTTGGGAAGAGCTTCGCTACGATTTAGTTTGGGAAGGGATACCAGCGCTGAAAGCGTGGAACAGGCTCTTTTTTGGGTTAAATCAGTGGTGGAGAATTTGAGAAATTCCTGATAAAAATCACATGATCTTTTTTATACCCAGTGAAAGAATTGTGGGACATTGGATGTAAATTGGATTATGGATCCAAAAAAACCAGATTTAGTCGAAGAGCCTGATGCTTCCTACGGCAAGTATTCCTATGCGGATTATTTAACTTGGCAGTTTGAAGAAGTGGTAGAGCTGATTAACGGCAAAATTTTCAAAAAGGCTGCTGCCGCGCCCAATCGAATCCATCAACGAGTTTCGGTAAAACTTGCCGCCAAACTGTATCAATATTTAGAGGGGAAGACCTGTGAGGTATATGCGGCTCCTTTTGATGTTCGGTTTCCCATCGATTCCAAAGAAGACCATGAAATCTTTGATGTGGTACAGCCCGACCTTTGTGTGGTCTGCGATCCTTCCAAAT
>CAZPKI010000253.1:0-2208 GCA_964587015.1 uncultured Limnohabitans sp.
CATGATGGTAAAATTAACTTTTGTCAATTGGATTTTTTGAAAAATAATTAGTAGCTATCTGTACTCCATTAAAAAATTATATTTTTAAATAATTAAATTGTCAATTGAATATTCTACAAAGGGATAGCAATATAGGTTGTTTTGAAATATTATTTTTAAATAAAACTAAGGAAACTTTGAACATTATAAAAGTTTCCGTAGTTTTGCGAGCTAATATAGATAGAAAGGTGGAGACAAGGCAACGGATTTTACAGATAGCTACGGAGCAGTTTGCGCGCTTTGGAGTGCGTGCGATTACAATGGAAGATTTGGCTAGGCAGGCTGGAATTTCCAAAAAAACGATTTACCTCGAATTTGAGGATAAGAAAGACCTGGTAAAGGCTGTTTTTGCAAACATCCTGGAAGAAGACCGCAAGCGATTGGCTTCCATTATGGAGCAGACGGATGGGGTGATCGAGCATTTGGTGCAAACTTCCAAGATGATGCGGGAGAGGCTTACTTCCATCAATCCTTTGGTGATTATTGAGGTGCAGAAGTATTTTCCTGAAGCTTGGAAATTATTTGACTCATTTAAGGAGCAAACGATTCAGACTGACTTGATCAACGTACTTGACAGAGGTAAGGAGCTTGGCTATTTTAGACCTGAGATCGACTCTCGGATTCTTGCCAAAGTGAGGTTGACCCAAATCACCTCTGCCTTTGATCCCAAGAGTTTTGCTGAAGCAGACTACAACTTAGTGGAGGAACAAATGATTGTCTTAGATCATTTCCTGCACGGAATTTTTACTGAAAAAGGCAGGCAAGACTACCTTTCTCAAAAAGATCTTTTGAATTAAACCAACTAGTAAATGAAAAAATACCTCCTCCTACTTGCTTTGGTAGGGCTAAGTGCTTCCCAACTCGCTGCGCAACAGCTGGTCGAATTGAGGCTTGCTGATGCCCTTACCTATGCCTTAGAAAACAACCCAAGCGCGAAAAATGCCAGATTGGAACTTCTAATTTCCAAGGCAACGATTAAAGAAACTACCGCCCGAGGTCTTCCTCAGATCAATGGAGCTTACAACCTGGATTACAATCCTAAAATTCCAGTGGTCTTTTTACCGAATCAACCTCCCTTTGGAGATCCTTCGATTCCAAGTGATGTTATACCCGCACGATTTGGTGTGAGTTATTCCTCAGGTTTGGGGGTTACTGTTTCCCAAATGATTTTTGACGGTTCATTTTTCGTAGGACTTCGTGCTGCCAAAACACTCCTAGAACTGACCAACAAAGACTTGAAAAAGGCTGAGATCGATGTGGTTGAAAATGTGAAAAAAGCCTATTATGGGGTTTTGGTGAATCAGCAGCGCATCCGTCTTGCTGAAGCCAACCTGTCTCGAATTGATACGCTGCTTAAAGAAACTACTGCACTTCTAGATGCCGGATTTGTTGAAAAGCTTGATGTTTCCCGAGTGCAGGTGCAGCGCAATAATAGCTACACGCAGGTGCAACGAAGCCAAACAGGACTAGACATCAGCAAGCAAATTTTAAAGCTTCAGATGGGCATGCCAATGGAATATGAAATCAACCTTTCGGAGTCCTTGGAGGAATTATCCCCCAAAGAAGAAACGCTTGCCCTATTAGGTGAAGAAGGAGCGGAGCGAATTGAATTGGAGCAGGTATCCACACAACTTACGCTTGTTGGGTTAGACTTGAAAAATAACATGAGCCAGTACATGCCCAAAATTGATTTCATCGGAAATACACGTAGAAGCGGTGCAGGTAATGAATTGGACCGAGTATTCAACAGCTCCAACTGGTTTGGAAGCTCCTTGGTGGGTGTGAGTCTATCCGTCCCCATTTTTGATGGTTTTTCCAAAGCGGCACGGATTCAGAAGAACCGGGTTCAAATTAATCAAATTGAAAATCAGCGGACTTTCTTAAAAGAATCCTTCAAAAACGAATTGTATGCTGCCAAGGCCAACCTCCGTAATGATCTCAACCTCTTAGATGTGCAGGAAGAAAATTTAAAGCTGGCCACAGAAGTTTACCAAATTGCCCGAATCAAATACAAAGAAGGGGTAGGATCCAATCTTGAAGTAGTGGAGGCAGATGCCGCCTTAATTCAAGCAGAAATCAATTACCTCGGTGCCATCTACGATGGTCTTATTTCCAAAATAAATCTTGAAAAAGCCCTAGGCTTATTAAAGCCTGATTTGACAAACTAAA
>CAZPKI010000254.1:0-2191 GCA_964587015.1 uncultured Limnohabitans sp.
GGTCCTCCGGAGGATCCTTGGGTAGCGAAGTGGTTGATGACGGGCACTTCGATTTCATCCACAAAAAAGCGGTTTTCGTTTGGTGCACCGCCTCGGATCAAGATGTCGTTTCGGAAACTTGGCGTGCTGGCCACACCGGGCAAGGATTGGATCACTCGGGATATGTCTCTGTTCCCACCGGGATAGCGTTCAATTTCATTGGTATTAAGCTTTCGTACAGACAAGGGCGTTTCTTCCGAACGGGTAAATTCACTGCTAACCACGACCTCGGTCAGCTCGGAAGCATCTTCTGTTAAGCTAAAATCCAATTGAACTGGCTTGGCTAAGCTTACCTGTATTTCGTAGGCGGTCGATGATTTGTAGCCCACATAGCTGGCTCGTACATTGTATAGTCCTGCAGGGATGTTGCTGATTTCGTAGTAGCCCTCCTCGTTGCTGATTGCACCGAGCTCCGTATTGAGTAGCAGGACATTTGCAAAAGCCACGGGTTGGTTGTTGATGGGATTCGTAATTTTTCCTCGAATTATGCCTTGCCCCATACTGGTTAGGGAAAGGAGGAAAAAGAATCCTAAAAGACTGATAGATCGCATAATGAGGAGTGGGGTAGTACTTCAATTAAATGACTTGATGACGGGGCAATCTTCAAGCACCCTGATTTTCTTTCACTCTCCATAGGCGCCACCAAGGCGTACCGGGGGAGTCGTGGTGCTCAAAGTGGTAACCAAAAAAGTAACAGCTCAAAAATGCCCATAGATGGTTTTTGGGCTGTGAGCTCGAATGGTGAGCGTTTGTCTGCTCGCCCATGTGAGGCAGGTAGGTGCCAAAGAAAAAGAGTTGTAGGGTAGAAAGTCCAGCGGGAACCATCCAAAAGAGGATCAAGTTTTCGGTGGGAAGAACTAGCTTGAGGAGGTTGAAGGTGACCGCCATCAGCAGAAACTGCCAGATGTTGAGGTACTGAAAAATAAAGCTGAGGTACCAGCGTAAAAACTTTCCAGAAGCATGGTAATCGGGGTCCTTGTCCGTAGCCACGTAGCGATGGTGCTCGTGGTGTTTGGGAAAGAGTTTCCAGTAGAAGTTGTAGGAAAACAGGATCGCCGAGATCCATCCAGTCACATGGTTTGCTTTTTTATTGCTCGAAACAATCCCATGCATCGCATCGTGGGCAGTGATAAAAAGGCCAGTATACAGGTGCGTTTGGATGAGAATACCGAGGTAGGTCAGTGGATTTGTCCAAGAAAACTCCCAATTGAGCAAGAAAGCCAAGGAAAGGCCCCAAGCGAGGATGATCCCCCAACCAATCAAAAGACCTTTTGGGTCTACGGCATGTACTGTGGTTTTAGCCTCCATGCTGTGGAGATTAGAAGGTTAAAATTCGCTCCCGAACTTGCTCCATCAACCACAATGGGGTGGAGGTTGCTCCGCAGATGCCAACACTGTTACCCGGAACAAACCAGTCCGATTCAATTTGGTCGGCGTTGGACACAAAATGGGTGTTAGGATTTTTTTCTTTACACACGTTGTAAAGCACCTTGCCATTGGAGGATTTGGTACCACTCACAAAAATGATTCGGTCAAATTTTTCCGCGAAAGAACGAAGCTCTTTGTCACGATTGGATACTTGTCTGCAAATGGTATCGTTGGTATGAACCGTGATCCCGTTTTCACGAAGAATTTGATTGATTTCGTAAAATTTATCGGTGCTTTTGGTAGTCTGACTGTACAGCGTGATGTTCTTAGGAAGATTGGGGATATCCAATTCCGAAATGTCTTGAAATACCACAGCCTTGTTATTGGTTTGTCCCAAAAGGCCAATCACTTCCGCATGGCCATGCTTCCCATAAATGTAAATGTTGTCCTCCTTATCAAAGGAGTTTTTGATCCGGTTCTGTAGCTTGAGTACTACCGGACAGCTTGCATCGATGAGGGTCAAGTTATTTTTAATGGAGAGCTCGTAGGTGGAGGGAGGCTCACCGTGTGCGCGAATCAACACCTTTTCATCTGTTAGACCCTGCAAGTGCTCATGGTCAATGATTTTTAACCCTTTTCGGGTGAGGCGGTTGACTTCTTCGTCGTTGTGTACGATATCACCTAGGCAATAGAGATAGCCTTGCTCCTCTAGGATTTCTTCCGCCATTTCGATGGCGTAGACTACCCCAAAGCAAAAGCCCGAATGATCATCTATTTGAACCTG
>CAZPKI010000255.1:0-2188 GCA_964587015.1 uncultured Limnohabitans sp.
GCCTGTCGGGCCATCAAAACTTTCACTACGAGAGTGGTTCCTTAGAAGGCCTTCGTAACATGGTCAACCGTTACAAGGGGCTCACGCTTTTGCCCGAACTCGCTACTTGGGAGCTTTCAAAAGAGGAAAAATCCCGACTCCGACCCTTTGTTGGGGCATCGCCAACACGAGAGGTCAGTCTTATTCTGAATCGGAGTTTTCTAAAACAAAAATTGGTGGAGTTGCTATTCAAAGCGATCACTGAGGCGATTCCTTACGAGATGACGTCCAAAGCCAAAGGGAAGGTGGTTCGCTTCACTTGATGGGAGGGATTTTGCCTTCAAAGGACGTAGACGCCTTTAAAAACGAGTCTAGTTTTTAGCATAAATGGCCTTAGTCTAGCCATTATCTATTCATTGATTAAAAACCACGCCTTGTTTTACTTTGAAAGAAATTTCGTTAATGGCCTGAATTTGTTGAATAGGATTTTGATTTAGCACTAAAAAACTTGCTTCATATCCTTCGCGTATTTCGCCGATTTTCCTGTCTGGAAATATCGATTGGGGAGTGGATCTACTATAGATATCTAGTAGTTCCTGATTTGAAAAAACTTCATTCTTTATTAATGCATCAATTTCTGGCCTAACTGTACTTCCATACGAATCTGCACCTAGGGCTAATGGAACTTTTGCTTTTACCAATTGCCTTAAAATTTTCACTTTATAGGTGATTGAAGCCTTGTAATTTTCTGGATGGATTGTTTCGGCTCCATTTGAATCATAGGTTTTTGTCCCATCAAGGTTAAATGTTGGAATGACGGTCATATTTGCTTTTTTAAAAAGAGTGATATCCTTTTTTGAAAGGGAAATTTCAGCTTTGGTTTCCTTGGCACCATTCCAACCATAGCCTGGGAGATGTGCTAAAACATCTACTCCTAGTTTGGCGCATAATCTTGCATCGGCTGCAGTTTCCACATGTGCGAATACTCGCAATCCCTCTTGATGTGCCTTTTTTACCACATAAGCTGCCACTTCTTCCGATAATCCATTGTCGCCAGGCTTTTCAAGCCTTCGCTTTTCTTCGTAATTTTTGGCGTCCATCAGGACGATTTTTAGGTGGTCAGGTTTGTAGGATTGGATGATACTCCACTTTTTTTCCACCGCTTCTATGCTGTCTAAAAAGAAGTAGGAAATGTTTTCCACAATTCTACTTTTTTTAATGGAGTCAGCTAGGGCTAGCTGTTGATAGGGGGCATAAATTCCCATAGCCAAAGGCTCGTAGGGATAAAATCCATGTCCGTAACTTGAAGTCAATAATCCATTGGCATAGGTGACATCAACTAACTTTTTCTGCTGCAAAATAGGTCTAGCAGAGGCTGCACCTTTCCCGTTATTTCCAAGAACTTGAACATAAAAAACGCCTTCATTGAAGTACTTTCCAATCATTTCCTCCAAACCATATTTTCCATCCAGATTGTGTGTATGTGCATCTCCAAAAGGAGGAATACAATATTTGTCGGTTAGGTCAATGAACTGGTCAATTGTAGCGGGTTTTTGGAACGTAAATTTTCCATTTTCCGCGTATACTGTTGTAGCGATAAATTTTCCATCGATCAGCCATTCCCCATTTACAAAGGCTGTAGTCTGGGCAAAGGACGTAATAAGGGTTAGTGTAAAAATCACTAAAAGTGTGATTAAAGGTTTGAGAACCATTAGTTTGAAATTGGATACCGCACAAATATTTAATTGAATTTAGCTAATCAAAATGAATAGGTAAGTCTTCTATTTTTTTATGTTAAAGCTTCACTCCAAACTGGTTGAGCTCGTGATCCAGATGCTAGTAGAGCAGGTTAATCCAAAGGGAAGGTGGTTCGCTTTACTTGATGCGTTTCAAGAAGTAGCGCGCTGCTTGGGGGCCTGTTATTTTTTGGCCATCGGCATCCAGGTGGAGGAGCCCGTTTTCTTGGAGAAGGTAGCGTCCTGGCATATCGCCGATCATGCCTAGCAGCTGGACTTGGGTGCTGTCTGTCTGCCCCCAAGAGATTTTCCCAGTAAACTGTTCTTCGCGTGCGTCATTCAGCCCGAGGTAGTTGGTTTTTAGTTCAAAGGTACCTCCTTCGCCTAGCGTCAGCCAGATTTCTATGCCTTCGCAGTGCCCGCAAGGCAAGACGCCTTCGTAGGCACCTACCCAGGATGAACTGGCGCTGGCT
>CAZPKI010000256.1:0-2142 GCA_964587015.1 uncultured Limnohabitans sp.
AATTTGAGGAAACAGGTCGCTCCTACGAAAAGCGCCCACAAACCCTATTGACCATCAGTGCTCCTGCCAACCTGGCCAAACTGGACCAGATCAAGGCAGAGCGTGCCAAACTTCGAGACCCTGCCGCCTCGGTCAACATAGCCGCTATGCCTGCGGTACTTTTTATGGGGTACTCCGTCCATGGAAACGAACCGAGTGGGGCCAATGCCGCACTCCTTGCAGCCTATCACTTTGCTGCTGCCAATGAGATCGAAGCAGACCTCAAGGACATGGTGCTCCTCTTGGACCCAGCCATAAACCCGGACGGTCTCAACCGCTTTGCTTCCTGGGTCAACTCCCACAAGGCGTATAACATGAATGGAGATCCAGCGCAGCGCGAACTCAACGAGGCTTGGCCTCGAGGTAGAACCAACCACTACTGGTTTGACCTCAACCGCGACTGGCTGCCGGTGCAGCATCCTGAATCCAGAAATCGCGTACGCGTGTTCCAAAGCTGGCTACCCAACGTGCATTTGGACTTCCACGAGATGGGCTCCAACAGCACCTTCTTTTTTCAGCCTGGTGTCCCTTCCCGCGTTCACCCTTTGACACCCAAGAAAAACTTCGAGTTGACCGAGAAGATCGGCACCTACCATGCCAAAGCCTTGGACCAAATCGGTTCGCTGTACTACAACCAGGAAAACTACGACGACTTCTACTACGGCAAGGGATCCACCTATCCGGATGTGCAAGGATCCGTCGGCATCTTGTTTGAACAAGCAAGTTCCAGAGGACACCTCCAAGAAACGGACAATGGCATGCTCAGCTTTCCGTTTACGATCCGCAACCAATTTACCGCCAACCTATCCTCCTACCAGGCCACCAAAGAAATGCGCGTGGAGCTCAACCAGTGGATGAAGGATTTCTACACGGACATCAAAAAGGAAACCGATGCTGACATCAACAAGGCCTACATCTTTGGAGCCAAGGAAGAGGATGCGCGGAGCTACCATCTCGCAGACTTGATTCTTCAGCACGACATCAAGCTCTTTTCCCTGAAGGAAGACTTGGTCATCAACGGCAAGCAATTCAAAAAAGGAAACTCCTACATCGTCCCTGCAGATCAGCCGCAGTACCGCTTGATCAAGGCCATGTTTGAAACACGTACTACTTTCCAAGACAGCTTGTTTTACGACATCTCTGCTTGGACCTACCCAATGGCTTTTGGAGTAGACTTTATGGCGTTGAATAGCCGCATCGTCAACCTGGCCAATGTCAGCCCTGTGGATAAGTCTAGTTTTGCACAAGCTCCAGGCAAGGTAGTCGGCACTGCCGGTGCCTACCAATATGCAATGGAGTGGACCGATTACTATGCGCCAAAGGCAGCCTATCAATTGTTGAAGGCTGGGTTTTTGGTACGTGTAGCCACCAAAGAATTCTCCACTGCTGAAGGGAAAACCTTTGGCAGAGGTACTTTGCTGATTGACAAAGGCGAAAGTGGCCTTGACGCTCAGGCCTTTTTCAAAAAACTAGAAGAGGTTGCCCGATTTGCTCATGTAGATATTCATGCACTGACTACAGGATACACGCAGGGTGCGAACCTAGGCTCTACCTTTATGCTTCCCTTGAATACGCCTACCATCGCGCTTTTGGTCGATGGGGGTGTGGATAGTGGAGAAGCCGGAGAAATCTGGCACTTGCTCGATCAGCGCATGCAAATGCCGGTGACCCTACTGCCTTTGGAATCCGTAAGCAATACCAACCTGGATCGCTATTCGGTGATCCTCATGGCGGATGGAAGCTACGGGCAACTGGGACAGTCAGGCGCTGCGGCCCTGAAAACTTGGGTGAGCAAAGGCAATACCTTGGTGGCCAAAGGAGGCGCACTTCGCTGGTTGGCCCAAAATGAAATCGGAAATTTCACCTTCCGCAAGGTGGATAACGCGGAGAAAGGTTTGCAGAAAAGCTATGCAGACTTTGAAAATGCTACCGGAGCCAAACAAACTTTCGGAGCCATCTTCAAATCTACCTTGGACACCAGCCATCCCATCGGATATGGCTACGTGAGCAAAGAGCTCTTCACCTTCAGAAATGACAATTTCTTCCTAGAGCCCTCTGCCAATCCCTACGCCAACCCGCTAGTCTATACTAAAGATCCTTTGG
>CAZPKI010000257.1:0-2109 GCA_964587015.1 uncultured Limnohabitans sp.
CCTACCATGTCCAGAAAGCCGACCGCAAAATCTACCGCCCCCAACTCGAACGCTTTTTGGAAGACGCCAACCTAGCCCTACAATCCCCATCCCCAAACCAAAGCGCCGCCACTGACCAAGCCTTCCAAGAACACTTCTCGCATACGTTTGTCCAACTCACGGCCTTGCATGAAAAGTTGATCGATGAAGGAAAGTATGAGGAAGCAGGAAAAGTTTTGGAGATGAGTTTGGGTGTGGTGAGGTATTTGGGGGAGTAAATACTCTTCTGGATATGTGCAGATTCAAAATCCTCAATCATTTTTCATACTTTCGTTTTCAGCAAGAAAATGAGCAATCAATCAACCGAACATACCCTCCTGATTTTCCAAAAAATCATCGAACAAGAGAGCAAAACTTCTACTTACAAGTTTGCCCTTTTGCGCGCGGTGATTGATCTCATTTCAGCGCAGTCGCCACACATCGAATATCGTGACACACATGTGGCTATTCCGGTACTTTTGATTTCTGATAAATGGTTATTCTACTATTGGGATTTAATTGCAAATGGGTATGCGCAGATTCATGCTGGCAGAAGCCTCGTTTTTGAGGAACGCTTGCGCGCGTTACAACAAAACCATGACCTTCAAAACTACTGGGATTTCAATCGAGAGTTTCATAAAGCACAATATCTGGATAACTTAAAGTCAGAATTTATTGCACTGGCAAAAGGCCTAAACGATACCATTATCAAGAATCCTGTAAAGTATATCGGAACCTCAATGGGGCAGGGTTATAACGCCCTTTTTCAAATAGAAGCAGCGAAGACAATTAGAAGCACCAGCATTTCAGGTTATATTGATCTACTGGTTCATTCTCCCAAATTACTGCTTGAAAAATCCTATTACGAAGGCCTCAAACGGTATGGTGGTTTACTCTCTGGCACCAATTCTATCATCATGAATTGGGTCGATTTCATGGAAAAACAAAAACAAGTTCCAACTTTAGACAATCAAATGGTTGCTAATATCGCTAGCGAAACCTCCGTTCCTTATAGCAAAAATACGCCTTTGGCCTTGCTCTTGCAAAGCGAAGCAGTCGAAAGACAAACTGCTATTATCAGAAATTACTGGCTTCAAAAAATCAAAGCAGGCCACCCCGTTTTTTGCACATGGTCAGGCTCCCAAATTAAATCTGAGAAGGAGCTCGCCATAGACCACGCTATCCCATTTTCGGTACTATTCAACAACGACTACTGGAATCTCGTTCCGGCCAAAAACACCGTAAATTCAAGCAAAAGCGACAAAATTCTCTCCAAAAATCAACTTTTCACCTCAAAAAACCGCATTTTTGAAATTTGGGCTACTTATCAAAACACACCTGAACTCGCAACTATTTTTAGTTCCCAATGCCAAATTTCTTTGGTTAGATCAGCTGAAATTACACTAGAAAATCTTTTTGAAAAATTCGTCCAAATCAATGAAGGTTTTGTGGCGTTGAGGGGAATGGAGAGTTGGGGGATTAGTCGCTAGTCAAATACTTATACAACGACTCCTCAACACGATTTTGAAGTTGGTATTTAAAGTGAACTACAGGTTCTTCTGATTTGGGCATTTGGGCTTGAATGATAGAATTATCAACTATAGACACTTCTCCTAGGCAGTAAAAATCGGTTCCCTCGCCATCTGATTTTTTTATAAAGAGCAGTATGAGCTCAGAATGGATGACATTTTGAATTTCGGACGAATCAATTTTTCGGTTTGATCTAGATTCCCATGCAAATGTTTGCGGGTTAATAAAGTGATCGTTGTATTGCGTTCCGAGTGATATCCCTTCAGATTTTCGATAGGTAACAAAGCATGGTGTTTGTTTATTTTGGGTTCGGTAACCATAAACAGTGCTACTGATATCTTTTTCCCAATTCAATATTCGACAGACATCTTTGCGACTATACTTTGCCCCAATCACAAATCCATTTTGGAAAAGTTTGAGGTTGAAAATGCTTTCAAATTTCCTGGTGGCATAATTCAGCACATCATGTAAAAATTCAGCAAAAACTTCGTTTGCTAATTCTTGTCTAAAATCGGCTAATAACTGAAAGGTTTCATTAGCTTTTACAATAATATTTTGTGC
>CAZPKI010000258.1:0-2102 GCA_964587015.1 uncultured Limnohabitans sp.
TCACATTTTTGAATCCTGCTACTTCGAGCATTTCTGCCGCATCGTTCATCATGTCTACGCGCATTTTCTGCTCGTTTTCTTTGATTTCTGCACTCATCACGAGGGCTTCCATTCCCCACTTGTCCTTTACGGTGTCGCTGAGTTTGATCAAGTTGTCGTGGTACGGAAGAATTTCTCCAAAGGCAGTGATGCCCATGGACCAAGGTCCTGGTTCGGTGAGTGCATCTTTCATTGGGCCTCCTAGTCCTAGTTCGGCCACATCTCTACTCCATCCACTGCGGCTGGCACCTCCTTGGTAGCCAAAGCCTCGGATGTAATCTCGCTTATCGCCATTTACATTTCGGAAGCGTGGGATGTACAACCCGGTAGGGCGCTTGCCAAAATAGTACTTGTCATCAAATCCTTCGTAGGTACCGCTGGCACCCAAGCGGAAATGGTGATCCATTATATTGTGTCCCAATTCGCCTGAGCTAGAGCCCAATCCACCTGGCCAGATATCTGTAGCACTACGCATCAGAATGGCTGTTGAAGCGATGGTGGAGGCGCAGAGGAAAATGATTTTTGCGGAAAACTCAATGGTTTCGTTGGTCTGACCATCCACAACTTCTACGCCAGTAGCTTTTTGACTGTCTTTGTCGTAGACCAGCTTGCGAACGATGGACCAAGGGCGAAGGGTCAGTTTGCCGGTAGCCATGGCTGCAGGCAGGGTAGAAGCTTGTGTGGAGAAATAGCCTCCAAACGGACAGCCCAGAGAGCACTTGTTGCGGTATTGGCAACCTGGGCGTCCAGGTAGTGGCAGCGTGGTGTTGGCAGGTCTACCGATGATCCAGTTTCGCGCGCCTTTGTAATGATCTTTGATTTTGGCTGTTCCAGCTTCTTCCACACAGTTCATCGGCATCGGTGGCTGAAATTCACCATCAGGCAATACATCTAGGCCTTCCTTTGATCCGGATACCCCAATGAACTTCTCTACATAGCTGTACCAAGGTGCAATGTCCTTGTAGCGAATCGGCCAATCCACCGCGATGCCATCCTTGGCATTGGCTTCAAAGTCCATTTCAGACCAGCGGTAGGATTGTCTACCCCACAGCAGGGAGCGACCTCCTACTTGATAGCCTCTAAACCAGTTGAATGGTTTTTCTTCTACATAAGGGGAATCACTTTCGTGTGCCCACCAATCCAAGTTGAGCTCATTGAGTACATAGTCGCGCTGTAGCGTGGGATGGTTGGCAAGGAGCTCTTGGGTTCTACGGCCTCTGTGAGGCACTTCCCAAGGCGCCAAGGTGGCCGATTTGTAATCTTTTACGTGCTCGACATTGGGACCTCTTTCGAGAAGAAGTACGCGAAGGCCCCTCTCAGTAAGTTCTTTTGCGGCCCATCCGCCACTAATTCCTGACCCAACTACAATTGCGTCATACGCTTCATTTGCCATATTCTGGTATTTATTTTAATTCGTTACACATCGCAAACCTGCACGGCATGACCCAGTGCAGCAATTTTATTTTCTCCCTTGGGGATAAACTCATGGGAAACATAGCCTTTGAAACCCGAATCTACAATAGCTTGCATGATGGGCGGGTAATTTATTTCTTGGCTTTCATCCAAATCATTTCTTCCTGGGTTTCCAGCCGTGTGGTAATGGCCAAAGTATTGGTGGCTGTTTCGGATGGTGCGAATGATGTCTCCTTCGTCAATTTGCATGTGGTAAATGTCAAAGAGGAGTTTGAAGTTTTCGCTTCCAACACGCTTGCACAGTTCGATCCCCCAAGCAGACTTATCACACATGTAATCCTTGTGATCTACCCGGCTATTGAGCAATTCCATGGTGATGATTACCCCGTGTTTTTCTGCTTGGCTCAGAATTTTTTTAATTCCGATCTCACAGTTTTTCATACCAGTTTCATCGTCCATGCCACGGCGATTTCCTGAAAAGGCAATGACATTCTTGTAGCCTGCCTTTTGCACTAGAGGAATCAATTCTAGGTAATTTTTTTCCAGTTGGGCATGAAACTTAGGTTCGTTGAACCCGTCGGCGATGCTAATCTCAGCGCCGTTGCACATGGAGCAATGGATGTCGTATTTTTTGAGGAGATCCCAGTTGG
>CAZPKI010000259.1:0-2099 GCA_964587015.1 uncultured Limnohabitans sp.
TTATTCTAATTCCTTATTTATGGCATTTACCTACCGAAAACTCCTCTCGTACTTCCTTAGAGGATTGTTGTTTCTCACTCCTTTGGCGGTAACGGTCTATGTAATCTATCAACTTTTTCTTTTTCTTGACAATCTGATTCCCGTCCCCATTCCGGGAATTGGGATCTTAATGGTCTTCGCGTTGATTACTTTTGTGGGGTATTTCGCAAGCTTATTTTTTACCAAGCCCTTATTTGATTGGTTTGAGCGTGGCGTATTTAAAATCCCGTTTGTAAATCTCCTATATACCTCTATCAAGGATTTGATGGGGGCCTTTGTGGGAGAAAAAAAGAAGTTTAACTCTCCCGTTCTGGTAGAAGTTTCTGAGAATATGAAGCGACTCGGATTTGTCACCCAAGAGGACATGACTGCCGTGGGGGCACCTGATTTTGTAGCGGTTTATTTCCCACATAGCTACAATGTATCTGGGAATGTATTCTTGGTGAAGCGAGAGAAGGTTACGCCACTCAAGGGGGTTAAAAACTCAGATGTGATGAAGTTTATGGTCTCTGGAGGCGTGTCTACTATTGAACAGGCTAGGGAAGGGGGCTGATTTTTTAACAGCCAAATTGACCCAAATGATGGTCCATGTGTTTGGCGTGGAATAGTTCCCATTCGTCGAAGTTGAGCAGCCCAAATATAGGGTGAGGAGTATGCTTCGTTGGATTCTCTTGAAACAGCAGGCGGTAAGCGTCATGGCTTTTGATTAGTTCTGCTTTTGCAGTTTCTAGATCTGGAAAGCGAAGGTCGAGTAAGGTATCAGGCAATCCTGGCGCTTTGATGCCTTGTGGAAAAGGGAGATCTGTAAATAGCAGTGCCTGTTTTCGGGCCAATTGTTTTTCTGTTGGCTCGAATTCAGGAATTGGAATTCTTCCTGCAGACATTTTTAGGGTGAGCGTCAAATGTTCCACCATGTGCTGAGGAGTAAGAATGCCAAATTTGGCTTCGGATTGAAGGCTTAACTGTTGTAGCCTTAGGACTAGTATTTCTTTGGTCATGAACGTGGATTTTAGGTAAAAAAAAGCGTTTGATAGTATCAAACGCCTTTAATCATTAATGAACTCTAGAATATCGATTTAGCTTCCGCACATCTCGCAACCCTCTGGATCATCCAGGGAACAGGCAATGGCATCTTGCTTTTGTGTTTTTACGTTCTCCATTTCGTTTGCCTTCTCCATTTTTGGTTGCTCGAGCTGAGACTTGTCCAAGGTAAACTTGATTGCTGCCGTAGCTGCTTGGGAGCGTAGGTAGTACATGCCTGTCTTTAGTCCTTTTTTCCATGCATAGAAGTGCATTGAGGTCAGCTTACCAAAGTTTGGATCCTGCATAAAGATGTTCATGCTTTGAGACTGGCAAATGTAGGCGCCACGATCTGCAGCCATATCGATGATGATTTTCTGAGAGATCTCCCAAACTGTCTTGTAGAGGTCTTTGATATTTTGTGGGATTCCAGGAACAGAAAGAACAGATCCATTGGTGGAGATGAGGCGATTTCTCATGGTATCATTCCACAATCCCAACTCAATCAAATCTTTCATCAAGTGCTTGTTGACTACAATAAACTCTCCAGAAAGGGTTCTTCGTGTATAGATGTTTGAGGTATATGGCTCAAAGCATTCGTTGTTACCCAAAATCTGTGAAGTCGAAGCGGTTGGCATTGGAGCTACCAATAGGGAGTTTCGCAAGCCGAATTTCTTCACTTTTTCTTTCAAAGAATCCCAATCGTAGCGACCAGATTTAGGAGTAACACCCCACATGTCAAACTGGAGAATTCCTTTGGATGCAGGGCAGCCCTCGTAGGTTTCGTAGGTGCCTTGAGTCTTAGCAAGCTCCATGGAAGTCTCTACTGCTGCGTAGTAGATGGTTTCGAAGATATCTTCATTCAGGCCTCTAGCTTCTACAGAGTCGAAAGGCATTCTTAATAGAATAAATGCATCTGCTAGACCTTGAATACCCAAGCCAATTGGACGGTGTCTAAAGTTGGATTTTCTGGCTTCCTCTACTGGATAGTAGTTGATATCGATCACCTTATTCAAGTTGCGGGTAGCCACTTTGGTGAT
>CAZPKI010000260.1:0-2089 GCA_964587015.1 uncultured Limnohabitans sp.
CAAGAAACTGAAATCACCATTAGCCTCGAGGTGATGGGAGATACCGTATTTTTTGAGACGAAAAATGCCATTTTCCCCCTCCACCCTGAAAGCCCTGAGGCAAAAGAGAATGGGATTGGCTTGGTTAATACCCAAAGGCGTCTTGCCTTGCTCTATCCCGACAAACATCGCCTCAAGCTAGGCAAGGAAGAAAGCACAGGGCAGTATAGTGTTCAACTGACCATCAATTTGGCATGAAGATCTCTTGCATAGCCATCGATGACGAGCCTTTGGCGCTTGACTTGCTCACCAAATTTATCCGGCAAACCACCTTTTTAGAGCTAAAAGGCTCCTTTTCCAATGCCATCGAAGCCTTGGGGTTTCTCAATCTAGAGGAGGTCAACTTAGTGTTTATGGACATTCAGATGCCTGATCTTTCGGGCATGGAGCTGGCACGAGTGCTGGATGGCAAGAAAAACTCGGGCGATACCCGCGTGATTTTTTGCACGGCTTACCACCAATTTGCCTTGGAAGGCTATAAAGTAGATGCTTTGGATTACCTGCTCAAGCCGTACAGCTACGAAGATTTTTTGACCGCTGCCACCAAAGCCTACCAGTATTTTGGGAGGATTGGGCAGTCCATTTCGCCTAGCTTACCCAGTACCCCAAGCGGTCCGGCTGACTATATTTTCTTGAAGGTAGAGTATCAATTGGTAAAAGTAGTCCTCAAAGACATCACACATGTGGAAGCCTATAAAGACTATGTGAAGGTGCATTTGAAGTCCAAAAATCACCCTTTGCTATCGCTTACTTCCATGAAGAATATGGAAGAGCTACTCCCAAAAGATCGGTTTATGCGGGTGCATCGCTCCTTTATCGTGTCGCTGGATCACATCGACTCCATTTCCAAAAATGTAATTCACATTGGAAGCCAACCGATCACCGTGGGTGACTTGTACAAAGAGCAGTTTACCGAATTTGTGAGTCGCTGGACGAATTGAGTGCAGCTACCCGGAACTCGATCTTAGAGCAAGTCTTGAAAATCTCCCAGACCTTCTCGCAGGCAGAGCACCTCTTCCCCTGTGCAATCCAATACCGTGGACGGGATCATTCCCCCATAGCCCCCATCGATAACCAAATCCACCTCGTGTTGGTATTTTTCAAAAATAAGTTCCGGGTCGGTGCTATATTCCAAGGGGTCTTCGTCGCCATGGGGCAAGGAAGAGGATAAAATTGGGTGTCCCAAGGCCTCCACAATCGCGCGGGGAATCCCGTGATTGGGCACACGGATTCCTACGGTTTTTTTCTGACTATGGAGCAGTTTAGGAACTTGAGTATTGGCTTCTAAAATAAAGGTAAAGGGCCCTGGAAGCCCTTTTTTCATCATTTTGAAAACGGGTTTGGAAATCACACGGGTGTATTGTGCCAAGTGACTAAGGTCGGCGCAGACGATGGAAAAATTATGCTTTTTGGGATTGATGCCTTTGATTCTACAGATTTTTTCGATGGCACGTGCTTGGGTGATGTCGCAGCCCAAGGCATAGACCGTGTCTGTAGGATAGATGAGGACACCCCCACTTTGAAGCACCTCTACCACCTGTTTGATCCGCCTTGGATCTGGGTTTTCTTCGTACAATCGGATGTATTCCGCCATGATTTTTAGGTTAATCCCAAGAAAGAATCCCAGTGCTCCCTCAATTCCTCAACAATCGGGAGGTCTGCGGGTGCCCAATCCAAAGATAAGAGGTCTTGGCGCGCCAACCACTGGTAGTGCGCATGTTCGGAGAGCTGCAACGTTCCCGATTCCCAAGTAGCAAGAAAAGGTATGAGCTGAATATACTTGGTTGGATAAGCATGCAACACGGGTGTCAGAGGCTTACAAATCTGAATTCCAATGGACAGCTCCTCCCAAATCTCACGAATCAAGCAAGCTGCTGGACTTTCTTCGAATTCTACTTTTCCACCAGGAAACTCCCACAACCCGGGCAAGTCCATCGTCTCAGAACGCTGGGTGGCCAAAACTTTCCCTTGGTGCAACAGGACAAGACAAGATACGGGGATGATTTTCACAGCAAAAAACGAATGGGGAAAGGTACGCGAAATAAATTAG
>CAZPKI010000261.1:0-2075 GCA_964587015.1 uncultured Limnohabitans sp.
GTCATGGAAGGAGGATCGGTAGAGTTCAATGGAAAAGGCACCTTGCTCACCTCCAAGGCCTGTCTTTTGAATCCCAACCGCAATCCTCACCTGAATCAAGCACAGATCGAAAAGTACCTCTGCGACTATTACGGGGTACAGCACATCCTTTGGGTAGGGGATGGTATTCTTGGTGACGATACGGATGGGCATATCGATGACATCACACGATTTGTGAATGCCGATACTGTCGTGACCGTGGTGGAAGAAAATAAGGCGGATGGGAATTACGAGATCTTGCAGGAAAATCTCCATCTCCTAAAGCAGATGCGGGTAGAAGATGGGAAGCAGTTGAACGTGGTCGAACTCCCCATGCCTAGCCCAGTGATTTGGGAGGAGCAGCGACTGCCAGCTTCCTATGCTAATTTTTACATTGCCAATGAAGTCGTGGTGGTGCCTACCTTTCGAGACAAAAACGACCAAAAAGCTTTGGATATCTTATCCACCTGTTTCCCTTCTCGTCGCGTAGTCGGGATTGACAGTACCGACATCATTTGGGGATTGGGATCTTTCCATTGCTTGAGTCAGCAGGAACCAGCAGTCACCTTCTAATGCCTACAATATGATTAATCCTGAAGTTTACAGTAGGATTTTTCAATTCTAGGTTAGTTAGTAAAACAAACGCGCCTCTTTTTTGCTTTTTATACAAAATTTCAATCCATGAAGCAGCCCATTTTCGCCCTTTTGTTCTTGATTCTGATGAGTTCCTGCGGAGTACTGCAGACCCAGCGGAATAAAAACATCTCTTACTTATCGGCAACTGCCGAAATGCCAGAAAAAACGCTGAACGTTTTTGCTCCCAAAAAGGCGAAAAATGCTCCCGTTTTAATTTTTATTCATGGAGGAAGCTGGCACAGCGGAAGAAAGGAGATTTATGACTTTATGGGCAATCGCCTTGCGGCAAAAGGGGTGGTTTCAGTCATCATCGACTATCCTTTGGCGCCGACCTACCAACTTCCAGCTATGGAAAAGGCCAGTGCGCGGGCCGTCCAATGGGTGAAGGAAAACATTGCTTCTTATGGAGGGGATCCAGCCAACCTGTATGTATCGGGCCACTCAGCAGGAGGTCATTTGGCGGCTTTGGTCGCGGTCAAGGAGGAGCCATGGAAGGAATTGGGTACGACAAATCCCTTGAAAGGGGCTATTTTGAATGATCCTGCAGGATTGGATTGGTATTGGTTTTTGACTGAACTCAAGGAAAAATACAACAAGGAGGACAATTACGATGCTTTTACATCTGATCCTGCGGTATGGAAAACCTATTCCCCCATTTATTTCTTGGAAGAAAAAGAAATTCCCATGTTGGTGATGGAAGGGGAGCGGACCTATCCTGGCATCAAGTTGACCGTGGAGCGCTTCCGTAAGGCAGCCGAAGAAAAAGGGTTGGAACTGGACTATTCTTTCTATCCCAAAACCAAGCATATTCCGATGGTCACTCAGTTTTACTTCCCTTGGAGCAAGGGATACAAGGATGTGTTGAAGTTTATGGAAGTAGGGCAGTAGATTTTTTAAGGAGTAAGCAGACAGGGAGTTGGAGGAAATCTAAATTTATGGGTTAGTTTTGTCTAGGACTCACCCTCCTTTTTTTGCTCACTTGCCCTATGCTATGATGCGATTGTTGCACACCCTCGGCTTTGTGTTGTTTTTTGCATGCAGTTCCTGTGCCCAGGAGGAGCCAGCTCCTCGTTCTGCAGCTCAATCAGCGGACTATACCCCTCAAGTGTCACTTGGGTATACGATCCAACACAGTTACTACAGTCTTTCCTACTCCAGCACGCACCGGCAGGCAGAGTTTGCTTACTACTACTTGAGCCCAGAGAGCATCCTTGGGGGACAGGCGCGTACAGACGATTTTCGAGTGGATCCGAAGGTAAAAGCTAACCCAGTCAAAAGCACCGATTACCAAGGCTCGGGTTACGATCGGGGGCATCTCTGTCCTGCGGCCGACATGGCTTTGAATTTGACGGCGATGTCCGAGACCTTTTTTATGTCCAACATGTCGCCCATGACCCCTTCTTTCAATCGAGGGATTTGGT
>CAZPKI010000262.1:0-2052 GCA_964587015.1 uncultured Limnohabitans sp.
AGGTAGTCTACTCCGCCAGCAATGACATGATTTATTAGGCGTTCAAGACTTTGGAAGTCTACCTGTTGATTTTCTAAAAATGGGGTGACTAGTGCAACTCCAGTGCCTTTGAATGCGTTCATTGTAAAGTTCTAATACCAAAACAAATATAGGGTCTTGGCGTGATTTTTAGAGAAAAGGGACAGTTAAAACGATTGCTTTAAAGATTAAAACCAATTTTAACAACTAGAAATAGTTCCTGCTTGTTTGATTCTAGTAGTGTACGGTTAGAATTGGCATTTACGGATTGGTAGCGAAAGAATACAAAACTTGGATCTTTGTGTGCTTTCTAAAGTGATGAACAAGTGAATTAAGAAGTAATTTCAGTTAAATTTATACACTTCTGTACTCTTTTTTCTTTCTGTGGAAATTCTAATTATTCTTTTGCTTGTCTTATTAAATGGCGTTTTTGCCATGGCCGAAATATCTCTTGTCTCTTCGCGAAAATTCAAGTTGGAGAGCATGAAAAAGCAGCGAAAATTAGGAGCAAAAGAGGCCTTGTCGCTATCTGAGAACCCAACCAAATTCATGTCTACGGTGCAAATAGGCATCACGCTAATCGGTGTTTTATTGGGGGTATATGGTGGGAAAAACATCACAGATGATCTGGAATCCATGCTGCAACAAGTTCCTTTTTTACAGCCTTATGCGAATACCCTGGCAGTAGGTTTGGTGGTGGTGTTGATTACTTACCTGTCCATCGTCCTGGGTGAGTTGTTTCCCAAAAGGCTGGGCATGACCTTTCCAGAGCAGATTGCGGTCCAAGTCGCCAAGCCCATGCTATGGTTATCCAAGCTAACCAGCCCTTTTGTTTGGCTGTTGACGGTATCCAATGATTTTTTACTTTGGATTTTTCAGATTAAGCGAACATCAGACAGCAAAATTTCTGAAGAGGAGTTGAAGGCCCTGATCAAGGAAAGTGCAGAGGGAGGGGAAATCATGAATATTGAGCAGGATATCGTGGAGCGCGTGTTTGAGTTGGGTGATCGTCGAATCAACACGCTGCTTACTCACCGAAATGAGTTGATCTTTTTCAATTCCAACGATAACGAGGAGGTAGTAAGAAAGAAAATCAGTGAAGAAAAACATTCTGCCTATCCGCTATGCAAGGAGGGTGATTTAGATCAAATCGTCGGGATTGTGCTGGTGAAGGATCTATTTGATCCTATCCTTAAGGAGGGTTTCGACTTGAAAAAAATTGCGAAAGCCCCACTTTTTTTGAATGAGAGTATGTTTGCTTACCAAGCTTTGGAATCCTTCAAAGCCCATCGCCTTCATTACGGTTTGGTCATCGATGAGTATGGTGTCACGGTAGGGATGGTGACTATGGATGATGTGGTCGATGCGCTAGTAGGGGAGTCCACAGAAATGGACCAAACGGACTACCAAATCGTGGAGCGAGAGGATGGGTCCTGGTTGATCGATGGCCAGTATTCCTTGATTGATTTCGAAAAGTATTTTGATTTTGAAGTGTCCTACCAAAACAAAAGTTTCACGACCTTGGCAGGCTTAATCCTTCATCAAAGTGGCTACATCCCGAATGTAGGAGATGCCGTAGTTGTCGAAAACCTTCGACTGGAGGTGGTAGACAAGGACGGACAACGAATCGACAAGGTGCTGGTTAGCCGGGTCTAAGACCCAATCCTAAGTATCCTTAGTGTATCAAGATTCTAATTTCCTTTTTTTGATTTAGGATTGGACCAGTTTCAAAAATTCTTCTTCAGAAAGTAAAGGAATGCCCAACTTCTGGGCTTTTTCCTTTTTGCTTGGCCCCATTTCTTCTCCTTCGATGATAAAGTCTAAGTTTTTGGAAACCGAACTCAAGTACTGTCCTCCATGTGCCTGGACGAAAGTGACAATCTCATCCCGTTTGAAGTGATTCAATTTGCCAGAGGCTAAGATTCTTTTTCCTTCCAGCGCATTCCCGAGCGCCACAATTTCTCCTCCCTGCATTTCAAAATTCAAGCCCTGGGCTTTCAATTGGGCAATGATTTCAAGGTTTTCTGGTTGGGC
>CAZPKI010000263.1:0-2044 GCA_964587015.1 uncultured Limnohabitans sp.
CCTACCAATACATGAAATACAAACGCATTCTGCTCAAGCTCAGTGGAGAATCTCTAATGGGCGAAAAAAAATACGGCATTGATCCAGCGATCTTACAGCAATACGCGGAAGAAATTAAAAAAGTAAAAGACATGGGCGTGGAAATCGCCATCGTAATTGGAGGAGGTAATATTTTTAGAGGTGTACAAGCTGAAAAGTCCGGCATCGATCGAGTTCAAGGCGACTACATGGGCATGCTTGCGACACTGATCAACGCGATGGCGCTTCAGAGTGCCCTAGAACAAATAGGCTTGTATACCCGACTCATGTCTGGAATCAAAATAGAAAGCGTTTGTGAACCATTTATCCGTAGAAGAGCAATCCGTCACCTTGAAAAAGGTAGAATTGTAATTTTCGGCGCAGGGATAGGCAACCCTTATTTCACTACGGACTCTACCGCTGCACTTAGAGCCATCGAAATTGAATCCGATGTAGTGCTGAAAGGCACACGCGTGGACGGAGTCTACACCGCAGATCCGGAAAAGGATGCCACCGCCACCAAGTATCAAAACATCACCTTCACAGAGGTTTATAAGAAAAACCTCAATGTCATGGACATGACTGCTTTTACACTTTGCCAAGAAAATAACCTCCCTATCATCGTGTTTGATATGAATAAGTCTGAGAACCTTGCCAAACTTGTACAGGGAGAACACATAGGAACGCTGATTACTGTATAAACGAACCAGACTCATGGAAGAAATCGAATTGTATTTGGACGAAGCCAAGGAATTGATGCAAAAAGCTATTGACCATACGGCTTCAGAATTAGTAAAAATCAGGGCAGGCAAAGCCATGCCTAACTTATTGGATGGGATTTTTGTGATGTATTATGGCTCTCCTACACCCTTGTCCCAGGTGTCTTCTGTCACTACACCAGATGCAAGAACCCTCGCCATCAAACCTTTTGAGCGAAATCTCATCTCCGAAATTGAAAAGGCCATCATTAACTCTGACCTTGGACTTGCTCCGCAAAACAATGGGGAACTCATCATCCTGACTATTCCAGCCCTTACAGAAGAACGTAGACTTCAATTAGTCAAAAATGCTAAGGCAGAATGTGAGACTGGAAAAATATCCATTCGATCAGTACGAAAAGACACGAACGAATCCTTACGCAAACTTCAAAAAGAAGGAGCCTCTGAAGACGCCATCAAAAGAGCGGAGGAACAAGTTCAAAAGTTTACGGACAGCTACTCTGCAAAAATCGACGAGCTTCTCTCCAAAAAAGAAATAGACATCATGAAGGTTTAACTCCTATTTAAGTCCCGATCAAATCGGGACTTTTTTTTGCCTTTTTTAAGGTACCAACCAGTTTCCTTGCCAACCAGAAGTCAGCTCAAACTGGATCCGTAAGTGGCCTTCCCTTCCCAATTGAAGTACTTCTATCGAAAGAGGGCTAAATTTCAACACGGAAAAATATGCATTATCATCCTGTGTCTCCCATCCCAATTCAGGCTTTTCAATCCGCGCACCTGGATCAAGCTCACTTTTGTACTCCAATTGCCTTTTCTCAGAAACGCGCTTCCAATGTTCCTCTGCGAGTTCATCCGCTACATGAAGAGTTGCCAGAGCCTTTACCCGTACTTGCACCTGCTTTTTTGGATGGTAGAAAAGCAAACTCACCCGAGGTATTTTTAGTAAATCCTGAACTTTGGCAGTTCGATAGTCTGTGTACACCAGAAAATCTAGGGTTGAACTGAGTTCCCGCAACACTACCGTCCGCACCTGTGGAAAATTAGTGCCTGCAGTCGCTAAAGTTAGGAAGCGAAAAGGGTGCTTTGGATCCAAGGCGCCACGGCGCAACTCGTGGAGGACAGTCTGCCAAATTTGACTAGAAGCATCCGAAGAAGTAAGAAGCATTGCTCTGGGTTTTTAGTAGAAACAGAACTAAGGGAATAGAGTTCAAAAAGGAAATGATTGACGGAATTTAGCTAAATTCCGTCAGTTAGGTGACGGTATTTAGCTAAATTCCGTCAGTTTAGTTTTATTATCTTAAATTTAT
>CAZPKI010000264.1:0-1987 GCA_964587015.1 uncultured Limnohabitans sp.
CGGGTGATGCGAGGCTTGGGCGTTCAGACGCTCCTGGTATCCAATGCCTCAGGGGGATTGAATCCTGCACAAGCCGTGGGTGAGGTAATGGTGATTTCGGATCATATCAACCTATTTCCAGAAAACCCCTTGCGAGGGAAAAATTACGATACTTGGGGACCACGATTTCCGGACATGAGTGTGCCTTATTCCCCACGATTGATTGCCCTGGCTTTACAGATTGCAAAGGAAAAAGGCATCAAGCTGCACACGGGAACCTATTGTGGTGTAGAGGGACCAAACTTGGAGACACCGGCTGAATACAGTTACCTGCGCACCATCGGAGGAGATGCGGTAGGCATGAGTACCGTGCCTGAGGTACTGGTGGCCTGTCACGCTGGGATGGAAGTGTTTGGCTTGTCCGCCATCACAGACCTGGGTGTCCCGGGGAAAATCCATCAGGTGTCGCTCCAGGATGTGATTGCTGCGGCTGCTCTAGCTGAACCTTTAATGAGTATTATTTTCCAAGAACTCGTTTCAAGATTGGAGTCTAAACACTAAGGCTGGAGCTCTGGATACCTTTTTTTGGAAGTTGATTTGCTTCTATTCTTCGGGAAGTAAGGGGATGGTTTGGACCAGCTTCTGCATAAATGGTCGGATCTCTTCTGGCCATAATTCTGGAATATTTCCTACCTGCCACCAAATGATTTCAGACTCCCGCTCAAAGGCGAGGTAGTATCCTCCCTCTTCCACACATACGGGACATGCAATCAAGGATAGCCCTCTTGGCATCATGTAATCTTTAGGAAACGCTTGTTCCAGCTCTTTAGCGATTACCGCATATTTCTCCTCTTTGGGAGTTTTGGAGTAAGTGATTATGGGAGATTCCCGAAAACTATTCATGTTATCCACGTACAGCTTTCCTCCTATCAATTTGTAAATCTGAATGCAGTTTCCTGTACAGCGAAAGTTCCACTGTCCAAAAATAAATGCTTCTTGTTCCGGCTTTTCCTCTTCTTTACAGGTGGTTAAGGAAAAAAGGAGGAAAAGAAAAAAGACTGATTTATACCTCATCTCATCGATTTTTAACAGTATACGGATAGACTAAATCTTTGTTTACTTGCCAATTATCGGAATTTTTTGAAAAAAAGCACCCTCCCTGGTAATTCAGATTTTCTTTGTTAAATGATGGGTAAACCTCATACTGAATCAATTTTTATTTTTTAATATTCAAATAATCCACGACGAGGTAACTCAAGGCGCGCACACCGAGTACGAATCCACTTTCATCCAGGTAAAAGTCTGGAGTGTGGTGGGAAGGAGTTTTGAGGGGGTCAGCACCTGGCTTCATGCCACCCAAGAATACAAATACACCTGGCTTTTCCTTTTGGAAAAAGCTGAAGTCTTCCGAACCGGTCATTGGGTCCATCAAGATCAAATTTTCTTTTCCTGCGGCAGCTTGGAGTGAAGGAAGCATTTTGGCAGTTAAGGCCTCGTCATTGATCGTGGAAGGGTAAAGCTTGAGAATGTTGACCTCTGCTTTGGCGCCGGCACTTTCGGCAATATTGGTAGCGATCTCGTTGATTCTGCGGTGTACGAGAGCTTGTTGCGCCTCGCCGAAGGTGCGGATGGTACCGATGAGTTCTACTTTTTCAGGAATGATGTTGTGGCGAATGCCTCCGTGGATGGCGCCCACGGTCACTACTGCGGGGTTTTCGGTCACATTTACACTGCGGGAGAGGATCGTTTGTAAGCCAGTGATGATCTGTGCTGAGGTGACGATGGGATCTACACTCGACCAAGGAGAGGCTCCGTGGGCTTGGGTGCCGTGTACGTTGATTCCTAGAATATCTACTGCGGCCATGGTTGGGCCTGGGCGGTAACCGATTTTTCCGGCTTCTACCTGTGCCCAGATGTGTAAGCCGAAAATGGCATCCACGTCTTTCATGACTCCTTCTTTCACCATCAATTCGGCTCCTGCCATGGGTACTTCAGTTACCCCTTCTTC
>CAZPKI010000265.1:0-1954 GCA_964587015.1 uncultured Limnohabitans sp.
TGCTCAAGGTGATGGGCTGCACCACGGCGCCGTGACTCTCGCGAGTCCCATTGCTCAGGTGAATGGTGAGGGTTTCAAATTTCATAGGGTGGTGTTCTGCTGCAACAAGTTAGAAAAGTCTAGGACAGGAGGAAAATTCTCTCTAAAAAAAAGCCCTGCGATCTCGCAAGGCTTCCATTTATCGAATTCGATCTACTGATCGGACTAGCGCTTCGTCCTTTTTGATAAAGCGGTTGGCGAGCATGTTCATGACCATAGACACCAAAATCGTCCAAAATCCTAGGCCGTAATCTCCCCCATCCTGGGCTTGAATGGCTTCGTTGGTTCCGTTGGTAGTCAAGAAGGTGGCAGCTACTAGGGACACCATTACAAGGGAATTGATCATGTTGAGCAAAAGCTGACGGGAACGGAGGCGGTATTGGAAGATGGATGCTAAAGCCAAAATCGCAGCAAGAGCTGCTAGCGCTCCAAGGTACCATTTAGAAGAAGATTGGATCACCTCACCGCCCTGGTCCAAATTGCTCAGCATAAAGGCCGACAGAGTCCAGTAATCGCCATCTACATCACCTTGATGCCAAAGTTGCGTACTTAGGGTCACCCCCATACCTACCGCGATCAGAAAAAGAAAAATAGTTTGTACACGCTGAATCATAGCAATCTTTTTTTTGACAAAGAAAACCCGTTCAGATGGGATTATCAAGAAAACAATTCTTGTCCGTGGATTTCGTGGGGAATAGTATCTTTGCGCTGCAATGAATGACAAGACCCAACGGTATTTTCTAGAGCTGAGCTACAAAGGCAGTCCATTTCACGGTTGGCAGGTGCAGCAAAATGCATTTACCGTTCAGGAATGCCTTGAAAAAGCGCTGAGCACCTACTTTAGAACGCCCATTGTGGTCATGGGAAGTGGACGCACGGACACGGGAGTGCATGCCACCCAACAAGTATGTCACTTTGACTTAACTGGCGAGGAGTTGGGAGAAAACTTTACCAAAGCTGTCAATGCCATCCTTCCCAAGGAAATTGCCATTCTTGGAATTCGCAAAGTCATTCCAGAAGCACATGCTCGCTTTAATGCAATCAAGCGATCTTATTTTTACCGCATCGTCTTTTCAAAAAATCCTTTTTTGCAGGACCTTTCTTGGCAACTTTTTCAGCAGCCGGATGTTAATGCAATGAATGAAGCAGCCAAAATCTTGCTAGAATACGAGGACTTTGAATGCTTCAGCAAGGTACACACCGAAGTGAAGCATTTCCGCTGCACTATTTATACAGCCTATTGGGAACTAAAAGAGGAGCAGTTGCTCTTTCATATTACAGCCAACCGTTTTTTGCGGGGCATGGTGCGCTCAATTGTAGGTACCTTACTTGAAGTGGGCATGGGTCATCGACCAATTGACGACCTTCACCACATCATTGCCTCTAAAGACAGAACGCAAGCCGGAAAATCAGCACCCGCAAAAGGCTTATTTTTGAGCCAAATTGAATACCGAACACAGATTTACCTAGACTAAACAGGCTTTGAGCTTAGAAAAAGAGAAAGAATCGGCTGGAGAAATCCTAGACATGAAGGTTTTGCGCCAGCTGTACACCTATGTAAAGCCCTACCAAAAGCAATTTTATTTTCTGGTGTTTCTCACGCTGGCATTGGCGATTTTAGCTCCTGCCCGACCCTACCTTATCCAAATCGCCATCGATGAGCATGTGGCCATTGGGGATGCGGCAGGCCTACTGAAAATCATTTACGTGTTGGTGGTCTTGATGGTCATTCAAGCCATCGCCCAATGGGCACATACCTACTACTCGGGCTGGATCGGCCAGGTAATTATCAAGGATATCCGCGTTCGCCTCTACACGCATTTGCTCCGCCTACGCCTCAAGTTTTTTGACAATACCCCAATAGGAAGGCTAGTTACGCGCAACGTATCCGACATTGAAACCCTCGCAGATGTCT
>CAZPKI010000266.1:0-1953 GCA_964587015.1 uncultured Limnohabitans sp.
CAGGGTCAAACAAGAAAATCCTTGCTGAAAACATCAAGCAAGCAGCACACAAAGCTGAAAAAATCAAGACTGAAGCAGAAAATATCGCTGCAAGAATTGCCGAAACAACCCTTGAAATCAAGGCAAAAATCGGTGACACCGGAAAAATTTTCGGAAAAGTAACTACCCTACAAATTTCAGACGCTCTAGCAACTAAAGGCTTTGAAATCGACAGAAAGAAAATCGCTATCACTGTTCCTGTGGAAGGTGCTGGCGAATTCACTGCTGACATCGACCTACACAGAGAGGTAAAGACGCAGGTTAAATTTGTCGTAGTAGGCGAATAATCAATTCGAAAAACCAAAAAAAAGTCCCGCAAATTGCGGGACTTTTTTTTATGCCAATGCCGATTCCAAATCCTCGACTAATTTCTTGGCTACCGCTTTGCTATTTTTTTCCCGCGCAGCTCTGAACAAGCTAAGGGCAGCTTCGCTCTTTTCTATCAAACCTGAAGGATTCTTATCATTTTGGTAGCTACCCCAGCACCAAGATAGCTCAGCAGCCAACTCCACCTGGGACAATTTTTCCAATTTCTCGATGACCTCAGTCACCACCTTTTTCATTTTTTTAGAGTTCATCGTAGTATTCATTTAGTTGGTTTATTTTCTATAAAGAAACAAAATAGGGTATTTAATTTCATTTTTTCAAAATAAATTACACTTTATTAATGATTTAATAATTTCAATCGATTTCACTGCCTATTTTTATCACAGGTTCCACAAAAATTTAGCGGGCACAAAGTCGAGTTCTCCGGTTTAGGCAAGTCACTTGACACGAACAAATTAGCGGCTAATCCCAGGTAATTATCAAAAATGTTTGGTAGTAGGTTTGGAAAAAATTTCAGAGAACTCTACCTTTGTACCATCAAAAGCAAGAATGCTTGCATTTGGATTTTCCTGACTGATGGTGTAACTGGCAACACGTCTGATTTTGGTTCAGAAGAGTCTAGGTTCGAGCCCTAGTCGGTCAACAAAAAAACCTCCCAATTGGGAGGTTTTTTTTGTTTTACCCCATTTTCACAGGATGCTTTTTTAAAGGTTATTTATACAACCCATTAAATAACATTTTGAAGGTACCATGTGCCTGTCCACGGAAGGTGATCTCGGGACCAAAGGCATAGAGTTTCCCCTTACCAACTTGCGCCTCAAAGGCAGTAACCCCATGCTTCAAGTAGTTTTGTCCCCAAGCCCAGCCACTTCGAAGCGGTGGAGTTGTTCCAAACCAAGCCAAAGGTTTTACTCCTGCACTAGCTGCTTCTGGAGCCAGACGAAATACAGGGCTATTTGAAAACATGATGTCTGCTTTCTGACCCATTCCAAAATTGATTGGAGCAGCAGTATCTACTTCCATCTCCAAGACACTGCCTGGAATGTAATATTTATCCCCTGTGAGTGACTTTTCCTTGCCATTCACAATCTCTACTAAAGCATTCGAAACAGGTAGCCCTAAAAGATTTGCTAAGGAGGTGGCTCCTCCTGCAGTTAGAATTTGCCCTCCCCCCTCAAGAAATTTCTTCAGTTGAGGTATGGACTTGTCAATCGAAAGCCTTCCTAGCATGTGATGGTAGGTTGCAGGAACATCTTCCTTTTTAGGCTGCGCGCCAGCACCATATCCACCCCCAGCTCCAGGCATACCTGGACCTATGAATAAGAGCACATCGTACTTTTCAGCCAGGTTGCCCCCATCGATCTCCATTGGAAAGACCTGTGCATAGTCGAAGTGGAACTGCTCCATGATCCATCTTGTCCAGCCAGAAGGCATAGAGCCTCCATAGTAATCGTATAAGCCGATTCGCGCTGGTTTGATTTCTTTTGCCCCTGAAGGCATTCCCTTAGCTGCAGTAGGCTTTAAACCATAGTTACGAACTGCTAGGTCAAGTATTTTTTTGCCTGCCGCAGGAACATAAAAAGCTCC
>CAZPKI010000267.1:0-1921 GCA_964587015.1 uncultured Limnohabitans sp.
TGGCAATGGCATTGCTCCAGTGGTGACCAGGAAGCCCTGGAATATTGGAAGGAAAGCGTAAGGTTACAGTTGGCACCACCCATGAAACATCCCCAATGTCGTCAGAACCACCAGATACCGGTTCCTTCAGCGGCACACCCAGTTCGTCCAAGGTGGTAGCTAGCCCCTCTTCTTTGGCGCCAAGCTCACGCTGGACTGCCTTGGCCAAAGTTAGGTCCTGCTCATCCCAGGCAGGCAAACCCACCTTTTGAATATTTTGGTACATCTTTTCTGCAATCACCTTATTGAAGTGCCTTGGCCAAGCGGTACCCAAGACTTTGGAGGTCATCTTGGTCCCGGTCATCAACGCTGCTCCCTTCGCAATGTCGTTGGCCTGGGCATACATGTCCATGATACCAGTATAGTTGACGTCTCGGAAATAGTACCAGATGGAAGCCTGCGAAGGCACCACATTGGGCTGATCTCCCCCGTCAGTGATGACGGAATGGGATCGCTTCAAGGGATGTAAATGTTCTCTTTTGTAGTTCCAACCGATGTTCATCAGTTCCGTGGCATCCGCAGCACTTTTGCCTCTCCAAGGGGCACCTGCGGAATGCGCTGCATCTCCAGCAAAGGTATATTCTACCGAAATCAAACCTGTGCCTGTAGCCTGACCCCAACTCACACCAAGATTGTTGGCCACGTGGGTAAAAATACACAGGTCGACGCCGTCAAACTTGCCGTCACGGGCAAACCAGGCCTTGGCAGCCACCAGCTCCTCGGCGATGCCTGGCCAAAGAATGAGCGTTCCACCAATCTGCTCCCGCTCCATGATTTGCTTTACCGCAAGTGCTGCAGTGATATTGAGTGGAATACCTGCATTGTGTCCTTCCCCGTGCCCCGGAGCTCCTTCAACCATGGGTTTGTGAAATGCCACGCCTGGATATTGAGAGGCCTTTGGGATATTGTCCACGTCAGAACCTAGCGCAATCACTGGCCCTGGACCATTGGACCAGGTGGCAAACCAAGCCGTAGGAATTCCAGAGATTCCCCGCTCGATGGTAAAGCCTTGCTTTTCCAAAATACCTGTCAAGTACTTGGAAGATTCTACTTCCTGAAATCCAAGTTCCGCAAAACTAAACACCTTGTCCACCATCACTTGGCTTTGCTTGTGGTTGGCTTGAACTACTTGAGCTACCTCAGTTTTGAGGGCTTCAATTTGTTTGGGAGTAAATTTCTTTTGTGCAACAGTTACAATGGAAACTCCGAGCAGAAGTGCAAGTGTACTTAAGATTTTTGGTGTCATGAGATGCCTAGTTTGAAACATTAAACTACAAAAAAGGAAGCCTTCTTTCCAAAATAATTGACAAATGGTAAACCAAAGGATTCATCAGCTTTAGAAATTTGCTACGCAAAACCCTCATATTTTTCTATTTTTGCAGGCATTACCATAAAAAGCAATTAAAATTTTAATCATGGCGGAGTACAACTTTCGGGAAATTGAGCAGAAATGGCAGCAGAATTGGAAGGAAAAGGGAACCTTTAAAGCAGCGGTAGATCCGAAGCGTCCCAAATTTTATTCCTTGGACATGTTTCCCTATCCCTCTGGGGCAGGCCTGCACGTAGGGCATCCACTTGGATACATCGCCTCCGACATCGTCTCTCGCTTCAAACTTTTGAAGGGATTCAATGTACTCCATCCCATGGGATACGATTCTTTTGGCTTGCCTGCCGAACAGTATGCCATCCAAACCGGACAGCATCCTGCCCTCACCACCGAACAAAACATCAGCCGATATACCGAGCAATTGAAGAATATCGGCTTTGCCTTTGACTGGGACCGAGAAGTGCGTACTTCCGATCCATCCTATTACAAGTGGACCCAGTGGATTTTCATGCAGCTCTTTTCGAGCTACTACGATTTGGAGGCAGACAAGGCCTT
>CAZPKI010000268.1:0-1920 GCA_964587015.1 uncultured Limnohabitans sp.
CGTAAGGAAAAGAAAATTCATGGTATACATCCACCAGTAGCATCATGTCCATGCTAGTGGTGATTGGAATTGGAAAAATCAAGTTCAAATTCCCAACTCAGTGTTTGAAGCTGGGCCATTAAACCTTCCAAATTAGTAATCAAATCTTCAAAAGTGGGTTTTCTCTCTTCGTAGATCATCTCTTCTTTCATTTTGACATAATCAGATTCCCAATCGGCAATTACCTCCACTGGAGGAATGGGGTTAAGTGTTTTTGGATTGTGATTGTCATAATCTACATCCCCAACTCTGGAAAACTTGTAGCGGTGGGCAACAATGGTTTCGTATAATTCTTTATCGCTGATTGCCTTTGCTGCAATTCCTGCTTGAGTTAATTGGTAAATATCATAAAGATGGCGGCTTAGCCTATCCACTCTGATTTTGTCTGCTGGGCGGTGAAATTCTTCATGCAATAAAAATAGCTTTTCTAATACAGTACGTTCTGGGTTTACTATGGGTACTTTAAAAAGAGGTTCTACAAAATTTTCACCTGCAAAAAACTCGTCTACTAAAGAACCAAATGTTTGAACAGTAAAGGGCTCTCTCAGGGAACGGCAACTTATTTCTAACTGTACTTTTGGCAAAAGATATTCAGAATTTGCAGTAATGACGTTCGGATAAAAAATTTCAATAATTCTTGGGTCTTGGTCACTGTCTTTGCTATCGATTACTTTGAAGGAAAGGTCTTTAAAGCCTTTTTCGCTAAACTCATTTTGCAATTCCTCAAAGAAAGTTCCTGTGGTATAGGCTCCGGCTACTTTTCTCAGTTTGGTAATTTGTGTTTTTGAAATATCTCCTTCATAGCCTTCAAAAAAGGCTTTATCAATGGCCAAGTCAATATCTTCCGAAAATCTATTGATGAGTTTCCAGGCTTTGCTTAGTGAAGTGCCGCCTTTAAACACCAAGTGTTGCGCAATATCCATTTGAAAGATGATTTCCAGCGTTCGGCTTACCCACCAATCTTTCTCTACAGCAAAGGCTGTCATTCCCTTTGCTGTAGCAATGGCATTGAAAATAGCTACTTTCTCTGTCTTATCTACAGCGTAGAAATCAATTTTCGCCATCTTTCAATCCTTTTTTCATTATTTTTTGAATCCATACCGGAGCTAAGGCTAGGTCGTGTTTGAGATCTTTCTCGTCTTCTTTTTTTAGCAAGGCTACTATTTTTTGCTCTTCTCCAATAGTGATTTTACCATTTCCAATTTCCTTCATCGCCTGGATTACCAAGCGGCTAATTTTACCTTTTGCCAAAAGGTTTTTGGGAGTCGTCTTTTTAAACCTAATGGTACGCTTTCCTACTTTGAGTTCTCTTGGTGAGCCATCCGTGAGCAGGACGATATTCATCGGAACTTGTGTACTTAGTCCCAAAGCATTCAATGCATAGCTTCCAGTGGGCACAGTTCTTATTCGATCTCTTCTGGCGACAGCATCTGCCACTTCTTCAGCTGAGGGCACAAGCTTTCCAATCAAACTACTTTCTTTTGGCCGGACATAAATCCCCTGTGCAACTCGGCTTAGTACGCCTTGTTTCTCTAATCTAAAAAGTGATAGTCTTACCGCTTCAGATGATCCCAAGTCACTGAAATCAGCAGGAAGCAACAACTCTCCTTTTGGGAAGGCTTTTATACGTGCTTCTATTTTGTCTACTATGCTCATTTTTTTAATTTTTTTGTAACAAATTTAGCATTATTTTGTTACAAAATGAATTACTTTTTGTAACAATTTTAGTATATTTTTGTTACATTTTTTCGTACTGATTTGTAATAAATCTAACCGAAATTTGTGACAGGTTATACTACCAAACCATCAACCGCCAACAATTAAAGGGGTGGAAATTAAAGAAACACACAGAGGATTGGTTCTTTTCTAAGTGACCTTGTC
>CAZPKI010000269.1:0-1901 GCA_964587015.1 uncultured Limnohabitans sp.
CAGTCAACTGTCCATAGCTTACTTAACTGAACTGCAAACCTTATTTCTGTTGATTACTTTTTGCTGCGTGGGTAATCACAAAAAAAGTCCGATGTTTTCATCGGACTAATTTCTAGTTAATTATTGATTTGAAAAGCTGGTAAATCGGCTTAGACCACGTCTTCTCCGCGGAGTTTGATGACCGCACCTTCGAGTTGTTCTCCAATACGGATCTGGCAAGCCAAACGGGAAGTAGGGAAGTACTCGGGTAGGTTTTCCAGTTGGTCTAGCTCCACATCTGTGGCATCACCTAGCCCATCTTGGCCTTCTAGGATTTCTACATGGCAAGTTGCGCAAAGGGCCATGCCTCCACAGGTAGCCAAGATTGGGTACTCGGAAGCCTTGAGAATTTCCATCAGGCTAAGGCCCATGCCAGCAGGTGCCTCGACTTCCTGTCGCTCACCTTGCTGGTCTTCTACGGTAAATTTGATTAGGTCCATACGATTTAGAAGGCATTTACCCCGTTGACGGTGGTGTATTTGAAACTTAGTTTTTGGTCTGGATAGACGTACTTGAAGGCGGAGTGCATCATGATGGCAGCCTCGTGAAATCCGCAGAGGATCAGTTTCAACTTTCCTGGATAGGTATTGATGTCTCCAATGGCATAGATACGATCTACTCCTGTAGAATAATCTCGGGTATCTACTTCGATTGCGTTTTTATCAATGCTCAAGCCCCAGTCGGCGATAGGTCCCAACTTTGGCGATAGGCCAAACAAAGGAATTAAGTAATCAGCATCCAAAACGATTTCCTGATTGTCCTTATCTTCTAAAATTACTTTTTCCAGGCGGTCGTTTCCACTCGCTTCCTTCAAGTTGGCAGAAAGAATCAGGTCGATTTTTCCTTCTTGTGCGAGATCAAATACTTTGGAAGCAGAATCAGGAGCACCGCGGAAGGTTTCGTTTCGGTGAACTAAAGTCACTCTTTCAGCGACATTGGCTAAGAAAATGGTCCAGTCCAAGGCGGAGTCTCCACCACCTGCGATCACCACTTTTTTGTCGCGGAAGGTTTCTGGATTTTTCACCATGTAGTGAATGCCCTTTCCTTCAAATGCCTCCAGGTTGTTCAAAACGGGTTTTCTCGGTTCAAAGCATCCCAAGCCACCCGCAATGATGATGACTTTGGCATGGACTGTGGTCTTGTCGCTGGTGGTCACGATAAAGCTTCCATCTTCTTGACGATCCAAAAGATCTACACGTTCGCCGAGGGTAAAGGTCGGATTAAATGGTCTGGCCTGCTCTAGCAGGTTGTCCACCAATTCTTGTGCTTTGATCTCAGGGTATCCAGGGATGTCGTAAATCGGTTTCTGAGGATAAATTTCAGAAAGCTGCCCGCCAATTTGTGGCAAGGCATCGATGAGGTGGCATCTCATTTTGAGTAATCCTGCCTCAAAAACTGCAAAAAGTCCTACTGGGCCTGCGCCGATGATGCAAAGATCTGTGTGGATGGTTGAAGTGTTCATGTTTCCGTTTACTGGATAAATGATGGTTTAGGTAGTGGAATCTTGGGGGCTAACTCCCTGTTAACTCGTTATGTTTGATCGTCTAAGTTGTGGTAAATGGTGTTGAGGATGCGCTTGAACTCCAAGAAATCTTTTTCAGTCAAATTTTCCCAGGCTTTCTCGCGAATGTGAAGGACTTTGGGCTTCAATTCAGCAACTTTTGTAACCCCTTCTGGAGTCAAGTGCAATTGAAAACTTCTGCGATCCTGTGGGTGTTGCACTCGAATGATGTATCCTTTTTTGTGCAATAAATCCAAAATTCGGGTGAGGGTGGGATGATCCTTGAATACCAAATTTGCCAATTCGGTCTGGCTCAATTCAGGATGTTCAGCTAAGTTTTTCAAGACCAACCATTGATCTA
>CAZPKI010000270.1:0-1889 GCA_964587015.1 uncultured Limnohabitans sp.
ATGTGCTGAACAGAATTGGCTGTGGTCCGTGGACTGTGGACCGTTGGCCAAAAAATCCAAAGTAAATTCTAAAAGGTGGAGGCGAAAGAGATGTCGTCCATGGTGCTGTCTAGCAACTTTCCTTTTTCACATTTTAGCACTCGATAGGGGTATTTGCGGAGTAGTTCGTGATTGTGCGTTGCCATCAGGATGGCAGTGCCTTTTTTATTGATGTCTTGGAATAATTTGAAAATTCCATCCGCTACATCAGGATCTAGGTTTCCTGTAGGTTCATCCGCAAGTAAAATGGAAGGATTATTCAATAAAGCTCTGGCAATTACTACGCGTTGTTGTTCTCCTCCTGATAGCTGGTGTGGCATTTTTGTTAGCGCTTCCAACAGGCCTACTTGGACTAGTACTTCTCCAATTCGTTCCTTGATCAAGATGGGGTCAGTCCAACCTGTAGCTTTTAGGACAAAGGCGAGGTTTTCATGAACAGAGCGGTCTGTAAAAAGCTGAAAATCTTGAAAGATGATACCTATTTTTCTTCTTAGAAATGGAACCTCTTTGTTTTTGATTTGAGAAAGGGAGTAACCCACCACCTCAGCTAGTCCTGATTGAAGCGGAAGGTCAGCGTAGAGTGTTTTCAGCAAGGAGCTTTTGCCACTTCCTGTTCTACCGATTAGGAATACAAATTCATGTTGCTCCACGGAAAAGGTAACGTCACTGAGGACGGGATTTTCTCCTTGGAAGATGGTGGCCTGTGTCATGGACAAAACAGGGAGCGTACTGAAATCCATGGATTTAGAGTTCTAGTTTTTGAAGTTTTCCAAATGGGAGGGATTTAATTAATTCCTCTAGCTGTTCTTCCTTGCCCTCCAATCCAAATTTTTCCACACTTTTCATGGGGCGATCTGCTCTGAAGTAGGCAACAAGCACAAAATTCGCATCTCGAACTTGAATGTAATCGGGAATTTTTGCTTTTCCTTTGACTTTAATGATGTACATGGCAGCGTAGTCCTAATGAATTGGAGGTCGAGGCTTATTTACTTGCAGCCTTAGCGTGGTCCGCAAGAAACTGTGCTAATCCTGCGTCGGTCAACGGATGCTTCAACAATCCTGTGATCACTTTGAGCGGGCAGGTCACTACATCTGCACCCAGTTCAGCGCATTTGATCAGGTGCATGGTGTGGCGAACAGATGCTGCGAGTACCTCAGTTTCGTAACCAAAGTTTTGGTAGATGTGTACGATCTGCGCAATCAGGTCTAATCCATCAATTGCGATATCATCTAGGCGGCCAATAAAGGGAGATACGTAGGAAGCTCCAGCTTTGGCAGCCAAAAGAGCTTGCCCTGAAGAAAATATGAGAGTACAGTTGGTGCGAATTCCTTCACTATGGAAGTAACGGATGGCTTTGACGCCATCACGGATCATTGGGATTTTTACAACGATTTTATCGTCAAGCTTGGCGAGCTCTTTTCCTTCGCGCACCATGCCTTCGTAGTCTGTAGCAATAACCTCAGCACTTACTTTATCTTCCACGATTTTGCAGATTGCTTTGTAATGCGCCTTGATGTTTGCATCTCCGGTAATTCCTTCTTTGGCCATTAAGGAAGGATTGGTGGTCACGCCATCCAATACACCAAGGTCATGTGCTTCGCGGATTTCGTCAAGATTAGCGGTATCGATAAAGAATTTCATGGATATAGGTTTTGGTTTTAAAAGCAAATTACCCTTGCAGTAAAACTAGCATGGGTCAATGACAAAGTTAAAAGATTAATTAGGATTAGGTAGCGAAAGGAGGGCTTGAATTTGGACTACCTGAAAAAAAAGAGGCGGCATCGCACCGCTACGACCGCCTACCCTTGCTTCCTTCCGGACCTGGGGGATTCAGCAGGAGCTGGTCGTG
>CAZPKI010000271.1:0-1885 GCA_964587015.1 uncultured Limnohabitans sp.
CAATCACGAGAGCCATGTAAAATGCGATGGAATAGATGGCATTGGCTTCCAAGCTCAGCATGGAGCTGATCATGACTGAATCAATTTTTAGGATGAGTGTGGATGCAGCCGTAGCCAAAAAGGTCAGCAAGCTGTATTTGAGGAGCGAACTTTTAAACCCGCTCGGAAACTGACTCCAGGAAAAATCGAATTTAAACACGCCCAGCCAAACCATGTAAATGGCAACTCCAAGCATGGATAGGCCATATACGCCCACCAATCCCTGCATCACCTGGTCAAAATCAATCCACTTGAGCAAGTAAAGCGCCACCAAGATGGAGGTGAGCAGTCGAAGGAAGACCTCCCTAAAGAAAGTAGGGATGCCAACTTTGACGAAGGAGCGCGCGAAGGCATCTAAAATACTACTCCAAACTGAAAACAAAGCAACAAGCAAGGCTACGCCAAGAAAATTGACTACCTCTGGGGAATTAGAAGCAAATAGGGAAATCACCTGTTGCTTAAATCCAAAAAACAGGAGGGACACCAAGCCAAACCCCAAGAAAGAGAACAGTAACGCAAAGGTCAGTAGGGCAGGATGGTTTAGTTCGAGTTTGGGGAAATAGCGCGTGATTCCGTGCCCTAATCCCAACTGCGCAAAGGGAACAAGCAGCAATCCTAAATCTTGAATGGTGCGAAATGTCCCCAGTTGCGTGGTATCCAAAGCATATGGATAGAGCCACAAGACATTGATATAGCCCAATACCACCCCGAAATAAGAGAAAATGGTAGTTTGTATGCTTTGAAAGGCTATTTTTCGCATAAGCCAAACTTCACAAAAATAATTGGGAATTCCATGTACCCCTGCCAGACTTTAGGACTTGGCACATTTGTCACAACCCGCGCCTCCTTTTGGTTTTTGAAAAAATTTACGAAGGAGGTAGTAGCTAGCCCCAAGCACGGCAAGGATAACGAGGAGTTGCTGCCACATGTTAGGAGAAAATTTGGAAGGTGATCCATGCCATGAGGTAAGCCAAAGCACTCATGTAGACCGTTTGAATAATTGGCCATTTCCAGCCCTTGGTTTCTCTTTTGACCACGGCCAAGGTACTCATGCATTGCATGGCAAAGACATAAAAAACCAGCAAGGAGTAGGAGGTGGCAGGAGTGAATGTTTTCTCGCCAGTGCTCGCATTCACCTGAGAAGCGAGTTTCTCCCGAATAGTCAGGTCGTCTTCAAGATCTCCTCCAATGCTGTAGATGGTGGCAATCGTAGAAATAAATACCTCACGTGCAGCAAAGGAAGTGATGAGTGCGATTCCAATTTTCCAATCGTAGCCTAGGGGCTGAATGGCGGGCTCAATCGCCCTTCCCATGATGCCAATGAATGAATTCTCAAGCAATAGGGAATTGGTTTCTGCTTCAATAAGGGCCACTTGCTCAGGACTTGTGGCCTGCTCCTGCTGTGCAATTCCCTGCTGCCGAATCTCTTCCATGCTTGCAGGAGGTCCATAAGATGCCAATACCCAGAGCACGATGGATATGGCCAAAATAACTTTACCAGCCTCAAAAACGAAGGTTTTAGACTTTTCAAACATGGTGATGCCCACGTCTTTCCATCGTGGAATTCGATAGGAAGGGAGTTCGGTCATCAAGAAACTCTTCTCATCCGTTTTGAGGATCACTTTGAGTAAAAAAGAAGTTCCCAGTACTCCCAGCACACCCAACACATACAGACTGAGTAGCGCAAGGGCTTGAAGGTTGATAAAGCCAAATACCATTTCCTGTGGTACGCTCAATCCGATTAATATGATGTATACCGGTAGTCTGGCAGAGCAACTCATCAAAGGAGTAACCAAGATGGTGATCATTTTCTCCTTCCAATTCGAAATGTTTCGAGCGGCCATCA
>CAZPKI010000272.1:0-1843 GCA_964587015.1 uncultured Limnohabitans sp.
CAGGTCAAAGCTAAAAATTGCTATTGAACACCTAGTTCCACAAAGACTGCAGCGCACAAAAGAAGGTTGATCCGATTAATTTCTAACTTTGCGCATATTCTTCCCGACCATGACCCGAGCCGAGCTTTTTGCCCAGATCCAACAAAAATCCTCTTTCCTCTGTGTAGGATTAGATCCGGACCTTGAAAAAATCCCTGCACACCTACACGGTGAGCCCGACCCGATTTTCTCTTTCTGCCAGCAGATCATTGAAGAAACGGCAGACTTTGCGGTAGCCTACAAGCCCAACACGGCTTTTTTTGAAGCACATGGTGCCAGAGGCTGGGAGACGCTTGCCAAGGTAGAAGCATTGATTCCGAAGCACATCTTTTCGATTGCAGATGCCAAGCGCGGCGACATTGGCAATACGGCCACACGCTATGCCGAAGCATTTTTTAAAAACATGAGTTTCGATTCCATCACGGTGGCCCCCTACATGGGCCAAGACTCCGTGACTCCCTTTTTGGAATTTGAGGGCAAGTGGGCGATACTTCTTGCGCTGACTTCCAACCCAGGATCATTGGATTTTCAACTCCTTCAAGACGCTTCAGGCAAAGCGCTTTACCAGACCGTTCTTGAAAAAAGTCAGGAATGGGGGAGCCCCGAAAACCTCATGTACGTGGTCGGTGCTACCCGAGGCGAACTTATCGGAGAGGTTCGGAAAACAGTCCCAGAACACTTCTTGCTCGTGCCAGGCGTAGGCGCACAAGGCGGCAGCTTGGCCGATGTGGCTCGATTTGGAATGAACTCCAGTTGCGGTCTACTCGTCAATTCCAGCCGAGGAATCATCTATGCTTCCAAGGAAAAGGATTTTGCTAAAGCAGCGCGTAGAGAAGCCCAAAAACTTCAGGAAGAAATGCGCGAACTTCTCGATCGCTATTTGAAGTAAGCCACTCCAAATTTCAGATTCTAATTTTTTAAAGTAGCCCCTATCCCCTTGCATTCGAGCAAGTTGTTGGCTACATTCAATTTACTTTTTAGACTTACTTTTTATGGATTTTAAAGAAGACTTTTTACAGTTGGTATGGAAATACCAGTACTTCGATCGCAAAAGCCTCCTAACCACAGCTGGAGAAGAACTCCAAATCTTGCAGGTTGGCAACCACAACTCCGGCGAAGGACCTGACTTTCAAAATGCAGCCCTCGTGATCGGAGGCATCCGACTACATGGCCACGTGGAAGTGCACCGGCGATCCTCCGAATGGGTACAGCATGCGCACGATATGGATCTTGGCTACAATGCCGTAGTTCTGCATTTGGTCTGGGAAAACGACCGGCAAGTGTACCGGCAGGATGGTACCCCCATGCCCACAGTGGAGGTAAAAGGGAAGATCTACCTAGACATCTGGAGGAATTACCAACAACTCCTCGATTTCAAAATAGACCTTCCTTGTGCACATGCCCTGGCCACCGTACCTGAAATTCTTCGCTTTTCCGCTTCCGAAAAGGCCTTGGTCGAACGCCTCTACGAAAAATCCCAGGGGGTGCTGGCTGTCCTTCAAGCTACGCAAGGGAATTGGGAAGAAACTGCCTACCGCTGGCTTTTTCGATGCTTTGGCTACCATACCAACCGAATTCCGATGGAGGAATTGGGCCAATTGCTTCCCTACACCTTACTCAAAAGACACCGAGAGCAGCTGCAGCACTTGGAGGCCATGCTCTTGGGTCAAGCGGGCTTGCTACCAGTGGATTCGGAAGATCCCTATGTCCTGCAACTCAAAAAAGACCATGATTTTTATCAGAAAAAATACGGATGGACAAAAGGACTTACCCGACAACACTGGACTTTTTTGGGTGCTCGGCC
>CAZPKI010000273.1:0-1842 GCA_964587015.1 uncultured Limnohabitans sp.
AAATCGAAGTGCCCGTCATCAACCACTTCGCTACCCAAGGATCCTCCGGAGGACCTGCAGGAATCTTGAACGTCAACTTGATTAAAAATGTGGACCTCATCACAGGTGGTTTCCCAGCCAATCGGATGAATGGTCTGAGTTCCTTCTTCGAATTTCAACTCAAGGAAGGAAGGAGAGATCGGATGGCTACCCAGTTGACCGTAGGCGCTTCTGAACTCACAATTTCCAATGAAGGGCCTCTTTCCCCTAAGACAACCTATATTCTATCGGCTAGAAGGTCTTATTTGCAAGGCTTATTTCGTTTACTCAACCTCCCCTTTCTACCTACTTTCAACGATTTTCAGGTAAAAACCACCACCAAAATCAACGAAAAAACCGAGTTAACCTTCATTGGCATTGGCGCCATCGACCAATTTGTACTTAATGAGGATGCTCCAGAAGATGAAACTCAGGAAGAAAAAGAAAACCGCCTTTATATCTTGAATGTACTGCCAGTACAAACCCAATGGAATTACACCACAGGAGCCAAGTTGAAGCGGTTTCGAGACAATGGCTTTTGGACCTTTGTGCTGAGCCGGAATATGCTCAACAACGAATCCTATAAATATGCTGGAAACAAGGAGGAAGACGAGAAAAACCTGCTCTTCCGGTACCGTTCACAGGAGTCGGAAAACAAGTTTCGCGCAGAAAACAGCATTTTCGGAAAGGGTTATTCCCTCAAGTACGGAGTTAATCTGGAATACTCTCGCTACCTGATCGACAACTTTGACCGAGCCACACTCTCTCAGACTGGAGGCACCATTGACATCCTAGCTACCTCCAACTACAGCAGCTATGGTGCTTTTGTATCGGGAACCAAAAATTGGCTTGGTGATCGTCTTCTGCTTAGTGGAGGGGTTCGGGTCGATGGATCAGATTTTGCCAAAACGGCATCCAATCCCTTCAACCAGCTGAGCCCTCGCGTGTCTGTTTCTTACCAACTCAAGTCCAATCTTTTTGCTACGGCCAATGCAGGCATCTACTACCAGCGCCCTGCATACACCATTCTCGGCTATCAAAATTCGTCGGGAACTTTTGTGAATCAAGATAGTGATGTCCGGTTTATCCGAAATGCGCAGCTGATCGGGGGAGTCGAATACCTAGTTCCTGAAAAAGCACGACGATTTACAGCAGAAACATTTTACAAGCGATACAGCAATTACCCGACTTCTATTCGGAACGGAATTTCTTTGGCCAACCTAGGAGCAGACTTCGGCGCCATCGGCAACGAGCCTGTCCTCTCCAATTCCACAGGCAGGGCCTATGGACTGGAGTTTTTGGCGCAGCAGCGTCTGTATAACAATTTCTATGGAATCGCTTCCCTGACCTTGGTCCGCTCCGAGTTTACCAACCCCAACTCGGAAGGTATGATTCCTTCCTCCTGGGACAATGGTTTTATTGTCAGCCTTACGGCAGGCAAGCGCTTTGGCAAAAACTGGGAGCTGGGCGGAAGATGGCGCTTCCTAGGTGGAACACCCTATACCCCAGCTGACCTAAGTACCTCCAGTCTTCGCAGCAACTGGGACCTCCGGAATGCTGCCATCCTCGACTTTTCGCGAATCAATGGAGTCCGGCTGAATTCTTTTCATCAACTAGACATTCGCCTTGATAAAAAGTACTTCTTTGACAGATGGAATCTGAACTGGTATGTTGACATCCAAAATGCCTACAACTTCCAGGCAGAACAAGCACCGCTCATTCTGCCTGTCCGAGATGCGCAAGGCAACCTGACTGTGAATTCCACAGACCCAAGCCGCTACCAACTCAAATCCATCGTGAATCCTGCCGGATCTATCCTTCCTA
>CAZPKI010000274.1:0-1831 GCA_964587015.1 uncultured Limnohabitans sp.
TTCAGGCGATTGGTTGGTGCTCGAATCAATCAATGCCTCTCGATTTACAGAATCTATACTATCCCCCAAAGCTTGTTCTTGCAGGATGCGGACTCTTCTCAAGGTATCGAATCGTGCCTTTTCTACTAAGATCTCTTGTGAGGGATTAAGGTTTTTGTTTTTGGTGAAAAAAGGAAAAATACTCGCTGCAGTGATAAAATTCTGATATTTTAAATCGTTCACAACTAAATGAATGGAATCCAAACCATGCCGAATTTCTTCAATAGTTTTAATTGCACGGTTTGTAGACCATTGGTTTTCAGGAGTACGATTTAACTGAAAGGCAGCTAAATCAAAAACCATAATATTTTCTTTAAATGCAGTTCTTGAAAATTCTACCGGTGCTTCATTGATCCCACGTGTGGATCTTGACTCCTTGTAACTTTGGCCTGCATAAAGCGTCAGCTTCATGTAATTGTCGTTGTTGAAGGTCTCCATCCTACCCGAATCTGCCATAGTCACATTCAGATTTCCTTGCCCTTCAGCATGATTGTAGATCAAAATATCTTTCAACCGTACTTCATCCAGTTTTTTATTGACTTTGATACTGAAGTTCGGAATGCCGTCATAAAACACTCCTTCTTTAATATCCAAGGATGGAGTCTTCATTCGGATATCATAAAGCAGCGAGAAGGTCTTTAAATTGACTTTTGGTACCAGGTAATTGTTTGATAAAAAGGCCAAGAAAGTTAGGCCAACAGCAAAAATCCCGATTGGACGCATGGCTCTAGTTAGCGAAATACCACTTCCCTTGATTGCAGTCAATTCAAAATGCTCTCCTAAATTCCCGAATGCCATCAAACTTGAAAGCAGCATGGCTAACGGGAGTGCCATGGGAGAAATACTGATGACGAAGTAACCAATCAGTTCTGCATAAATCCAAAATCCAAGGCCCTTCCCGAATATCTCATCAAAATACTTTAACATGTTGACAATCAACAAGATAAAGTCAACCACTAAAAAAGTGAGTACAAATGGGCCTAAAAAAGAGCCTAGAATAAGCTTATCTAGTTTTTTCATCTGCAGAAATCCAAACAAAGTACGGGAATTTCTCGCTGAGAAACTGCACTGAATGATGGGATTTATCCTCCAATAGTTTCTTTTAACTTCGAAATGAGGCCTTCCCAGATTCCTTCAAGTTCGTCCAGGGTGTAGAAATTTGATTGATCAATTACTTTCAAAAATAGGGATTGCGTAAGTTCGGTCTCATCCAGCTTGAATTCGATAAAGGATTCTGCAGTGCTGTTTGGAGATTTAGGATCAAAAAAATCCCATCGAACATGCAAATTGGCTTTAACAATGGTTTGCTTCGCATAATGGTCTTCTTGATCAAAATTGAAGATGTAGTTTTTATCTTCATCAATTCGGACTTTATCAGCAAACCATTCTTGCAATCCACTTGCGGAACTTAAATAGGCATAGACAATTTTTTTGGAAGCATTTAATTGATAATCAGCAACAAATTGGTTTGTAGACATATTTTGGTAGGAAAATTCCGAACTAATTCACTTCTAAAGTCCTTCTCAATTTGCATTTCAGCCATCAAGCCCTCATATTTGCATTCCGTTTTGAGGGCCTTGGAATCAATTCCAGTATGGATTGGGTGAAAAGGAAGAAAAAAAGATGTTTTGGAAGATAACCAATAATCCCAAACATCCCTAAAAACGGAAAAAGAAATTTGGCGAGGTAGCTCAGTTGGTTAGAGCGCAGGATTCATATCCGCCGCGGCGGACGGGAGTTCAACTCCAAAGAGTATTGTAGATTATAAATGGCGAGGTAGCTCAGTTGGTTA
>CAZPKI010000275.1:0-1822 GCA_964587015.1 uncultured Limnohabitans sp.
AAAGTGAGTTCCTGAAAATTGAAAAAAAATTCTCCAAACACCCCTCAATCTTTTAGAAATCAAGGGATTAATTTTCCTCTTTTAGTAATTCTAAGTAATACGAATAATAGGATTGCAAGTCCTTCGACTGTTCCTTCTCCGCTATCGCCACCATTTTGTCCAATACACCCTCCTCCATCACAAAACCCATCAAAGTTTGAAAGGCACCTAATCGCAAGAAATCCTTTGGATGGTCCTCCAAAATAGCAAGCAATCGGCGAATGGCCTTTTCCTTGTCAGCAACTTCGACATCCATGAAATAACTTCCGTAATACCCCATAAAATAATACAAGCCCTCTCCACTCAACTTGGAAAAGGTCTGCTCAAACCAAGGCCCCTTGCCAAGAACCTTAGTTGAAATGTAATACTCTGCCAACCCAACAGACATCCTGAAATTGGTCTCCCGCTCAAAGGTCTCCATCCACGAAAGCTCCACCATCGGATCAGCAACAGCAGCCAAACTCATCAATGCCGCACCCGCAACCAAATAGGAAGGATCCCGTGCCAATCGGGTAAATGTCCCCCTGTATCCAGAAGGGTTCCATTCTGCTAGCACTTCCAAAGCACCCGATCGAACCTTATTGTTCGAATCTTCCTCTGCCAATCGATAAATCTTTCCCTCAAGCCCCCCTAAGATTTCCTTCCATTGATCCCCACCCTGCAACAACGAAAGCCCGCGCTCCCGAATCGCAGCAAAGGAATCCTCTAGAGCCAAAGGCAATACTACCCCCAATTCTTCCGCAGCATCACGAGAAACCAAACTATCCAAAGCTTCATACCTCGCCACTCCGAGCTGCGATTCCTTAAACTGTTGCATGTACTGCGCATTAGTCAATACCTGATTTCCTTTCATCAAAATCTCCTGCCCCTCATTCACATAGACCAAACTGATTGGTGAATCATTTTCAAGAACAAGCTCTTGCTCCGCTTTCGTTACTTGAACTATTCTGGTTTTGCGTTCCTCTCCCTCGTACCAGCTAATCGTGATGGGCAACTGAAATACTGGGATTTCATTCAGGTCTTGCACCTGTGAAAAACGAAGGAGCAGATTTTCCGACTGGGAATAATCCACCTCCACCCTCAACTCCGGATGCCCCTTTGCAAAAAACCATTGGTTAAAAAACCAATTCAAATCCCGACCACTCACCCGCTCCATAGCGAGACGTAAATCGTGTGCCTCCACCGCTTGAAAAGCATGTTGCGTCAAATACAAATTCAACCCTTTGAAAAAAGCAGCATCGCCCAACTCTCTGCGCAACATGTGCAAGACCAGTCCACCTTTATTGTAGCTATGGGCATCAAACAAGTCCTCGGCATCCGCATAGTTGAAGCGAATCAATTCCTTCGGCTCAGCATCCGCCTCAGCAAAATAGCCTTCCTTCTCCACTACCAACTTTAAGTCCGCCTGGTCTTGACCGTAGCGCTTCTCATTCCACAGGTATTCGCTGTAGTTCGCAAAGGCCTCATTTAAGGTAAGATTGGACCAGGATTCGGCGGTTACCAAGTCCCCAAACCACTGGTGAAAAAGTTCGTGTGCAATGATGTAATCCCATTCTGAATCCAATGCTTCGCGCTCATCCAAGAGCAACTCTTCCATAAATATGGAAGCTGTAGTATTTTCCATGGCCCCAGACACAAAGTCCCGAACCACAATCTGATCGTATTTTTGCCAAGGAAATGGTACTCCTAGGCGCTTTTCAAAATAAGCAATCATCTCTGGCGTGGACGCAAAAACCTTCGCCGCACCCTTTTCAAATCCTTTTTCTACATAATACCCCAAGGG
>CAZPKI010000276.1:0-1819 GCA_964587015.1 uncultured Limnohabitans sp.
TTTTATGAAAACCAGCAGGTAGCCGTGACCGGGGAGTATCGATTTGGGGAGAAAGTAGGCTTGTGGACCGAGTATTGGAACACCGACAACACAAAGACCATCCGAAAGCGGGAAATCCAGTACCAAGAAAAGCCCTACACCAAAAACTTCCGCCCCTACATCCGCGCAGAGTGGGACAAGGAAGGCAAGCTGATCTACCGAAAAACCCCCTGAAAAATCAAGGCAAGGAGGATTAGTAAAAGGCATCTTCAAACTGCCGAAAGTGCAGGGTCCCCTTGGAATCCTGGCAGACCCCAACGATATCAAAGCGGATGTCCCGATGCCAATCCTTTTGGCAAATGTACTGATCAGCAGCTTTGACTAGGAGTCGCTTCTTGGTAGAATGTACAAATTCCTCCGCATAACCGAAACCTGTACCTGTCCGAAATTTGACTTCTATAAAAATCAAAAGCCCCTGATGGGCCATGATGAGATCTATCTCAGCATGTTGGTAGCGGTAGTTCGTTTCGAGTAAGGTGTATCCTTTGCTTTCAAGCCATTTGGCGACTTCCTGCTCTGCGAGTCTTCCTGAATCATTGTGTGCTGCCATGGGAAATATTGGTTAATTTTGAAAAGTTGAATGGCCTACCCAGATGGGTCTAAAAAATGCTGAAAAAACGACGATGATTGAAGATACAAAAAAAACGGTAGCATTTCGTGATCTGGGCTGCATGGATTACCAGGAGGCTTGGACCTACCAGGAAAATCTGTTTGCTGCCATCGTCGCCCAAAAAATACAAAATCGAAACCTACCCGAGGCGGAACAGGCTACCACGCCCAACTACCTCTTATTTGTGGAGCATCCCCATGTCTACACCCTTGGGAAAAGTGGCAAGCCAGAGCACCTTCTGCTAGATGATACAGGACTGGAAGCCCATGCCGCCACCTACTACAAAATCAACCGTGGGGGAGACATCACCTACCATGGACCTGGGCAATTGGTGGGCTACCCCATCCTGGATTTGGACCATTTCTTTACCGACATCCACCGCTACCTGCGGTATTTGGAGGAATCCATAATCTTGACCCTCGCGGAATACGGTGTGTCGGCGGGTCGTATCGAGGGACTCACAGGCGTTTGGCTCGACCACGACACCTTAAAGAATCCTCGAAAAATCTGCGCCTTGGGCGTAAAGTCCAGCCGCTGGGTAACCATGCATGGTTTTGCCTTCAACCTGAACGTAGACCTCTCCTACTTTGGCCACATCGTCCCTTGTGGAATCGACGACAAAGCAGTCACCTCCCTGCACCTCGAGTTGGGCCGTCCGGTAGACGTACAGGAGGTGAAGGGAAAGGTAAAAAAACACCTTGCAGCACTTTTTGAAATGAATTTGATAGAAACCGAATGAAAAAAGACATTGACTTTGCTCCCGTAACTGGGGTGAAGATTGCCATTGCCAAGGAGGAAAAGGAAACTGGAACGGAATGGTCCGTCTACCTGATCAACTACAACCTCATCGAATTGACCACCGTCATGATCACCTCCCAGGGCTATGGTCACTTGGAAGGGGAGCTGCGCAAAACCTCCACCCTTCGCCACCTCATCGAGGAGCTTGGCGCGGATTCAGTGGCACGCATCGAACCCATCGATCCAGCTGTATTTTCACTCACCAATGAGTTTTGGGTGAGCTACTACATTCTGGATAAGATTTTTGATAAAAAGTTTATCTTTACTCCAGGCAGTTTTGATCCTGCCCACCTTCGCTACATCCCCGAATTGGGATTGGAAGGTATTCTCCACTCCTAATTTTTAGATCATGGCCCCATTTTTTGAACAGCT
>CAZPKI010000277.1:0-1812 GCA_964587015.1 uncultured Limnohabitans sp.
TTAAAAAATACCAGCTTGAAGACCGGATCCATTTTCTGGGACATTTAACTAATCCCCTTCCTTATTATAAATTATTTGATGTTTTTGTCTTGCCCTCAGGCGAGCCGGAACCTTTTGGTGGGGTGATCATGGAAGCCATGAGTTTAGGATTACCCGTAATTGGCTCAAATGCCGGAGGAACAACAGAACAAATTGCCAATGACCAAAATGGGTATTTGTTTGAAAATAAAAATCCGGAAGACCTTGCCAACAAAATTGAACTCTTCTTGAATGATCCTTCAAGCCTTAACTTATTTGGAAATTGCTCCAGGGAAAGGATAGAAAAATATTTTAGTCTGGAGCTGCATGGAAAGAATATCCTAGCGCTTTATAAGGAGCTTAGTAAAGCTATTTGAGCGTACGGGTACGGATTTGAGGGGAATCATTTTTTTATTTTTAGAGTAGTAGCTGGAGGTTCCCGCTTTTGCAGGAATGACAAGCGTCTCAAGGGTTGTTGGGAAGGGCGCTGGCGCAAAAAACAATCCTTGAAAACGATCCCAATTAGCTCAAGTCCCTTTAAATCAACCCCATTCCTTCCCAATTTTCCTTCAAATTCTCCATTGGTATAAATTCGCTAGGGTTTTCATTCCGAAGTCAGGAGCTTATCTATTCAAACTCAAAAAACCTATCCCTATGAAGAACCTAATCAAATCTGGCCTCTTAAGTTTATTCGTGCTCTTTGCTGGAGCTGCATATTCCCAAGATGGTACCATCTATCCGCTTGAAACACCCAAAGAACCCCGAGCAATTCTCTTGGGAACTGGTGGTGTGGAAAACCAACCCGCACCAGAAACCTGGTTTCGGCAATGGGGAGATCCCATGGCTCGAAATATCTCTACGGCTACCCTCACTCCCTTCCTGCCCGAACCTGGAAAAGCCAATGGAACCGCTGTAATCGTTGCTCCTGGAGGAGGATACAGTTGGCTTTCCATGGGAAATGAAGGTTGGGAAGTGGCTGAAGCCCTAGCCAAACAAGGAATCGCCGCCTTCGTACTGAAGTACAGATTGTATCCTACCCCTCCTACTCTGGAAGATTTTTCGGCGTGGATGAATCGCCCCCGCAATGCGCCTCCCGCACCAGGTGCAGTGACGACGACCCCTGCACCTTCGCCCATTCAGCGTGATCTTTCCAACCAATTGGAAGATGCCGAGGCTGCTTATGCCATGATGGTCAAAAATGCCAAAGAATGGGGCATTGACACCTCCAGAATCGGAATGATCGGCTTCTCCGCAGGTGCTGGATTAACGATGCATGCCACCCTTCACTCGGCCACGATGAAATTGGCATTTATCGGCCCCATCTACGGAGGAATGGGAGCTGTGGAAGTGCCCAAGGATGCTCCACCGATGTTCAACGTGATCGCTACAGATGATTTTCTATTCCAAGGGCAATTTGGAATCATCCAGTCCTGGCACAAGGCAGGTAAGCCGGTGGAACTCCACCTCTACCAAAATGGGGGCCATGGTTTTGGACTCGGTAATCCCAACCGGACGAGCAACCGCTGGTTTGATGCCTTTGTCCATTGGCTAGATGTCAACCAGTTTATGGGGAAGAACTGAAGAAAAAGAAAATTGGGATAAAAATTGGGTTTAATGAAAATTAAGACTCTACTGAAGGACGCACCTACAACTAGGCTTTGAAAAACCTTTGATTTCGTACGCTGACTTGCTCCCATATCCAAATCTAGGTATTCTTGAAATCCTCTAGGTGGCATCCTATTTTTCCTTATTTTAGCCAACTATGAGCAGTCCCTCCTCCACCCTCAACCGAAG
>CAZPKI010000278.1:0-1801 GCA_964587015.1 uncultured Limnohabitans sp.
TCAGGTAGTTCAAACCTGCCTTTTTGGCTTCAATTCCACAGGCAAGACCGATGGGACCCGCGCCAAGAATTAAGAGGTCGTAGGGAGAATTAGAGATCGTCTGCTGCATGGGGGTTTGGTTGAAGTCCTGTTCAAATTTACACCAAAAGTCTTCGGAAAGGTTCCTGATTTTGGTAAAGCTACAAAATTTGAACGCTTGGTATTTTTGAGTTTATTTAGGTATGTATTCGCTTTACTCAATTCCCATGAACCCAACCCTGATTGTCCTTACTGGCGCTGCAAGTGGCATTGGCAACCAACTTTTAGCCACTTTTTCGGCCCGTCAAGTCCCGATGATTTTAGTGGATTTGGATGCGGGGAAACTCGAAAATCTAGCCCAAGGCAGCAAATCTATTGGCTGGGTAGATGGGGATGTGGCCCAGGAATCCACCTGGTTGCGTGTGGTAGAGGAAGCTAAGAAAATGGGGCTATCGATATCCCATTTGATCAATTGTGCGGGGGTGATCCGCCCCGGCTTTTTGGAGGGGTATGGGTTGGAGGACATTGACTACCACCTCAACTGCAATGCGAAGGGGACCATTTTGGGCACGACGCTTATTGGTAGAGCGATGAAAAATCAGGGTTTTGGACATATTTTGAACATTTCCTCCTTGGCAGGATTGGCGCCCGTGTCGGGCTTGAGTTTGTATGCAGCTTCCAAATTTGCCGTGCGGGGATTTTCCTTGTCCGTGGCGGCGGAACTTAAAAAGTATGGGGTCTGGGTCAGTGTCATTTGTCCCGATTTGGTGAATACCCCTATGCTGGACTTGCAGTTGGGCTATCCCGAGGAGGCCAAGCTCACCTTCAGTGGTCCCAAGCAGGTGCTTGAGGCAGAAGAGGTAGTGCAGGTCATCCTTGGAGTGATGGAGCGTCCGCGTGTGCTCGTTTGTATTCCTGAATCCAGAGGGCTGCTGGCCAAGATCGCCGGAACCTGGCCTTGGATTGGGGAATTGTTTCGAAAATCCTTGGAGAAGAAGGGTGAAAAAGCGATCCGAAGTTGGAAAAACTGATTACAAAAGATTGTTTTTTTACTAGATTTTTGCCCTTTGGAAGCCGTTAATTTTTAGTTGTTTTACCCAAAAATCCTTGATTAATTTATTTTTTTTGGGAGGAGCTCCCACTTTCCTATCAATTTGGAAAATTTTAGTTGTGAGGTTGAATTTTGAACGATCAAATTCACCATTCATTAACCACCTAGGGTGATTTCCCTACTTTTTTCCTGTGGAATCAAATTGAAAAATCCCCCTAAAAATTTCTTGCATTTTTTACTAAAAACTATTGTCGACACGCAATCTTTTGGCTACTTTTGAAACAAAGTGGTGAAAAGTGGGAGAAAGTGGTAAATTTTAAAACTTCTTTTCTTACTTTTGAACACTTCAAATTTTACCGAATAGCAGACCATTCATGTTCAACAGTCAATACGATAGCAAGCTGGATCCCAAGGGTCGTTTGGCATTGCCCGCCAAGATTAAGGCGGCAATACCTCAGGCCAATGGCATGACGCTCATGCTCCGCATGGCTGAAGACAAGTGCTTGGCGCTCTATCCCATGGTAGAATACAAAAAGCTGGAGAGTCAAATCAAATCCCTGAACATCAACAATGCGGAACAACGCATGTTGCAACGCTCTTTTTTCAATTCCATCGTCGAGGTGGAGTTGGACAATGCAGGGAGATTGTTGATTCCGAAGCTGTACCAAACCTATGCCAGCCTGGAGAAGGATGTGGTGGTCGTTGGCATGGGAACCCGAATTGAACTCTGGA
>CAZPKI010000279.1:0-1801 GCA_964587015.1 uncultured Limnohabitans sp.
GTCGACGGACGACAGTCCACGGTTCACGGCCCACTCAATTGAACCTCAAACGTTATTCTTTAGTCTTTTAAGGAAGATGCGGCTTAGTATTTAACCCAGGTGGTATTTCTGTGAAGTAGTTTGCCCTAATGGAAACAAAGCCTGAAGTTCGTTTCAATTTGCTGTCGACTGTTGACAAAATGACCACGGTCAACGGTCCACAGCTCACCTTATTGAACCTCAAACGTTACTCTTTTCCCTTTAAAGGTAGATGCAGCTTAGTATTTAACCCAGGTGGTATTTCTGTGAAGTAGTTTGCCTTAATGGGGACAAAGCCTGAAGTTCGTTTCAATTTGCTGTCGACCGTTGACAAAAAATGTCCACAGTCCACGGTACACGGCCCACTTTCTTGAACTTCAACTAGTGTTTCCCTTGTTATCATCAATAAATTGGAAAATCATAAAAAATTAGCATAATTAGGTACTTGCCTAGCAGTTAAGGACGTTAATTTTACCTAAAATTGCACCAGACAAAATACATTTTTTGACCTAGATAGTTTAATTCGAAAAGAAAACCCCTTTTGCTGTGAGCCAACAAAAAAATACCATGAGACAAATCCGTCTTCCTTTGCTTCTAGCCCTTTCCATTGCAGGAGGTATTTGGATTGGCGCCACCTTTGCGGAGCCCAAGGGCAGTCAAAACGACCTGAGAGCTGCACTCTACAAGTTGCAGGAAATCATGACCTACATCAACCGTGACTATGTGGATAGCGTGGATACCAACGAGCTCGTGGAGTTTGGCATCACCAAAATGTTGGAAAAGTTGGATCCGCATTCTAGCTACATTCCAGCCAAAGATGCCTCGCTAGTTCAGTCTCAATTGGAGGGTGAATTTGATGGCATTGGGGTGGAGTTTGGCATCATTCGAGACACCATTTATGTGGTAGCTCCGCTTACTGGAGGACCATCCGAGGCGCTTGGGATCCAAACGGGTGACCAGATTATTTCAGTAGATGGCAAGACCGTGGCAGGCATTGGCATCACCAACCGGGATGTATTTGACTACTTGAGAGGACCAAGTGGATCTAAGGTCGCTGTAGAGATCAAGCGTAAAAATGCCCCAAGTTTGATCAAGTACTCGATTACACGGGCCAAAATCCCACAATACAGCATCAATGCCACCTACATGGTAGACAAGGAAATTGGCTACATCAAAGTGACCCGATTTGCAGCGACTACCTACGATGAATTTAGAAAATCCATAGCGGACCTGCAGGCAAAGGGCATGAAAAAGCTGATTGTAGACTTGCAAGGCAATCCTGGAGGGTACATGGGAGCAGCGATTTACATGGTAGATGAGCTCCTTGGCGGGAGAGACCTCATTGTGTCACAGGTAGGTAAAGTGAGTCAGTACAACAGCAAGGCCTATGCTTCCAAGCCAGGCATGTTTGAGGAGGGTTCGGTGATTATTTTGATCAACGAAGGTTCTGCTTCTGCTTCTGAGATTATGGCAGGAGCGATTCAAGACAATGACCGTGGACTGATTGTAGGTAGAAGATCTTTCGGCAAGGGCTTGGTGCAGATGCCGATAGACCTTTCGGATGGTGCTGAGCTGCGGTTGACGATAGCCCGCTACTTTACGCCTTCGGGACGATCCATTCAAAAGCCATATGATGAGGGATACGAAGCTTACGAGCGCGACCAGCTGATTCGTTTTGAGCAGGGCGAGTTTTTCTCGGCGGACAGCATCCGCTTCAACGACAGCCTGAAGTACCAAACCAAAAAGGGAAGAACCGTCTATGGCGGTGGAGGCATCATGCCGG
>CAZPKI010000280.1:0-1798 GCA_964587015.1 uncultured Limnohabitans sp.
ATATCATTTTGGTCGGAGGAAACTCCGGCATTGGCAAAGCAGTAGCAGATCAGTTAGCGGCACAAGGGGCCACACTTTTTATGTATTCAAAGAGCGGAGAAGGAACTATTGCATTGGATTTTTCCAAAGACTTTGAGGAAATGCCCGGTTTACCAGAGGTAATCGATGGCGTAGTGTATTGTCCTGGAACCATCAACCTGAAGCCTTTTCATCGGATCTCCATCGAAGACTTTAAGCAGGAAATGGAGGTGAATTTCTACGGTGCCGTTCGCGTGCTCCAGGCTTGTTTGAAGGGCTTGAAAAAATCAACTGCACCTGCAGTGGTGCTTTACAGTACGGTGGCGGTACAGACTGGTATGGGATTTCATTCTGGTATTTCCTCGGCCAAAGGAGCAATTGAAGGATTGACGCGTTCCTTAGCAGCGGAATGGGCGCCCAGCAAAATCCGTGTCAATGCAATAGCTCCTTCACTGACCGAAACACCTCTCGCAGGCACCTTACTTTCAACTCCTGAGAAAAAAGAGGCCTCCGACAAGCGGCATCCGCTCGGGAGAGTTGGGAGACCTGAAGATATTGCTGAGGCTACCGTATTTTTACTTGCTGAAAAGTCTTCTTGGATGACAGGACAAATTCTTCACGTGGATGGAGGAATGTCTCATCTAAAATAATTTCAAACAATTTTATCCTTATTTTTGTAGTGTGTACGGGTACGGTCCCGAGAAGAAAGCATTGTGTTTATGAAGACACCTCCTGAATCATTTCTACTATTCAAGGAAGAACTGGTTAAGGCCCAACTGGAGAAGGAAAGGCTGAAGTTGTATTACGAACAACAATTGACTGAGGTCAATCAAGAATTGCTACGTCTAAAAGAGCAGATTCAATCCCAACAGGACATGATGCGTACGACTTTAGAGTATGCATCCAACTTGGAGATTAGATTAACTGAGGTGAAGGAGGAAGTGTCTCAAGCAACTTCCTCACAGAGAAAAACCATTTATTAAATCTATCCTACTAGACATGAACGAGACTACATTTTTTCCTGGTGTTATGGACTTTGATCTTGCTTTAGAACACAAGTATGCAAGAGTTTGGAGTAATCCTACACGAAAAATCATTATTTGTGAATTGCTTTCAGATTACGTTCCCATCGAGGACTTTAAAGAGGTTTTCACCGAAATTGGAGACTTAGTTAAGGCAGGAGACTTCACAAAATTTATTTTTGATAAGCGTGCCTTGAGAGCCTTCCACCAGCCGACCATGGAGTGGTATTTTATCCATTGGAAAAAGGAGATGCTCGGTTATGGAGTGAAGACGCACCGCAAAATTCTTCCTGCAGAGAAATGGTTTGAGAAAATGGTTCAAATCGCCAAAGCACAAATCCTCACCCAGTACCCAGACAACATCATCGACCAGTTGGATATTGCGTACTGCGATACTCTAGAGGCAGCGATTTTGTCCTAATGCGGCAGTTTGATTCGGAGCAACTGGCGCAGCTAGATGCTTCTTTCCGAAGAAATCTGATCAATTGCCTTCCTGGGTACAAGCCGCTACAGCTGATCGGTACCCAAAATGCAGCTGGAGTACCCAATCTTGCCCTTTTTTCGCAAATTATCCACCTCGGTGCTGCGCCACCGCTGATTGGGATTTTATTCCGTCCCCATACCGTGAAGCGGGATACTTTAGAAAATATTCTAGAAACACAATTTTTCACCCTCAATCAGGTCCTCCCTGAATGGCATGTCCAAGCCCATTGGACGGCTGCGAATTGGGAGGGAAGTGAGTTTAAAGCCACGGGCTT
>CAZPKI010000281.1:0-1793 GCA_964587015.1 uncultured Limnohabitans sp.
TCTATGCCATTGATTCGATCCACAAATGTGGACCGGAGATAAGAGGCTTGTCCCTTATTTTTTCCCATGATCAAATCCCCAAAGTCAAAGTAGGAGGCACTCGTAACAAATGCCCATTTCCCTTTGCCATAGCTAAAGTCTGCATGAAACGTTTCCTCCGAATAGGCGGAGGAAAACCGGCTTACCACATTTCCTTTGAGTTGCTTATTTTCATGATCTGCACGTAGCGTTTCAAAGACCATCACCCCACCAATGGCATCCGAGCCGTACATTACTGCTCCTGGTCCAAAAAGAACCTCTGTGTTTTGAAGCGAAAATGGGTCGATTGAAATTACCTGTTGGAGGTTGCCACTTCTGAAAATTGCCGTATTCATCCGCACCCCATCGATGGAGTAGAGGAGACGATTGGCTGAAAATCCCCGAATCATTGGGCTTCCACCACCCAATTGGCTTTTTTGAACAAATACCTCTCCAGAGGATCCCAACCAATCTGCCGTAGTCATCGGATTGCGGAGGTCAAGCCATTCGGAGTCGAGCTGCCGTACTTTTCCCGAAACATCGGCTTCGTTTTGGTTCCACCGTGATGCAGAAATGACCGTTGTGGCAAGGGTGAGGGAACTGGATTCTAGGTATATCAAGTAGTTCAATGCCTCAATTTCTTCCCAAGAAAGCGTTTTGTTTTTGTATCCTAGTCGAGAAAAGGTAAGCGGGTTTCTGCCTTGAAACTCGGAAAGGCTTGCAATTCCTTCTTCTGTAGTGGAGGCACTTATTTTTAATTTTTTATCCACAAGTTGAACACCAGAAAGGGGTTTCTGACTTTCGAAATCCAAGACACGGAGCTGCTGAGCTAGTGCAAAAGGACTAGTTCCAATTAGAATTAAAAGAAAATAACTTAAGAATTTCATTGCGGATAGCAGTACTCAAAATTAAGAATTGAATTCAAAGGAACGTAGGGAGATTTAGATGAATGGTGTATTTTTCAATACTTACTGTGATTTGAATCACCAAATCAAATCCTTGGGCAAATTCAATTTTGTTGCTTACTTTTAATTTATGACACGAGATATGCTTAGGCAAGCGCTACCTAATCTAACCGATCCTAAACTTTTGGATCGTTTGTTGGAGAAGGGTCAGTTTTCAACTTTTGAGCCAGGGAAAACCTTGATGGAACCTGGTCAATTTGTAAAGGCTGTTCCTTTGGTACTGGAGGGATCCATCAAAATCATGCGCATGGATGAGGAGGGGAAGGAGCTATTTTTATATTACCTAGAAGCAGGAGAGACCTGTGCCCTTTCCTTGACCTGTTGCTCGGCAGCGAGACCGAGTGAAATTAAAGCGGTAGTAGAAGAGAAAGCCTCCTTGCTTTTTATTCCTATTCAAGTTCATGAGCAATTGGTGGATGAATTCAAGCAATGGAAGGATTTTGTCTCGACCACCTACCAACATCGTTTCCAAGAGATGCTAGTTGTATTGGATGCAATTGCCTTCAAGCGTATGGATGAACGCTTGATGAATTACATTGTGACTAAAATGAAGCAGCTTAAAACAAATGAACTGCATACCACTCACCAGGAGGTGGCAAATGAGCTGGGAACAGCCCGTGAGGTGATCTCTAGATTGCTGAAGCAATTGGAAAAGAAAAAATGGATAGAACTCGGACGCAACGTTATCTACATTCGAGATGACTTCGAAGAGTTGATTGCTAAATAATTAACGTAAAACGAGTAGAGGCGCTTTTGTTTGAAAAGCCATCTGAATGGAATCACTCTTGGTGAATAGCTCTTCCAATAAGC
>CAZPKI010000282.1:0-1792 GCA_964587015.1 uncultured Limnohabitans sp.
GAGAAGCTGGAGGCAGGCGCAAGCCTAGTTCAAGTATACTCGGGCATGATTTATGAGGGACCAAGCTTGATCAAAAAAATCAAGAAGGGCCTTAAGCTATATTTGGCAAAGTAAGTTGGCATTCTTGTCACTTTTAGCTAACATTAACATCCGTATTTTATCTGCAAATGGCATCCGCATCACCCAAGACCAATACGTTTAGAAAGAAAACTGAAAACGCGCCCAAGGCCAGTCCTGAACCGAAAAAGCCTTCCTCTTCCTTCTCCGTTGCAAAAATCGAGACCAAACAGGTAGGCCTTGTATTCGGAATTGTATTGATTTCGATCAGCCTTTTTTTGGGAGTAGCTTTTGCCTCTTATCTGATGAATGGGCCGCAGGATCAGAGTTTGGTACTTAACAATTCAGATCAATCCATTCGAGAAGCAGCCAAAGAATCAAAAAACTGGTTAGGTTACTTAGGCTCTCAAGCTGCCCACTGGATGATTTTCCGTTGGTTCGGCGTAGCAGCTTTCCTTTTCCCTCCCTTTTTATTTTTACTAGGCTTTCGATGGACGTTTAAGGTTTCGCTTTACTCACTCACACGCTATGCAGTCTTTGCCTTGTTTTTTGCGGCTTGGATTGGTTTGGTAACGGGCTATGCAGGAATCTTGATTGAGGGATACTCCTATTGGAGCTTTGCCTCTGGTGGATTGGGCTATGAACTCGCAAAGCTTTCCTATGACTTTTTAGGAATGGGAACCTGGCTGCTGATTTTCGGCACTCTACTTATTTTCATCGTATTGTTCTATGGCATTCAGCAGCTCAACTGGTTTCCTCCCAAGGCCAAGCCTGAAGATGAGTTGCCCTGGGATGAGGATTCCAAATCGGGCATACCTTCTCCGTTTTTGGGAGAAGAGGAAGAAGATATTGAAGACGATGGGAGTGACTGGGAGTTAAAGGCAGAGGATCCAGAGTTACCGATGGCTGGGGATAAGGTCGATTTTAGTTTGGTAGAAGAAGCTCCAGTACCAGTTCCACCGCTTCCATTCACAGATGACCTGGAGGAGGATCTCTTCGATGTGCCACAGGTCAACTTGCTCGAAAACGAAAAGGATTCCGTCCTGCTAAAAGAAGGAAATTTTACCGTGCAGAAGGGCCCTGAGGAAGAAAAGACCGCTGAAGAGGTTGAAAATTTAGATCCCTACGATCCGACCTTAGACCTGCCCCGATACAAGTATCCGACGATTGACTTGCTCAACGAATACGATGTAAAGAAAGTCACGGTTTCCCGTCAGGAACTCGAGGAAAATAAGGACAAGATCGTAACCACCTTGGAGAACTTCCAGATTGGTATCCAAGGTATTCAGGCAACCATCGGGCCCACAGTGACCTTATACGAGATTATCCCGAATCCAGGGGTGAAGATTTCCAAGATCAAAAACCTTGAGGATGACATTGCCTTGAGTTTGGCGGCTTTGGGTATCCGTATCATCGCACCCATCCCTGGTAAAGGCACCATAGGCATTGAAGTTCCCAATAAGAATCGGGAATTGGTGCCGGCTCGAGCAGTGCTGGGTACTGAGAAGTTCATGAAGTCCGACAAGGACCTTCCCATTGCTTTGGGCAAAACCATCTCCAACGAGGTCTTTGTAGCCGATCTAGCCAAAATGCCTCATCTGCTAATGGCAGGGGCCACTGGGCAAGGAAAGTCTGTGGGCCTCAACATGATTTTGGCGTCGTTGATTTACAAGAAGCACCCTTCCCAACTGAAATTTGTCTTGGTGGATCCCAAGAAGGTGGAATTGACCCTGTT
>CAZPKI010000283.1:0-1771 GCA_964587015.1 uncultured Limnohabitans sp.
AGCCAGCGCCAGTTCATCCTGGGTAGGTGCCTACGAAGGCGTCTTGCCTTGCGGGAACTGCGAAGGCATAGAAATCTGGCTGACGCTTGGCAAAGGAGGTACCTTTGAACTAAAAACCAACTACCTCGGGCTGAATGACGCCCGCGAGGAACAGTTTACTGGGAAGATCTCTTGGGAGCCAGGGGACAGCACCCATATCCTGCTGCTAGGCATGATCGGCGATATGCCAGGACGCTACCTTCTCCAAGAAAACGGGCTCCTCCACCTGGATGCCGATGGCCAAAAAATAACAGGCCCCCAAGCAGCGCGCTACCTTCTGAAACGAATCAAGTAAAGCGAACCACTTTCCCTTTGGCTTTGGAAGTCATCTCGTAAGGAATCGCCTCGGTGATCGCTTTGAATAGCAGCTCCACCAACTTTTGCTTTAAAAAACTCCGATTCAAGATGAGGCTTACCTCCCGGGTAGGCGATGCCCCTACAAAGGGTCGAAGTCTGGATTTTTCCTCTTTGGATAGTTCCCAAGTAGCGAGTTCCGGCAGCAGCGTGAGCCCCTTGTAGCGGTTGACCATGTTGCGAAGGCCTTCTAAGGAACCACTCTCGTAGTGAAAGTTTTGATGGCCCGACAGGCTTTGGTCGCAGAAGTTGAGCACCTGATCTCGGAAACAATGCCCCTGCTGCAAAACCCAGAGCTCCTCCTTCTTGATTTGATCTGGACCAATCTCATGCTGAGCAAGCAGCTCATGGCCTGAGGAAAAATAAGCGTAGAATTTCTCGTAAAACATGGGCTTCTCAAGTATCCCCGGAAGCTCCAAGGGGGTCACCACAATCCCCACATCGAGCTCATCATTTTTTAATTTTTTAAGAATTTCCTCAGTGACCATCTCCTGTACCACCAACTTGATCCCGGGATAGCGCTCCAGAAATTTGCGAATAAATAAGTGCAGGAGGTAGGGCGCAAGAGTAGGAAGAATTCCCAGCTTAATCGTACCAGAAATATCTCCCTTAAGCTGGGCGACCAACTCAAAAATCCCCCTACTATCTGTAACCACTTTCTTGGCTTGGGCAATCACCTGTACCCCCGACTCCGTAGGGATGACGGGCATTTTACTTCGGTCAAAAAGAATGACCCCGAGCTCCTTTTCCAATTTGCTCAGCTGCGCGCTGAGCGTGGGTTGGGTGACAAAGCAAGCGGCGGCAGCTTGCCCAAAATGCCGGTGCTTATCGACTGCAATCAGGTATTCCAACTGTTGAATAGTCATTTCGATTGATTTTATCTATGGAAAGCTCGCAAAAAATCGAGAAAAATCGAGCACTGATTCGGAAAAAACCATGGCCGCTCAAGAAGGGAATGACTCCTTTTATCACAATCCATACAGAAATTGGGAAAAGAAAAAGATTTTCTGCTACCTTAAAGTAGTTTTTATCCGACGACACCTTAACCCATAATTCCCTATGTCTGCTTCCTTTTCACGTAGAAAATTCCTGGGCGCCAGCCTCTTGACCTCCGCAGGAATAAGTATGCTCCCTGGCCTTTCTTTTGCCTCGGCTGCTCCAACACCCCTATTTCAAGTTGCTCACGAGCGCGTTCGCCTTGGGTTTATTGGCGTAGGACGACAAGCCATGGGTTTGTTAAACAATTTTATGCGCATCCCTGGTGTGGAAGTAGTCGCAGGAGCGGATGTATATGCCATCAAGCGAGAGCGATTTGCACTTCGTGTTCAAAAAGGTCTCACTGACGCAGGCAAGACCGTCACTGCACCCAAACTCTACG
>CAZPKI010000284.1:0-1770 GCA_964587015.1 uncultured Limnohabitans sp.
GGGATGTCGCCTACATCTGTGGTTCCGATGAGCATGGCGTAGCGATTACGATCAAGGCAGCGAAAGAAGGAAAGACGCCGCAGCAGGTCGTGGATCATTACCATGAAATGATGAAGGGGAGCTTTGAGCAATTTGGGATAAGCTTCAACCATTACTCCCGTACTTCTGCATCTATCCATCACGAGACTGCTCAGGAGTTTTTTACGAATTTGTACCAGAAAGGGGAATTTCTGGAGCAGAGCACCGATCAATATTACGATGAAGAGGCGGATCAGTTTCTGGCTGACCGCTACATCGAAGGCACCTGTCCCAAGTGCGGCAACGAGCACGCTTACGGCGACCAATGCGAAAAGTGCGGCACATCCCTGAGCCCAACTGAGCTGATCAATCCCAAGTCCAAGTTGAGCGGACGCACACCTGTGCTGAAGGAGACTACCCACTGGTTTTTGGACTTGGCGCGCTACCAGGAATTCTTGAAAAAATGGGTTTTGGAGGAGCATGGAGACGATTGGAAAAACAATGTCTTGGGCCAATGCCGCTCTTGGTTAGAGGCAGGAGATGGACTTCAAGCAAGATCCATGACACGAGATTTGGATTGGGGCATACCCGTACCTCTTCCTACTGCCAAAGGGAAGGTGCTGTATGTTTGGTTTGATGCTCCGATTGGCTACATCTCGGCTACCAAGGAGTGGGCTAAAGACAAAGGAATTGATTGGGAGCCTTACTGGAAAGACAAGGACACCAAACTAGTTCACTTTATCGGCAAGGATAATATTGTGTTCCACTGCATCATTTTTCCGGCGATCTTAAAAACCCATGGAGGGTATATTCTCCCGGACAATGTGCCTGCAAATGAGTTTCTAAATTTGGAGGGTGACAAGATCTCTACTTCCCGAAATTGGGCTGTGTGGCTTCATGAATACTTGGAAGAGTTTCCAGGGCAGCAGGATTTACTTCGGTATGTGCTGACCGCTAATGCACCCGAAACCAAGGATAATGATTTTACTTGGAAGGATTTTCAAACGAGAACCAATTCGGAGTTAGTAGCGATCTATGGCAATTTTGTCAATCGTGCCGTGGTGCTCACGCAAAAGTTTTTTGATGGAATAGTGCCTGCTCGAGGAGAACTGAGAGGGATTGACGAAGACTTGCTTCGAGAGTTGGAAGGATTTCCAGAAAAAATCGCCGCTTCAATTGAGCGATTCCGTTTCCGAGAGGCGCAGGGCTTGATGATGGATTTGGCCCGTATGGGCAATAAGTACTTGGCGGATACTGAGCCTTGGAAAGAGGTCAAAACTGATGTGGCCCGTACGCAAACCATTCTAAATATAGCCTTGAATGTGGCAGCCAATTTGGCCATTCTATCTGAGCCATTCTTGCCATTTACTGCTCAAAAATTGTACCGCACCTTTGGGATGCAAGCCACTACCTGGGCGGATGCAGGAAATGGAAATTTGATTCAATCCAATCGATCCTTGGGGGAAATTGGACTCCTGTTTGAGAAAATTGAAGATGAAGTAGTTGAGAAACAAATTCAGAAACTTGTAAATGCTAAAAAAATGAATGAAGCTGCAGACCTCCCAGTTACTCCGATGAAGGAGCTGATTACTTACGATGATTTTGCAAAGTTAGACATGCGAGTGGTCACGGTCTTGGAGGCCGAAGCAATGCCCAAATCCAAAAAATTGTTGAAGTTGAAAGTAGATATTGGCATTGGGCACCGCACTGTCTTGAGCGGTGTTGCCGAGCATTTTGATCCCGCGTTTTTGG
>CAZPKI010000285.1:0-1755 GCA_964587015.1 uncultured Limnohabitans sp.
CTATTGGGATAAACTTTCATTTATAGAACAGCAAGCAAAGTAATGAATTAAACCTCCTAAAAACTTGCTTGAAGATTAAGCATTAAATTACCGAATAGTCACCTTTCCAAAATTGTTATTCTTTCGTCTATAGCGTGAGTTACGCTTAAAAAGCTCTCCGCTTCAATGGCTTTTTTCTTTACCCTCGATCGAAGCAAAAAGTTCCCTTAGTTTCCGTTCAGCACTACTGCAGCCCGAACCTGTGTTTCTTCAAATCCTTGATAGGCACAGATTACTGCCTCAAAATCGGACAGCTCGCCCAGGTGTTTGAGTGCCAGAGGATTGCCAAAATGGACCAGGATGCAGGGCTTGGTTTTTGCCAATTCTTGTATTTCATCCAAGAATCTTTGCTCCATGCCAAATTGATTCAAGGGCTTGTGACTAGTCACAAATACCGCTAAAATTACTTTCTCTGCCTCTTTGCTTAAGGAAAAAGGAAGATCCTTATTGCTGAAACTTACTTTTTAGGGGTCCCATCTTTTTTTAATTTCAGTAACTCGTTATTTGCCTTAAGTGATGTTCCAAGTGAACTACATAGTCATCAATCAAGTATTGTAAAGAATGCAAATTCCCTCGAATAGAACAGTTTAAGGATAAATTTTCCACTGGTATGTTTTCAATAAGGCTAATCAAATGTCTGTTGTATGTTGACCAAAATAAAATCAAATTCTTGGAGTCCATTTGCTGGTAAAAACTAAATCGGTTCCAATTCTCTTGATCGTAAACAATTTCAGGATTAACCTCAAATTGAGCTCTTACAAACCTTTGGTGGTTATTGGTTGCACTATCAATCAAATGGCCTAAAATCTCTTTTTTACTCCATTTGTTAGTTTGTTCTTTTTTTGAGAACACCTTCTCATCAATCTGATTTAATAAATCAGGAAGGTGATCGCATAAAAACCTAAGCCTTTCAATAGAATTTGTGGCCATATCCATTATATAATTGAATTCTGAAATAAGTATTTACAAAGTTGAAATTATAAATAATGGAATAATTCATGGTTTAATCCTTCAATTTTTCGATGGTCAACTTCTCAAAAACCACAAAGTAGTTGCGTCTTTTCTGGGTAAGGGGAGAGCAACTTTAGTGCTCGTTCAGAACTGCTGCAGCCTGAACCTGTGTTTCTATAAATCCTTGATAGGCACAGATCACCGCTTCAAAATCGGACAGCTCGCCCAGGTGTTTGAGTGCCAAAGGATTACCAAAATGAACCAGGATGCAGGGCTTGGTTTTCGCCAATTCTTGGATTTCATCCAAGAATCTTTGCTCCATACCAAATTGATTCAAGGGCTTGTGACTAGGAACAAATACCGCCAAAATCACTTTCTCTGCCTCTTCGATCGAGGAGAAGGGAAGAACCAATTGCTGAAAAAAGACACTTGGATTTTGAGCAAAAAATTCCCGGTAACCCAGTTTACCTGCTTTTGCCAACTCCCGGAGGGCTGCCGAATCAATTTCACCTGAGATGACAGTCACATAGTTTTCTGCCAAGTCTTTTTGCAGCTGGGAATGACTTTCCCAATCAAACCTAGGTACAGCAATGGGCTGGTTTTCTAGGACACCCAGGCGGGTTTTTAGCCCCATCACTTTTTCAAAAACAGCATCAATTTCTGAATCTGAGCAATTCTGGGCGATTTTTGCGATGCCCTCTCTCACATGATCCGAAAAGCATAGGATGTCATTCCCTGCATGAAAAGCCTGCCATTCGAGTTCCC
>CAZPKI010000286.1:0-1683 GCA_964587015.1 uncultured Limnohabitans sp.
CATGGACTTTGGTTCTTGGTAAGCCGCCTTAGTTGAAACTTTAGGCTCCTTATTCTTACCTGGTTTTACGTTTTTTGATGTAGGCCCCGTAAGTTCCGATTCACCAGTATTGAATTTAATAGGATTGCCTTTTTCTTGGTTCTTGGCCCAAGGAGATTTATTTTTTGCTTTGGGACCTTTTGGTTCTAGCTTGGAACTTTGTGTTACAAACGGAATTTTTAGGACTTTAGATTTGCCAAAAAGTCCATTTTTTGCTTTGACACCAGGACTTATTTCTTGAGCATGGCCCATGTAGGCAAAGCTTAGTGCAAGTAGAAAAAAACTAATTTTTTTCAAGGTGGTTCATTTGGGTTTATGCCCTATATACGGAAAATCAGCAAAATTTGTTCCCGAATTAAAAAATTTTGATCCTGTAAGCGCTAAGGGCATAAAAAAAACCGAGGCGATACCGCCTCGGTCAATTCGTATGTAAACCTTCTAGGATGAGAGACTGAATTAAATCGGATTAAAAAGAAAATACTGCTGCAAGCAGGAAAGAAGCCAATCCCTTGCTTCCGTTTAAATCTTTGGTAAGAAAAAACTCTTCTTTCATGCTATCTACCCGGAGTTCAGGTATCAATTTCAAGTTTTCCGCTAACTGAATATTTCCAGAAAGGGTAGCCGCAAATACCGATCCATTGCCCTCGGAATTCAATCCTACTACCTCATTTAAACCTGTATTGAAGACAGAAAAGTATTCTCCTCGAAATCCAATGCCAAAAGTATCAGATGGCTTGGCCTGCAAATATCCTGCAAATGCATAAAATCCAGCTCCATCACCTTGAACATCCTGAACCTCAGATTGAGTAAAAATTTCACCCGCAGAAGTAGTTTGGTAGGTGGTATTCACTCCTGCATATACCGTAGGACTTAGATTTACCCCAGTGGTTAAATCGAGTTGAAATGTCTTTCCAAGTGATGTAACTCCAGATACTAACCCAGCATCCTCATTTAGTCTTCCATCTTGATCTCCATAGACCACATTCAAATAAGTATTGCCTGCGTCTGTGGAGTAGGCCAGTTGTCCCCCTAACGTGTAGGTTCCATTCAGGTTAAACTCCGTCATATCGGTAGGGTTCATCACTGCGGCAAGCAAGGACCAGCTATCAGACAATTTTATGTTTGCCTTTAATCCGGTATGGGAAAAAGGTCCATACGAAAATTGATAGGAGGTGGAGTAGTTGAAGTTGGACTTTGGCGAAATCACCTCATAACCCAAGAAGGTATTGAAATTACCCATAGTCAAGGTAACCTTGTCCGAAACATTCCAATAGACATACAACTGATTGACTATTTGAGAACTTCCAGCCATCCCACCACTATATAGGGGAGAGCCAAAAACAGCATCTTCTCCACGCGGTCCAAAGACTAGGTCAATCACGGCACCCACTTTTTTGGTCTGGTAGGTTGCAATGATATTGGCCATGCCGAGCGAGAACCCAGGCAAATTGGCAAAAGAAGAAGCTGGAGCTTGACGATTATCCCCTGAGTTGGGAGCATTTAGGTTGGAACGGAAGTAGGCATCTACTGATCCCGAGAGCGTGAGCGCTCCCTCTTCTTTTTGCTCCACTTCTTGACTATGCAAAAATGGAACGAGGCTAAAGAAAAGGAATAATAGGGTTAAGATTCTTTTTTTCATCTTAA
>CAZPKI010000287.1:0-1664 GCA_964587015.1 uncultured Limnohabitans sp.
CGTACAATGTAAAAAAGGCCTGCAAACCAGGTGACAATAAAAATCAGGTGCAGCGCCTTGACGTATTCGAATCCCATTGTCAAAATTTTAGGCTAAATTAAGGGCTTCAGCCTACAAACCCGCGATAAATTTTTGAAAAGACCATCGACCCTCCTTATTCTACTTGGCATCACCGTACTTTTAGTTGTGGGGTTGATCGTGACCGAGAGTTTTTCAGAACAGGGAATCGCTGCCTACCAAGACCAGTTTGAGGAAGTAGGTTACTACAGAAATGAGAACAATACAGGGCCTGTGCTGCGGATCTATGCCTATCAAACTCAAGTGGAGGATCCAGAAGTCTTGAAATCCTTTGCGGACTTACTTCCACACACCAAGTACGGTCGAACGCTGGTGTTTTTTGTGCATGAATCTGTGAAGGCTCCAGTGGTACTCTCTCCAGAAAGTCCGCATTTTCCTGCATCCTTGAGCCCTTCCATTTTTGCGAAGTATGAAAAAACTCCGATGGGGGAACAACAATTTGAATTGGTCAATCCATGAGAACTAGACGATCGCTAGCGGAATTCAAAGCCGGCATTTTGGCCGGAGATCGGGTAATCCTTGCGCAGGCCATTACCCTAGTGGAGAGTGGTCTGTCTGCCGATCAGGAATTGGCAACCTCCCTTATTCAAGAACTATTGCCGTATACGGGAAATTCCTTCCGAATCGGGGTCACAGGTGTGCCCGGTGTGGGAAAAAGTAGTTTTATTGAGATGTTTGGAACCCGCCAATTGGATGCAGGCAAAAAAGTTGCAGTCTTGGCAGTGGATCCCAGTAGCTCCCTCTCGAAAGGTAGTATCCTAGGGGACAAAACTCGTATGGAACGCTTGGCGCTAGACAAGCGGGCTTTTATTCGACCTAGTCCTTCGAGTAGCACCTTGGGAGGGGTGGCAGGCAAAACCCGGGAGGCTATCCTCCTCTGTGAGGCTGCTGGCTTTGATTTGATTTTGGTAGAGACGGTTGGGGTTGGACAAAGTGAAACTGCCGTGAAAAGCATGGTTGACTTTTTTCTTTTACTACTTCTTGCTGGGGCAGGGGATGAATTGCAGGGGATCAAAAAGGGGATTGTGGAAATGGGCGATGGCTTTTTAATCCACAAGGCCGATGGAGATAACCTGGATTTGGCTGCTCAGGCCAAGGTAGCTTATCAGAATGCAATACACCTTATTCCGCCAAGCGAAAAAGGATGGGCTCCCAAAATTCTGTTGGCATCCTCAGTGACTGGGTTGGGCATGAAGGATCTAGCCGAGGAATTGGCTTTCTACCAACAACAGATGAAGGGCTCAGGGTTTTGGGAAAAAAATCGAGAATCGCAGCGACTTACCTGGTTAGAAGACCTTATTCAAGAACTTCTAGGCAGGGCTTTTTTGAATCATGTCGCCGTGAAGGAGGCTCTGGAACGAGAAAAGCCTTCGGTGCAATCGGGCTTGCTTAGTCCGAGCATGCTTGCACATCAGGTATTGGATCTGTTCTTAAATTCGAAGAAGTAGGACGGCAAAAGAAGGATGCTAGGCTCAGTAGGAGCGCATCTTAAACTTCTTTTTTAGTTCATTGACCGCGTTGCGGAAGGAATTATCCGTTTCCATGATGTCATTGACCGTTTGGATGGCATGAATCACCGTGCTGTG
>CAZPKI010000288.1:0-1648 GCA_964587015.1 uncultured Limnohabitans sp.
CCCATTTTAGCCACCAGAATACGTGGTCTCCGTCCTTCGAGTAGCGCAAAGCTATCCGATAGGCGCTGGGCTTCTACAAATGATTTCTGTTGTTTCACTTCTGCTGCATAAACTCCCGAGATGGATTGGGTTTGGGCTTTGTGACGCCCAAAGGCCTGCTCCATGGCAAAGGAGATTTCTCCTAAAGTAGCTCTTTTTCTTGCTGCAACGATGGCCAAGTCCAGTAAATTTCCTTCCCCAGAAGTAGCTGCAGCCCGTATTTGTTCCAAAATGGATGTGACTTCTTCTTGATTTCGTTCACTTTTGATCTGCTTCAGTCGCAGGATTTGGGAATCTCGAACGGAGTGATTGTCTACTTCCAAGAGTTCTAATTCCGTTTTTTCATCCACTCGGTAGCGGTTGACTCCGACGATTACATCCTTCCCCCCATCGATTCTTGCCTGCTTTTTGGCTGCTGCTTCCTCAATCCGGAGTTTGGGCAGCCCCGTTTCAATGGCTTTGGCCATCCCACCCAATTTCTCCACTTCTTCGATCAGACTCCAGGCTCTTTTGGCCAACTGATCTGTGAGGTACTCCACGTAGTAGGATCCACCCCAAGGGTCGACCACCTCGGTAACACCTGTCTCCTCCTGCAACACCAACTGGGTATTTCGAGCGATGCGCGCAGAAAAATCGGTAGGCAGCGCAATGGCTTCATCTAACGAATTGGTATGCAGCGACTGGGTATGCCCCATGACTGCCGCCAAGGCCTCCATGGCTGTTCGGGTCACGTTGTTGAAAGGGTCCTGCTCGGTGAGCGACCAACCTGAAGTTTGACAGTGAGCGCGCAAAGCCAAAGACTTTGGGTCCTTAGGCCCAAACTGGGACACCAACTTGGACCAGAGCAAACGCCCTGCACGCAGCTTTGCGATTTCCATAAAATAATTCATCCCCACGCCCCAAAAGAAGGAAAGTCGCGGTGCAAAGTCATCAATTGCTAAGCCGGCTTTCAGACCCGTACGAAGGTATTCCAAGCCATCCGCAAGGGTGTATGCCAATTCCAAATCCGCTGTAGCACCTGCCTCTTGCATGTGGTAACCGGAGATGGAAATGGAATTGAACTTGGGCATATTCTTGGAAGTAAAGGCGAAAATATCACCAATCAATCGCATACTGGCCTGGGGAGGATAGATGTAGGTATTTCGCACCATAAACTCCTTGAGAATATCATTTTGTATGGTCCCAGAGAGCGCCTCCATGGCTACCCCCTGCTCTTCTGCCGCAACGATAAAAAATGCTAAAATGGGAATTACTGCTCCATTCATGGTCATGGAAACCGAGATCTGATCTAGGGGAATATGATCAAACAGAACCTTCATATCCTCCACCGTATCGATGGCCACCCCAGCCTTGCCTACATCCCCTTGCACCCGAGGGTGATCTGAATCGTAGCCCCGATGGGTAGCCAAATCAAAAGCTACCGAAAGCCCTTTCTGCCCTCCTGCAAGATTGCGACGGTAAAAGGCATTGGACTCCTCCGCAGTAGAAAATCCAGCATATTGCCGAATAGTCCAGGGTCGTTGAAGATACATACTCGCATAGGGACCCCTTAGAAAAGGAGCTATGCCTGCAGTAAAATGCAACTCACGTAACTGAGCGATGACTGCGG
>CAZPKI010000289.1:0-1619 GCA_964587015.1 uncultured Limnohabitans sp.
ATGAAAATCTCCATTCGGGAAGGTTCCGCAGCCAAAAACTTCGAGGCTCTAATTGACCTAATCGATGAGTACCCCGAGATGCTGCTTTTTTGCTCGGACGACAAGCACCCGGACAACCTTGCCCTAAGCCACATCAACGAACTGGTCATCCGAGCAATCGAAAAGGGCAAAAACCTGTTTGACGTGCTACGAGCAGCATGCATCAATCCGATCCTCCACTATTCCCTTCCGGTAGGGCAACTTCGAGAAGGAGATGGGGCGGATTTTATTGTAGTCACAGACCTAGAAAAATTTGAGGTACTCGCCACCTACATCCAAGGGCAAAAAGTAGCTGAAAATGGAGAAACACGGATTCCTCGGATTAAAAATGAGGTTATCAACCACTTCAATACCTCAGCCAAAACCCCAACAGACTTCCAAATCCCAGCGCAGGGCAAGCAGGTACGTGTCATTGAAGCACTGGATGGGCAGCTGATCACTCCAGAGCTCCAAGGTGAAATCTTGATTCAAGAGGGCTTCGCTAGTTCCAACCCGGAAAAAGACATTCTCAAAATCACGGTAGTGAATCGCTACCAGAATGTCCCACCTGCACTCGCTTTCATTAAAAATTTTGGTTTGAAATCGGGGGCTATCGCATCCTCGGTGGGACATGACTCCCATAACATTATCTCGGTGGGGGTAGATGATGCCTCCATTTGCAGGGCGGTAAATTTGCTGATTGAGGCTAAGGGAGGCGTATCCGCGGTAAATGGGGACCAAGAAGAAGTGCTTCCCCTACCGGTGGGAGGCATCATGTCTCCTGAGGACGGATACGAAGTGGCGGCAGCCTACACCCGCATTGATCAGCTTGCCAAAGAAATGGGCTCTCGACTCAATTCTCCATTTATGACGCTGAGCTTTATGGCACTGCTCGTGATACCAGACCTCAAACTGAGCGACAAAGGGCTTTTTGATGGGAAAAAATTTGAGTTTACAGCTGTTTTTAAAGGAGGATGACCAATCCATCCCTCGGCAGAAAGAAATTAGTCCTTGTTAATGAAACTGATTTTACTTAAGTTTAATTATTCAGTTTTGTTAGAGCATGCTTAAAAAGCCTGCATGTTTTTTAAAGTCAATTTTTAATTAAATTGCTCACAATTTTTCAAATCACTATGCTACTATTCATTCTAAATCTCCCGGCGCCCATCTTCACGTTAATTGGGCTTGTTTACCTAGCCTTGCTCGTATATGTGCTTGTCTCCATTGGAAAAAGTGACCAGTCCTTTGGAACAAAAATTTTACTACTAGCAATTATGATTCTGGTCCCATTATCGCCGATCCTTTATTTGATCTTCAGGTCTCCAGCAAAGTCTGCGAAGAATACTTAAAATCAGAGCAAAAAAAGCAGCCTAATAGCTGCCTTTTTTATTTAAAACCCCGAGGTAAAGTGGAATTCGATTTCAGGGTTTTGACATGTACTGTTTGGAGTGAAGAAGGATTGATTTTATCTTCCAAAAAGAAAATCTTTCCAATTTTTAACTGAAATCCCCTCTGATCTTGTTTGAGTTTGATCCCCTGTATATAGAACCATCCCTTTTTTTTGCTGACTCAGATTCATCCAGAATCTCAGGTTTTTGAAG
>CAZPKI010000290.1:0-1609 GCA_964587015.1 uncultured Limnohabitans sp.
AAATCCTCCATACCTTTCAAGACAGCCTGCATCCTTGGGCAATTGTGTGTTGGGATTGGAATGGTCAGTTTTCACAACCGCTTTGAGTTAAAACAAGCGGAAAACTGGATTGGGGCGATGGGCAGTTTGGATAAGGCGCTCCAACTCAATTACTTTTTCTGGATAGGCTGCAGCCACATTTTTTTGCTCCCCAGGGTCTTCTGAAAGGTGGAAAAGTTCCAAAGTTGCTTTTTCGGGCTGCTTTACTTGATACTTGACCAACTTCCATTCCCCTTGCAGAATGGCCTGCCTACCTCCTGACTCGTGAAATTCCCAATACAAATAGTCGGCTTGTTTTTGAGTTCCTGTACCTAGCAGCGTAGGTAAAAATGAAACCCCGTCCAGTCCAGGTGGATTTGGCTGACCGATTAACTCTGTAAGTGTGGGCAGCCAATCCCAAAAGGCCGAGACATGCGTAGCATGACTCCCTGCTGGAATTTTGGAAGGCCAAGAAACCAGGAGAGGAACATGAATTCCACCCTCATACAAGTCACGTTTATATCCTCTAAATGGTCCATTGGAGTCAAAAAACTCAGGATCTGCCCCTCCTTCCCGATGCGCTCCATTGTCGGAGGTGAAAACCAATAGGGTATTTTCTGCCAATCCCAAGGCCTCCAATTTGGCAAGAATATCACCCACATAACGGTCGATTCGCGTCACCATTGCCGCAAAAGTAGCCCGAGGATAGGGTTGAGACTGGTAACCGGGAATGAGCATTTCTGGACCATAATCCTCTCGAGGAGGAGCTGTATATGGAGACTCCTCTCCAAATTTTGTCCTATAGTACTGAAAGGTCTCGTCTTCGGGTACTGCCAATTCTGCGTGTGGCATCACGAGGGGTAGGAATAAGAAAAACGGTTGGTACTGGTTGTCCTCTATAAATTCCAAACTCTTCTGATGGATGAGATCCGGTGCAAAAGTGGTTTTTGTAGTCCAGTCATTTCCAAGTAGCGGAACCTGCTGTTGATTCTCCCAGAGATAAGCAGGATAGTAGCGATGCGCATAGCGCTGGCAGTTGTAGCCAAAAAAATAATCAAAACCTTGATTTGAAGGATCACCTGTGGTCCCTACAAAGCCCAATCCCCATTTACCAAAGGCAGCGGTGCGGTAACCGGCTTGCTGAAAAATTTTCCCCAAGGTAAGCAGTGTATCGGGCATGGGATACTGCCCTTCAGGCTGAACCTCAAAATTTCCGCGTATGGGGGTATGGCCGGTATGCAAACCGGTAAGCAGCGCTGAGCGTGAGGGTGCACATACAGGAGCGCCAGCATAGTGATTGGAAAATAACATCCCCCGTGTGGCCAGCAAGTCTAAATTAGGGGTTTTGATGTGTTTTTGCCCAAGAAAGCCTAGGTCTCCATAACCGAGGTCATCTGCTAGTATAAAAATTACATTCGGCTTCTTGGGAGCTGGATCATCAGGCGAATTCACTTGAAAGGAACTTAGCCCAAACAATAACCCGCAATAGCTTACAAAAATAAGGAGAGATCTCATCTTTCGAATCTACTAAAAATGGGCTAAAAACAGAAACGGGAAGCATTTCTTGCGAAAGCTTCCCGTTTGGTCGACA
>CAZPKI010000291.1:0-1602 GCA_964587015.1 uncultured Limnohabitans sp.
ATAGCATTTGGGTATCTTGCATTAAGGTCACATTCAAACTAGATCTTCCTTGGATAGGCAGTTCCTCCATACGCATCCCGACAAAAGAGAACACCAATGTTTTGGCTGTTGTAGGTAAGGTCAGTGAATACCGGCCTTCCAAATCCGTGGTAGTTCCGATTGTGGTGCCTTTTACCAAGACTGCAGTACCCGGAAGGGGTTGTCCTTGCTCATCCAGGACCAATCCGCTAATTGAGCCGGGTGTTTGTGGGACTGCAAATTTATTTACTGTAGTGTATCGGGCATAGTTGAGTTCCCACTTGTCGATACTTGGAGCCTGCCCACCTTGGTTGGGGTTGGCATTCGAAAAGCGGAGTTTGACATTTTTCCAATCTGCTCCTGTATTTTGGAATACCTCTGCCTTGTACTGCAGTTGAAGTGGCTCGGTGATGGATTTGACGCGCACATCGTATTTGGGATACCAACCTGCATTGGATACCAGGTAATTGATTTGGAAGGTGGCAGTACCGGCGCCGGTTGCTTTTACGCGGATTCTGATTTCAGCTTTCGCTTTATCGTCGCTTTGTTGCAGCGCATACAGCTGGTTTCGTAGTGCCTCAATTTCCTGGTCATTCGCCGTAAGCTGCGTATTGATTTGCAATTCCTCATTGGCAATTTTGGTGTGTTCGGCATCAAAAAAATCCAAGGTTGCTTTTAGCGCAGTCATGCTCGTGCCCGCCTGGCTGCTGCCAATGCTTTTGTTGGCCGCAAGTACAGACATTTTAGTACCAAGCACCTGAATCCGATTCCGCAAATTGCTTTGGCGTTTTTCAATTTCTGCGATTTCTTTTTCTAGTGCTATAACTTTTTCTCCCTCCTCTTTTTCGTGGAGAAAATCCAAGCGCTTGTTGACCGCCTGAATGGTAAAGTTGCCCTGACCCTTGACTTGAATGCTTTTTTCATCTAAAAATGGAGAGAGACCCTTGACCAGTAGCACGGTTTCTCCTGCCGGAAGGGTGCCTGTTGCCGATTCAAATACTTGTGCCCCAGACAAGAATAGGGTAACCTCCTTGATCTGGTTGGTAAGGGTTACTTCCTTAAGGTCTTGTGCGAATCCTTGGAGTGCGAAGCTGGTTAGAAGGAGGAAAAAAAGTAGTCTTTTCATGTGGCGTGGAGTTGGTATTAAATCAAACAATTTAGTTAGGCAAACGCAAGGCTTGGCCTTTAATTCTTTGAAGACGTAGAAAATTCCCTTGAGGTTTGCCCATGATGATTAGTTTTGTGTTGGAAACCCGCACTGCATGACTCTTTTTCAAAGCATCCTGATTGCCATAGTCGAAGGACTTACTGAATTTCTTCCCATTTCCTCCACGGGCCACATGATTTTGGCCTCCACAGCCATGGGCATTCACGAGGATGAATTTGTAAAGACCTTCGAAGTATTCATTCAATTGGGGGCCATCCTGGCAATTGCCTTGATGTACATCAAGCGGTTCTTCCGAAACCTGACCATTTATTTCAAGTTGATTACCGCATTTCTTCCCACAGCGGTAGTGGGTTTTTTGGCTTACGACTACATCAAAGCCTACCTATTTAATCCCATCGTCGTGTCGGTTTCCCTTA
>CAZPKI010000292.1:0-1582 GCA_964587015.1 uncultured Limnohabitans sp.
CTCCCCAACAAACAAAACTACAAAATTTTACTTTACTTGCTCCTATGGCCTTGGTGACATTCCTTTCTGATTTCGGGGACATGGACTATTATGTTCCAGCAGTGAAAGCCAGGATGCTATCCATCAATCCACAGCTTCAAATTGTGGATATTTCCCATCACATTGCGGCCTTTGACCTGGAGCATGCCGCATTTATTTTGCGCACAACCTTTCGGGAATTCCCCAAAGGCACGGTGCATTTGGTAGGCATTAATACCACAGGTACAGCAACGGTAGGTTACATAGGCATCAAGCTAGAGGATCATATTTTTATCGGCCCCAACAATGGGATTCTAAGCATGTTGGCGGATTATGATCCAGGGATAATCGTCCAATTCGCAGATATTCATATCAAGGACTCCACCTTCCCTACCCGGGATATCTTGGCGCCTATTGCTGCAAAGGTGGCTTCTGGTGCTGCTATTCATGACTTTGGAGGTCCTTCCACCCAATTCAAAAAGTTGATGCCTCGACAAGCAAAGGCAACGAGAGAGCAGATTGTGGGTCATGTGGTTCGGGTAGATTGCTATGGCAACTTGATTACCAATATTCGTCGGGAGGTGTTTGAAAAGTTAAATCCAGGTAATTTTACAGTGCAATTTGGAAGGGAAACCTTTCGACAGCTACAGACTGGGTATGACCAAGTGGAATCAGGTGAGCCCTATTTATTTTTCAACAGTTTGGATGTTTTGGAAATTGGCATCAACCATGGACACGGGGGCAACCTTCTTGGTTTGAAGCGAGACAGTGTAGTCTACATCAATTTTGAGCCATGAGCCTGATTCGGATTGTCCGGATGACCTTCCACCCTGAGAAGGCAGCTGCTTTTTTGGAAAATTTTGAAGCCCACAAATCCTTAATCCGAAATTTCCCAGGTTGCCAGCATCTTGAGCTGTGGCAAGACCAGGATAAAAAAAATATTTTTGTAACCTACAGCCATTGGGAAAGTGAGGATGCCTTGAATCAGTATCGTGATTCACAGCTCTTTAAATCAGTTTGGACCTTTACAAAAGCGCTGTTTTCTGAGAAACCTCAGGCATGGAGCACAAAAAAATTGCAAGAAGTACAGTCTTGAGTTTGTAGGAAATCATTTTTGTAGTCATATTTGCAACCCCATTCAGGACGGAATGGATTAATGTAATGCCCAGATGGCGGAATTGGTAGACGCGTTGGTCTCAAACACCAATGAGGTTACACTCGTGCCGGTTCGACTCCGGCTCTGGGTACAAAGGCTTGCAGTGATGCAGGCCTTTTTTTTATCTTTTATTTTTAGACATTTTTTTATGGAAGATTTTTTTGTTTATGCGATCAAAAGCCTTTCCAAGAACTACATCTATGTAGGGCTAACCAACAACCTGGACAGGCGAATTCACCAACACAATTCCGGTAGAGGCAGATCTACCAAATCGTATGCCCCTTTTCGATTGATTTATTCAGAAAAAGTAGGGGCTCGAATTGAAGCTAGGAAAAGAGAAAAATACCTGAAAAGCGGGGTCGGAAAAAAATTCTTAAAGAAAATCCCTTAAGAACCAAGGGTTCGTGC
>CAZPKI010000293.1:0-1571 GCA_964587015.1 uncultured Limnohabitans sp.
TGGTCAATAAAAATTCTTCCAGCCACTGGATGGATTCGATGTCGAGGTGGTTGGTCGGCTCATCGAGAAGGATAAGGTCTGGGTTTTGCAAGAGAATCTTCGCAAGTTCAATGCGCATTCTCCAACCCCCTGAAAATTCGGAGGTCGATCTCGTGAAATCTTCCCGAACAAATCCAAGGCCGAGCAATACCTTTTCAACGGCTGCCTCGTAGTTGATCTCCTCGATGGCATAGAATTTTTCACTGAGTTCAGACACTTTCTCAATGAGCTTGTAATAGTCCTCTGATTCGTAGTCGGTACGGATGGTTAGCTGCTCGTTGATGGACTCAATTTCTTCCTTCATGCTCAGGTAGGACGCAAATGCCTTAGAAGCTTCTTCCATGACCGTGCAGTCATCTGCAGTCAGCAAGTGCTGAGGAAGGTAGGCCACCACATATCCTTTTGGTGCAGAAACGGAACCAGAGGAAGGTTTATTTACCCCAGCAATAATTTTGAGGAGGGTAGATTTTCCAGCTCCATTCTTACCCATGAGGGCAATTTTATCACTTTCATTGATGTTGAAGGTGATGTTGCTGAATAGGGCGCTACCGCCATGAATGACGGATACATTGTCTACTGAAATCATAGAAACTTAAAATTGAGCTGCAAAGGTAGTTATTCAGTGCTTTGAAATTTCACTTCCAGGCAAAATAGTGGCTAAAGACAAGGGATACTTGTTCGTTTGCTCTGTCGGATTCCAAGTAAAAATAGGCTTGTGTATTTAAAGCATGTGCACAGTTGGAATCTAAAACTTACCTTTGCACCATGCTTGTAGTGGTCACAGGAGTGTCAGGTACGGGAAAAACTACCCTAGGACTGGGATTATCTCAGGCGCTTGAACTTCCATTTTTGGATGCAGACCAGTTTCATCCCCCTGCAAACATTGAAAAAATGGGGAGAGGGGAACCGCTTACGGATGCGGATCGGGTACCTTGGTTAGCTGCTTTGGCTTCTAAGTTGCTCGAAATGGAGCAACAGGGAGGAGCGGTGTTGGCTTGTTCAGCACTCAAAAATACCTACCGAAAGCAGCTTCAAGTGAGCGATGGTCTTCGCTGGATTCACTTGACCGGATCTCGGGATCTGATTTGGGAGCGCATGCTTGCCCGACAAAACCATTACATGAAGGCGGGAATGTTGGATTCCCAGCTGGCCATTTGGGAGAAGCCTAGCTTAGGCAAACTAGTTGACATTTCAGGGACCCCAGACCAGGTGCTGGAGGCCTCCCTTTACTATTTAACAATGCAAGAGATGAAAATGAACATGGGGGTGATCGGTATGGGTGTGATGGGTAAAAGCCTGGCACTCAACCTTGCAGAAAACGGGGTTTCCGTTTCCCTTTACAACCGATATGTGGCAGGCAAGGAGGAGGGTATCGCCCAAAAGGTACTGGATGAAAATCCAGAATTCAAGCAGACAGCTGCTTTTGAAGACCTAGCTGCTTTTGTGGCTTCCTTGGCTACCCCGCGTCGCATCTTGATGATGATTCCTGCCGGTGCCGCGATCGATGCCCAGCTAGATGCCTTGATTCCGAT
>CAZPKI010000294.1:0-1561 GCA_964587015.1 uncultured Limnohabitans sp.
GCTCAGAATTGCTACACCTATGACACCGTCTCGCAGCTCAAAAACAACAAAGACATTGATGCGGTCTACGTGATTACTCCCAATTCTTTGCACAAAGAACATACTCTTGCAGTGGCCAAGGCGGGCAAGCACGTAATTTGCGAAAAACCCATGGCTATCAACGCCCTAGAGGGGGAGGAGATGATCGCAGCATGTAAAGCAGCTGGGGTGCAGCTCTTGATCGGTTACCGCATGCACTTTGAGGCCAATACCCTCGATATTGTCAAAAAGCAGCGGGCAGGAGAATTTGGCAAAACGCTCTTTTTTCAAGGCTTGAGTGGATTTGTCATTGGCGACCCTTCGCAGTGGCGATTAAACAAAACCCTGGCAGGAGGTGGAGCCATGATGGATATTGGAATTTACTCCATCAATGGAGCTCGCTACATGCTGGGGGAGGAGCCTATTTGGGTGACCGCGCAGGAAACGAAAACGGATCCAATCAAATTTAAAGAAGGTGTAGATGAAACCATCACCTTTCAGATGGGCTTCCCATCTGGGGCAACTGCCTCCTGTTTGTCTACCTACTCGCTCAACTATTTGGATAAATTTTTTCTGTCCGGCACCAAGGGCTTTGCCGAAATGCAACCTTCCACAGGATATGGCCCCATCAAGGCTAGGACTAATTCCGGTCCACTTGAGCATACCCATGTGACCCATCAAACCACCCAAATGGACGAAATGGCGGCAATTATCTTGGATGGCAAGCAACCGCTAATCCCCGTAGATGGAGAAGAAGGGTTGAAGGACATGCGAATCGTGGATGCAATTTATAAAGCTGTGAAAACAGGCCAAAAAATTAGTATTTAGCTTAGCTAAGCCTCAAGAATTAGTGAAAGTTGGCACTGTTGCCATCTTCCAAATTCTTTGCTATGCTTTGAAAACCTGGGGGTGGGCTACTTTTAGGTGGCTGATCAATCCATCCAAAGCAGCATCTAAAATGCGGTATACGTTCTCAAAGTCTTCTTCCCCACCGTAGTATGGATCCGGAACAGCGAGACCCGTTTCCCCTTCTGCAAAGTCGCGCATCAAATAAATCTCCTTGTTTGGAAACCGAGATTGTAGTTTAAGTAGCTCTAAATTCCGAAGGTTGCTCGAATCCATCGCGATGATGTAGCTGAAATCCCTGAAATCCGTGAGGTGCACCTGTCGGCCTCGGTGCTGAATTCCTACCCCGTTTTTTTGTGCACAGCGAAGCGTTCGCTCATCTGGCAGCTCTCCAATATGGTAGTCTGAAGTTCCCGCACTATCCGATTGAATGCTCTTTTCCAATCCCAATCCCTTGATTTTGGCATTGAAAATACCCTCGGCCATGGGAGACCGACAAATATTGCCCAAGCACACAAACAAAACTTTAATCATTTCCTAGGTAGGGGAAGGTTTTTACACAAAAGCTGGGGCCACTTTCAAATCTATTGGGTTGGTGCTGAGCTTCTTGTATGGGATTAAATTGTAAAAAAAAGGTTCCTTGCTATTTCATCCAAGCAAAAGCTAAAAAAAATATAGAAATCTAAGGGATTGCCTA
>CAZPKI010000295.1:0-1540 GCA_964587015.1 uncultured Limnohabitans sp.
TGGAATCAAAAGCCCGAGCTGGCACGACAGCTGCTACCTTTTCCCGTATTTTTTTCTTTTGGAAAGCAAATCCTTCATCCAGGTAGCAATGCTGAAGAATGGTTGAAGAGCTGTCCCTTGGATCGATTCTTTTTTGAAACTGATGATTCCGGGGTAGAAATCGATTCGATTTATCAAGCCGCTTCCCTACTTTTGCAGCTTCCAGTAGCAAGCCTTGCAGCGCAAGTAGTTACCAACTGGAATGCCATCTCCAAAAGAAAAATTGCATGAATGAATTTGCCTGGCTGAGTCGTACCGAATTGATTGTTGGTCGTGAAGGCCTTGAAAAATTAGCCAATAAACATGTACTAGTGGTAGGACTAGGGGGAGTAGGTTCTTTTGCAGCCGAGTTTATCGCCCGTTCGGGCATTGGGGCCATGACGATTGTGGATGGTGACACGGTGGATATTTCCAACGTCAACCGGCAGCTTCCAGCTACGCAGCTCAATGTAGGGCAGCCCAAGGCAGGTTGGATGGAGGAACGTTTATTGGCCATCAACCCGAAGCTCAAGTTGCAGGCGATCAAGAAATTTTTAGAGCCTTTCGAAATTACAGACTTGCTGGAAGGGAATGAGTTTGATTATGTGGTGGACTGCATCGATAGCTTTACACCCAAAATGCACCTCATCGAAGGAGCAAAAAAGCGTGGCTTTCCATTAGTCAGTTCCATGGGCGCAGGAGGAAAGGTAGATCCCACCCAAATCAAGGTGGTCGACTTTGCGGACACACACCAGTGCAAGCTGGCCAAGATGCTGCGGAAGCGGCTGAAAAGAAGAAACATTGTCGGGGGCTTCAAGGCCGTGTTTTCCACCGAAGAAATGATTAAAGAGAGCTTGATGCTGACCGACGGAAAAAATTTCAAAAAGTCCGCTTATGGAACGATGTCTTTTCTTCCAGCGGCCTTTGGCTGCGCCTGTGCTGCAACGGTAATTAATGATTTATTAGCTTCCTGAGACGGGATTAAAATGGTACAAGAAGATGAGAAGCCCTACGAATGCTGGCTTCTTTTGATCCTTGATTTCTAGGGTAACTTCCACTTCTGCCTTGATGGTGCCACGGAGATTGGTGATATTTTTTAGGTAGGCTACCAAGCGTACTTCACTGTTCACGGTGACAGCTTGGGCAAATCGTAGATTCTCAATCCCATAGTTGATCATCATTTTGAGGTTGTTGACTTGCACGATTTGTTCCCATAAGTAGGGTACAATGCTTAGGGTGAGGTAACCATGGGCAATGGTATTACCAAAAGCTCCTTCCACCTTTGCGCGTTCGGGATCGGTATGGATCCATTGGTGATCCAAGGTTGCTTCTGCAAAGCGATTGATTTGTTCTTGGGTGATTTGGAAATAAGAAGAAGCACCAAGTTCTTTTCCTAGGTAGGATTCAAATTCTTCAAAGCTGCCAATTGCAATTGGGGACATAGGTGGGTAGGTTTAAGAGAAATAGAAGTCGAAAATAGGAAAAAGTAAGGAAGTGAATTTTTCAATCTTTAAAAAAGTTT
>CAZPKI010000296.1:0-1533 GCA_964587015.1 uncultured Limnohabitans sp.
AATAACTGGGATGTAACTAGAAATACAGATGTTAGAGCCCAATTGTACACTACAGGTAATACCGTAAGAGGTGCAGGTCGTCAAATCGAGTGTACTAAGTTTATGTCTAAGTCTGGCTTCGCCTATGCGGACAACGTTCCGGTGATCCGTAAGTCTGAGATGCACTTAAACAGAGCAGAGGCAAACTTCCAGTTGAAGAATGAAACTGCTGCGCTTACCGAATTAAATGCGTTCAAGGCATTGAGAGGTTTGCCTGCAGTTACTTTGGCTGGAAATGCACTTTTGGAAGAAATCCTTTTGGAAAGATTCAAAGAGTTTGCATTTGAAGGTCAGCGTTTCTTTGATTTGAAGCGTTATGGAAGAGGTATTGTGAAGACAACACCAGCGGTCAATCTTGCGTTTGATGACTTCAAGATACTACCTGCAATCCCTCAGCGTGAAGTGGATGGTAACCCAAATCTTAAACAAAACAGAGGCTACTAAAATTAGAAATTATGAAAAAGTTATTTTCTTTATTGACGCTGGCCTTCGTACTTGTATTCTCCTCTTGCATTGAGCAGAACTATCCTGTATGGGAAGGTCTTGTGGTTGAATTTCAGGATGCCGTAGACCGTGCACCTGCGCCAGGTCTAACCTATCCAAGAATTACGGTAGCCAATACCGTGGGAACAGTAAATCTACGTGTCAACCTAGTTGGAAAGCATAGACCTTCTGACGAAATCATTACTTACAATGTAGTAGTAGATGGTACCACTGCAGTGGCAGGTAGAGATTACGCGGCTCCAGGCACCTTGACTATCCCTGCAGGCTCCAGCTTTGGAACCTTGACAGTAAACGTATTAAATACGGGTAGAATTGGCGGATCTGTTGACTTGTTACTTCAGTTAGTAGGTAACGATGAGGTAGGTAATAGCGCAAATTACAACAAGGTCCAAATTCGAATCACTCGATAATTTTCGAGTCAAACGATTATTTTCTTTTGTTAAAAGGCCGGATTTATCCGGCCTTTTTTTTTACTTTGAGTCATGAAAAAATCATTCTTTTTCCTCCTGCTCCTTGTTGGGCTGCTCCCTATGAGTTCCTTTGCGCAAATGACTCTACTTCGTGACAATGGAACAGGCATGCCGATTACTGCGAATCCTTTCGTCGGTGTCAAAGGTTCAGCCTATTTTGACGAGTTTAAGAAGGGTGTCATTTACCTTGCCACCGGTCAAAAAGTAGAAGGTTTATCTATTGCTTTAAACGCCTATAGCAATACTTTAGAGTACAAATTGGAAGGTGGGCTTTTTGCTTATACCCCAGAAAAGGTGACTGGATTTTCCTACCCTCCTGAGGCGGGTGGTAGCGAATACACGAGCGAATATGTAGTGCCCACCCTTAAATCGAAGCGGTTTCTGAAGATTGTAGAAAAGGGGACCTATACCTTGCTCTATCATGCCTACAAGACCATGACGGATGATCCTTCGGCGACCTATGGTGCGCAGGCTTCCAAAGTTTTTCAAGATCAAGAAGAGTTCTTTGTGGTAGTGAATG
>CAZPKI010000297.1:0-1526 GCA_964587015.1 uncultured Limnohabitans sp.
TGGGGAATCAGCAGTTTGTTGTCCGTGTTTTTGATGCAAAAATCTGCCAGCGCATTTTTTTCTTCGTCAGGAAGTTGCTGGTTGATGATTTGGTTGACTTGTTCTTCGGAGCGATGGGGGTCTCGAAGGAGTATTCGAGCCATTCGGACGCGTAGTGGCGAGCTAACATTGATTACATAATCGAGTTCTTTTGCTGCCCCAGTTTCAAAGAGAAGCGCAGCTTCTTTGATGAGGTAGGGTGCAGTTTGTTGGGTAATCCATTGTTCAAAATCTTTCCCTACAACAGGATGTACTAGGGCATTTAGTTCTGCGATTTTTTCAGGATTGGGAAACACGATTTCCGCAAGGAAGGCCCGATTGAGCGCACCATTTGCTGAATAGGCGTCAGCTCCAAAAGTGGATGATATTTGATTTCGAAGTTCGGCATCGTGAGCCATCAGCCACTTGGCACGGTCATCGGCGGTGTAAACAGGGATTCCCAATAGGGAGAATAGTTTGCAGACGGTGGATTTCCCGGATCCGATACCGCCTGTAATGCCAACTAGCAATGGACGCTTATTACTCATATTTAAGTTTAATCTGCGGAGGGCTGATTCGAACCTCTTTCAAAAAATTAGGATTGGGGCTGACTTCTAGTTGTAGCGTACTATCTGCGCGATTCCGCTTCCTATAATCTAGGATCGCCTCAAATTTTAAATCTTTCAGTTGCGGAAGATTAGCTTCTTCGATCAAATAGCTCAGAACTGGGACCAATTCCTCATTGGGTAGCGTCACTGTGTTGGGGAAATTTATTTTCTTGATTTTTAGCCTTTTGTTGCCCTCGAGGTAGGTAAGCACGGAGAAGCTGACTTGGATTTCCTTTTGCTTTAGTTGAACTAACTTTGCCAAACTTTCATCTACAGTTAGGGAAACCTTGTCAGAATAATCTGAATTGATTTTTGATGCATTTAAAGTAACGGGGTATTTCCCGTCAAAAGCCTCCAAAACTGAAGAAGGCCCAGTGATTTCTAGTTGGTCAGGAATGAAATTGACCTTCCCATCTAGGGCAATGTTTTTATCCAGAGAATATCCCAACGTGTCCAACATTGGGCGAAGTGTTTTGGTTACGATCCGATCGATTTGGTAGTGAATGGTGTCTCCTAGTACGTTTTGGAGTTTTGTTGGGGTGATAAATTCTCCCAAGCTTCTTTTCAGGTCTGCGGTGAGCAGGTATTTTTTCTCTGCAGGGGTATTGAGTTGAATGAGGTAGGGGGTGCCTCCAATATTAAAATACTTGCGCAGTAAGTCCCAGCCGTTCCCTGAAATTTCAATTTGAATGCTTTTTGGCAGGGATTTAACTGGAATAAAGTTTTTTTGATCGTATTCCCACAGTACTGGGTAATCTACTATAGTACTGTAATTATCCTTGTTGAGTGCATTTAAAACCCAAAAAGTGGTAGCCGCTGCAACGCAGAGGACTACCACTTTTATATTGGAGAGTTTTCTTTTGGATATTCTCCAAGGGGATTTTTTAGAATCAGGCAAGG
>CAZPKI010000298.1:0-1518 GCA_964587015.1 uncultured Limnohabitans sp.
AGGTCATGAGCGAAAAGCTATGGATATTCGATACCACCCTTAGAGATGGGGAGCAAGTGCCGGGGTGTCAACTCAATACCCAAGAGAAAATCACAGTGGCCAAGGCTCTGGAAGCGCTGGGTGTGGACATCATTGAGGCAGGTTTTCCCATTTCTAGTCCTGGGGATTTTAACTCCGTGGTAGAAATTTCCAAAGCAGTATCCAACCCAATCATCTGTGCCCTTTCTCGTGCCGTAGAAAAAGATATCGAAGTAGCAGCTGCATCCCTTCAATATGCTAAAAAAGGACGTATCCATACAGGAATTGGAGTTTCGCCCTACCATATTCAATTCAAGCTTCGTTCTACCCCAGAAGACATCATCAAACGAGGAGTAGCAGCAGTCAAATTTGCAAAGCGATTTGTGGAGGATGTAGAATTTTACGCCGAAGATGCAGGTCGCGCGGAGCCCGACTTCCTTTGCAAAATAATTGAAGAAGTCATCAAAGCAGGAGCTACCGTAGTCAATATTCCTGACACCACCGGCTACTGCCTTCCAGAGCAGTATGGCGCCATCATTGCTAGTCTTAAAAACCGAGTTCCCAACATCGACCGAGCCATCATCGCTACGCATTGCCACAACGACCTAGGCATGGCTACGGCCAACACCGTAGCTGGGGTCCAGCAAGGCGCACGACAGGTAGAGGTGACCATCAACGGAATTGGGGAACGCGCAGGAAATACCTCCTTGGAAGAGGTGGTGATGGCGATCAAATGCCATCAGTCCATCCCCGTTCACACGGAAATTGTCACTCCAAAAATCTACCACACCAGCCGCCTGGTGTCCAAGTTGATGAATATGCCGGTGCAGCCCAACAAGGCCATTGTGGGCAGAAATGCATTTGCACATTCTTCGGGTATCCATCAAGATGGGGTACTGAAGCATCGAGAAAACTACGAGATCATAGATCCCAAGGATGTAGGCGTTGCAGAATCTACGATCGTCTTAACTGCCAGGTCTGGAAGAGCAGCCCTCAAGCACCATTTGGATGCCTTGGGAGTGGAGCTCGAAGGAGAAGCCTTGCGGGAAGTCTACGAGGCCTTTTTGGTGCTCGCCGATTCCAAGCGGGATATCGGGAGAAAAGATCTCTTGGAGCTGGTAGGTAAATTTATCGATGAATCCAACTTCATTGAGTTGGAACAGGTTCACTACTCCTCGGATGGCGAAGCAACTGCACAAGTAACCCTAAAAGTAGGCAACTCACTTCAGATGGCAACTTCCACTGGTGTAGGGCCTGTGGATGCCGTTCTCAAGGCTATAGAATCCATTGTACAGCCTCAAGTGGAGCTGGAGGAGTTTCTAATCCAAGCAATCACTCAAGGAAGCGACGATGTGGCCAAAGTACACATGCGATTGATCAAGTCGGACAAGCCGTACTATGGCTTTGCCTCCAACCAAGACATTGTCCTCGCTTCGGCACAGGCCTTTGTCGATGCACTCAACAAAATTCCAGTCAAAGAATATGCGACTGCCTAACTAT
>CAZPKI010000299.1:0-1516 GCA_964587015.1 uncultured Limnohabitans sp.
ACGATGACTTCACCCCTTGGATGGAAGCTTTCGTCAATGCAAGACGCTGGGTGGAGCAGCAGCATTAATTAGTTGCTCGATTTTCGACTATCCCTTCTTGAAATTCAGTCATGAATTCAAACTACCAACTCCCACCTGCAACTCGCATAGGCCATGTGCATCTCAAAGTCAGCAATTTGCAGCGGGCTCTAGATTTTTACGCTGGACTTTTGGGTTTTGAATTGGTGACTACTTATGGGGAAGAAGCCGCATTTATTTCTGCAGGAGGCTACCATCACCACATTGGATTAAATACCTGGCAAAGCAAAGGTGGAAAGCCTGCACCCAAAAATGCAGCTGGTCTTTTCCATACGGCCATACTTTACCCAACCCGAAATGATTTGGCATTAATCCTTCAACGATTAATAGACGCCAACTATCCCATCAGTGGATTTGCAGACCATGGCGTCTCTGAAGCCATCTATTTGGACGACCCGGATGAAAATGGAGTTGAATTGTATTGGGATCGACCCAAGGAACTTTGGCCGACCGATGCCGAAGGAAAGATGGTGATGTATACCCGTACACTTGATGTGCACGAGTTATTGAACGAGTTGAAGTCTCTTTAAAATTTTGACTGAAGCTTACAAGGGGTGGCTATTCAGCACCATCCCCTCTTTGACCGTTTTGAGGTAGGTGACTGCTTTACCATCTTCCCCCACCTCACAGATACGGTAACTCGGGAAAGGATTACCCCAAGATCCTCCAAAATGTCCCGCCCATAAAAAAGGCTTCTTTTTATATACCATCAAGCCATCTAGGTCGTGATCGTGACCATGAAAGGTGGCTTTCACATTTGGGTAAGAAGCAATCAAGTCCATAAACTCCTGGCAAGCCACTCCATTTCGCGTCCAATCCTGCTGGGAGATGTGAATGAATACATACACCTGCTCCAGCTTTTCATAAGAAGTCAACATTCCTTTCAGGTAATTCAAATCCGCACACAAGTAGTCGCCCGCTACATTGGAGGAATCCAAAAGGATCACCCCAAACTGATCCTTCAGGACGAAGGAATGGTTGGTGGAATGCCCCATGATTCGGAGAAAAGTGTCCGCATCCACCCGGTCGTGATTGCCTCGTGTAGCGAAAGTTGGAAATTGAACTTGATCAAAAACAGCCTTCACCTCCGGTAGAAAGCTAGGCGTATCATGAATCAAGTCTCCATTGAAGACCACAAAATCCACTCCTTTTTCGCGATGAATCGCTTCAATCAATTGCCGGTGAGATCCTGCAAAATCAGTATTAGCCTGTCCCCAGTGCCCATCTGAAGCGGTGATAAACTTGAGTCGGGTGGCTCTCGGAAGATTCACCTGACCGTAAGTAGCAAATGGTAGGGTAAGTATCCCTGTGCTGATTAAACTGAGTTTCTGGAGAAAAGGGCGTCTATGCATGGCTTGAAAATACAACATTGACTGCACTTTTCGAAGTACTCCACCCTCCTGCATAAAATCTTCGCAAATCTGATTTTTCAAAGGAA